>JAODMM010000250.1 GCA_025465015.1 Cryobacterium sp. | reverse complement strand
CGTGCAGGAGCTCCTGGGTACCGGCGATATGGGCCTCGCTCTCGTGCCGCTCACCCTGAACCAGAGTCCAATCCCATAACTCGACCACGTCGGGTGGCTGCGTGCCCGTTACCAGCACGCCTTTGCCGCCCCGTTCACCCTTCCACAGCACGGCACCCTTGCCGTGGCGGGTCACCTTCGCTACCTGCGGGGGCGTAGCGGGTTCCACTAAGGCTGGAAGACCCACGCCGAGCGCATCGGACAGGCGCAGGAGGGTGCCGACGCTTGGATTCGCTGATCCCTGCTCGACGTTCACCACCATACGACGGCTCACACCCGCCGCAACAGCGAGCTGGTCGAGCGTCCATCCCCGACCTTTGCGTTCCTGTTTCACCCGCGCGCCGATTGCGCGCGCCAGCGACTCCGCACTCCGATCCATAAGTGCAGTATAATGCACTAACGGGAAGAAGTGCTCCGTCGCGCTGAGCCAGGAAGCGACGAGCATCCGCCCCGAGGCCAGGAACTGTTCGAGCCCGGTTGGATCTACTTCTTCTCGAGTAGACGCTCCACCCGGGGCTTCACCTCGGTAGCGAGGAGGGTGATGGACTCGAGGAGGTGCTCTTGCGGGAGACCACCCACATCCGACTGGAGGAAGTGTCGCATGTGGCCCATGTAACCGCGGAGGTTCACAATTCGCCGGGCAATCTCGTCAGGGGCGCCGACGTAGAAGGCGCCGTGCTCGCCCGTCTGTGCTTCGAACACGTGCCGGTCCTGCGGTGACCACCCGCGCAGCCGGCCCATTTCGAGGGTCAGGTTGTGCCAGCCGGGATAGAACCGGTCCAACGCTTCCTCCTTTGTCGGTGCGACTAGTCCAAGCGCGGCCACCGCAACCTTCACTGAATCACCCTCGTGGCCGGCTTCGGCTGCCGAGCGCCTGTAGAGGTTCGCCAGCGGCGCGAAGCGGTGCGGCTCACCTCCGATGATGCCGTAAGAGATCGGCAGCCCGAGCTGGCCGGCTCGGACGGACGATGCTGCGTTGCCTCCAGTTGCAAGCCAGATCGGCACGCTCCCTCGCACCGGGCGGGGCACCACGGCCAGTTGATTCAGACTCGGCCGCACGGATCCTGACCAGGTGATGGACTCGGTCGGGCTCGCGTTGATTGTCATCAGAAGGTCAAGCTTCTCAGCATAGAGTTTGTCGTAATCGCCGAGTTCGTATCCGAAAAGCGGGAACGATTCGACCGATGATCCGCGTCCGGCGGTAATCTCCACTCGCCCACCGCCAGAGAGGGCATCAGCGATCGCGAACTGCTGGAACACCCGAACCGGATCGTCGGTACCGATGATGCTGGCGCCGCTGCCGAGGATGATGTTCTTCGTCGCCGCGGCTGCCGCAGCGATGATCGTCCCCGGCGAGGACGCGGGCATGCTGACGGTGTGGTGCTCACCAACGGCGAAGTAATCCAAGCCGACACCGTCGGCGTGCACGATGGCCTGAAAGAGGTTGCAGATGGCTTCAGCGGTCGAACGAGGGGTGCCATCCTCATCACGCTGCGTGTCGCCAAAGCTGTAGGTGCCAATTTCCATTTGGGTAAAGCTCTCCAATGCGTGGATCTGTTTGCGTGGCTCAGGCGGGCTCGGCAGTGCTGAATGGTTGGCACTCCGATGGAGGAACCACGTCCTGCAGTCTCCTTCTCGCAAACCGGAAAGCCCGCCGTCGAATTCCACCCTCGCGCCGCGGATCCGAACTTTCAAGCAGAGGGATAGCCGCTAACTAACGGTAAGCTGCTTCCGTGTCCAGCTCTACATTCCCACAAATCAATGAAGAGGAGTGCCGCCGCTTCCGGGCATCGGCCGAACTAGCTGGGCGCAAATGGAACGCTGCCATTCTTCTTGCTGGCGCTCGCGGCGCACGGCGCTTCTCGGAATACCAGGCACTCGTCGAAGGCATCTCCGACCGCCTTCTGTCGGCGCGCATGAAAGAGCTTGAGGCCGAAGGCCTGGTCGAACGCACCGTGAAGCCCACCACCCCGGTGACCATCAGCTATACCCTCACCGAGCCCGGCCATCAGCTGATCTCCCTGCTTCACCCTCTCGTGAACTGGAGTCGCGCCCGGCAGGCCATCCAATCGGACGAGCCCCTATCGCCGACTTGAGAAATTTCCAGTCGGCACCCAAGCCCGCTCCCGCTTCGGCCCTGACTCCTGCTCCCGGAGCCATAGCGATGTGTGCATTCCGGACGGATGGCACGATCACAAAATTGGGGGATAAGATCGAACACGACTTCCGGCTCCGGCCGGCGGGTACTGGTTGAGACAGTGCAGAACCCCGGCCCTCAAGGGCCGGGGTTTTCTCATAGCCATTCTCCGACGAACACCACGCGCCAAGCGAGCTCGGCCTTGGCGGCTTTCGATCTGAACAGTACGTCCTGCTGAGGGTCCAGCGATCGGGACTCCCGAAGGGATCGACTGTGCGAGTTGGAGCGCCCGTGAGCGCCGTCGGCCTCGGCCCTCAGAGATAACAATGACCGGTACCTGATGCCGTCCCTACACTGTGGAGAATGGGAAGCACAGCACGAGTGAAGCAGGGCAATGTCCCGGCGGAAGTCAGCAGCTTCGTGGGCCGACGCCACCAGGTCCAGGAGATCAAGTCAAGCCTTGCCGCATCTCGCATGGTGACACTGGTGGGTCCGGGCGGCGTGGGTAAGACGCGCCTCGCGTTGCGGGCAGCAGCCGACGTGCAGCGGAGAGTCGCTGACGGCGTCTGGCTGGTTGAATTCGGCGGGCACTCCGACGCCGAGCTCGTCACCCGAGCCGTCATGACCTCGATGGGCCTCCGCGACGAGTCCGGTCAATGGCCCGTGTCCCGGCTCATCGACCATATCGGGACCAAGAATCTTCTGCTCATCCTGGACAACTGCGAACACTTACTCGACGCATGCGCCGTCCTGGCAGATGCGCTCCTTCACGAGGCAGCGGAGCTTCGAATACTCGCTACCAGCAGGCAGCCGCTCGGCATCAGCGGAGAGCGGGTGGTTCCTGTTCATCCCCTCACCCTCCCCGCCGACGGCGCACCGATGGAGCTCGCACGTGTTGCACAATCTGAAGCTGTTGCTCTCCTCGTGGAGCGGGCAAGCGCGGCGGGCGGCGGTTTCATGCTGAACGAGGCCAACATGTCTAGCGTTGTCGAACTCACCCGACGCCTTGATGGCATCCCGCTCGCGATCGAGCTCGCCGCCGGACGGCTCCGATCACTCGGGGTGAAGCAGCTGGTCGAGCGGCTGAACGACCGTTTCCACCTGCTCGTCGGCGGCAGCGCCGCGGCCCCGGTTCGACAGCAGACGCTCGAGGCCGCCATCGCGTGGAGCCACGATCTGCTCCACTGCGAGGAGAAGGCGGTGCTCCGACGGCTTGCCGTATTCCCGGGCTCCTTCACGCTCGACGCGGCCGAGAACGTATGCCCCTCCGGAGCCGTTTTCTCCTCCGACGTAATGGCCGCCCTCACCGCTCTTGTCGACCGTTCATTCATAAGCTTCGAGCCAACAAGTGACGGCGGTCGGTATCGGTTGCACGAGACGATGCGGGAGTTCGCGCTGCTTCGGGTCCGTGAAGCAGCTGAAGAAAACATCTGCAGGCGGGCCCACCTTTCCTATTTTGCCGGCATGTGCCGCCGGGCGGACTCCGACGGCCTCGAGGCCAATGACGAAACCACCTTCGCGTTCCTGCAGGCGCTCGAGCTTGAGGCCGACAATATCCGCGGCGCACTCCGCTATTGCTTGACGGAGCCCGATGCTGCCGATTTAGGCTTGGAAATGGCAGCAGGCCTCGGCCGTTATTGGTCGAACCGCGCTCTGAGCGAGGGTGTGCACTGGATCGAGTCCCTACTCCAGCGCCGCGGCGGTAATGAGTTAGCACGCTGTCGTGCTCTGTTCGTTCGCAGCTACTTGGCGGTGGCACAGGGGGACCACGCCGCTGGTTTGGAGACGGTTGCAGAAGCCGCGCACATGGCACGAGACCTGAAGGCGCACGTCCTGCTCGTGCGGATTCTTGCGATTAAGGCGGCGCTGCAGGTTATGGACGCCAACCTGCCCGCAGCTCGGCGGTCGTCGTCGGAGGCGCAGGCACTCGCCGACCTCCTGGGTGACGACATCGCCCAGATTGCCGCAGCCCAGTCACAGGCACTGATTGCGTCTCTTGACGGCGAGTTCGAGCGCATGCGAGATATCGGACTCGGGGCTGCCGACCGCTGCAGGCGCGTGCGCGAAATCTACATGCTCAGCACCCACCTCACCAGCGTTGGTGTCGCCTCGATGATGCTCGGTGAAAATAGCGCGGCCGAGTCCGCCCTGGTTGAGGCGCTCAAGGCCACCCTCGTCATCGACGATAGACCCGGGCTTGTGCTCCGGCTGCAGGCGTTGGCAGGAAACGCTGCCATGGCGGGTCATGCGGAGCGCGCCGCCATGCTCCTCGGGGTGGCTGAGATGCTCCGGATTGAGGGCGGATACCGCGTCAGCCCCTTCATCAGACCTCTTGTCGAGAAGGCCGCAACACTCGCACGGTCCCAACTCGGCGACAAGCGCTACGCACGAGCGTTCGACGATGGCGCTCAGCTCGATCACGAGGCGGCCGTGGCGCTGGGGATGGGGCTGGGGCTGAAGACAGTGCGAAAGGCCGACCTTCACGTGAGCGCGGATCCACTCAGCAAGCGCGAACGGGAAGTTGCCGGTTTAGCTGCGGAGGGTCTGAGCAACAAGGAGATCGCTGCCCGCCTGTTTGTCTCAGAGCGAACGGTCGAGACCCACATTCACAACATCCTGAACAAGCTCGGACTCAGCTCACGAACAGGAATCGGCAACTGGGTCTGACCCGGACTCTCTGGGGAGCCGCAGACGAGCGCCCAATCACGGTGAGAAAGCTCTCGAATCCGGCCTCCAGGTAGGAGCGCCAGCGTGACCAGCTGCCGCACCGCCGCCACGCTCGGCGCCTTGACCAGGAAAACCAAGCCGGCGTTGTCCGCTGTTGCCGCCACCATCAGGAATGGCGCCGCGATCGACGTGCCGGTTAAGCGCGAACGAGCGGAACGAAGCGTACGCGATGCTCGCTCCATCTCCCTCCGATGGGGCATGCGAACGGGAATCTCGACGAGGAAGTAGGGCATAGGTCCCATGCTCGTCGTGTCT
This sequence comes from Cryobacterium sp., assembly GCA_025465015.1. Lineage (GTDB taxonomy): Bacteria > Actinomycetota > Actinomycetes > Actinomycetales > Microbacteriaceae > Cryobacterium. Next base: position 3,761 of record JAODMM010000250.1, on the reverse strand, counting down.
GTACAGGGCGGCATCGAGACGAACACTGAGCGGGTACGCAGCGGATGCGAGGACACAGCGACTGCGGAGGGAGGGCGCGTTCTCAGTGCCGGCTACGTACTCGCCCGGATCCACAGGAGGCGTCAGGAGCGCAGGCTGTGGGTACGGCGCCGCTTCGTTCACACGCTAGGAGGTCTTATAACCATCCCGGGAACAGACTCCGGAGTGCCTGCATCCGCTTCATTGACGCTGTCCTAACCGTTCATGGAAACGAGACTGAAGAAAATGACTAGTCAACCAACGCCACCGCCACCGCCACCACCACCGGCTGCCGCGACGGCGCTGCCCACCGTAATGACGGCTATCGTCCAAGACAAGTACGGCCGCCCCGACGAGGTGCTGCGGCAGGAGATGGTTGCCGTACCTGTGCCGCACGGCGAGGAAGTCGTGGTGCGCGTGCACGCGGCGTCCATCCACGTGGGCGACCTCGTCACCATCGAAGGTGAGCCGGTCATCGCCCGCCTGGCTTTGGGGCTTCGTAAGCCCAAAAATCGCGTGCCGGGCACTGACTTCGCCGGGACCGTCGTCGCCGTCGGTGATGGTGTGTCGAGCATCCGGCCGGGCGACGAGGTGTTCGGCTGGAGCGTCAATGCGTTCGCGGAGTACGTATGTGCTTCGCTGGAACGTCTCGTGCCGAAGCCGGCCAAGCTCAGTTTCGTGCAAGCGTCCGCTGTTGGGGTCTCGGCGTCCGCAGCCCTGCAGCTGCTTCGCGACCGGGTGCGGCCTGGTCAGAAGGTCCTTATCAACGGCGCATCCGGAGGCCTCGGTTCCTTTGCCGTCCAGATCGCGAAGGCCTTCGGCGCGGAGGTGACTGCAGTGTGCAGTACGGGCAACATCGACGCGATGCACTCGCTGGGGGCCTCGCATGTCATCGACTACACGAAGCAGGACTTCACTCTCGGTTCCGCACGCTATGACTTCATCCTCGACAACGTGGCCAATCACTCGCTCTCACGGACACGCCGAGCGCTCACCGCGCACGGCACCCTGCAGTCCAACAACGGAACGTCCGGCGGCCGCTGGTTCGGCACCATGGGCACCGTCATCACGACGGCCGTCGTATCCAGGTTCACTCGTCGGCAGGCCGGACCGTCGATCAAGTTCACCAAGCGCGAGGACTTGCTCACGCTGAAGGAACTCATCGACGCGGGCCAGCTGCTACCACTCATCGACCGGACGTACGCCCTGTCCCAGGCGGCGCGAGCAGTGCGACATGTGGGCGGAGGTCATGCGCGAGGCACCGTCGTCCTCACCGTCTGAAGTACCGACTTGGACGATGCGGAACAGGCTGCAACGCGCACGGTCATCGACACGGCGGTTGAGGAGGAGACCCTCGGGGTCCTCCTGCCTTCGCCCTCCCTAGGATGTGCTCGGCATCATCGGACACGTCATGTCCAGCCTCTTCTTCGTTCTGCAAGCTGCTTTCACCTTCGCATCCCTATGGGAGCGGCGTTGATCTGGCTCGGATACTCCCTGTGGTCGGAGCAGCGTAAAGCTGCCACACATGCCCTGCCCGAGAGCCGAAGTTCACGTCGTGGCTGATGTACCAATCGCGTTTGGCACCTCGGGTTCTTCCCGTTGTGGCATTCATAGCCGTGCCCCTGCTTCTCGCGTCGTATTTTGGGTGTTAGTCGGTTTCTGGGGGCGGTGTCCCCTCTGACGGGGGTCCTCGCCGCACCGATCGCGCTACGGGAGTTCTCCCTTGGGGTCTGCCGTGTCATCGAAGGCTTCAAGCCCTCCCCCATCACAGCAGGAATGCTGACAGTAGCCGCTCCGGCTACGACTGCTCACAGCAGCGTCATCGCCTGATAGCGGCAGGCGCGCGGCCGGGCCCTCCACAGCGGACCAGTCGCTCACCGACGGCACCAGTCATGTTATTCGGGGATCGATCCAGCTCAGCCGGGCAGTGGGCCGGTATCGCCCGCCGTGCGTGTGGTTTCCTCGTCTCCCAAGGACCGGACCACGAAGGTCGGCTGCGGACGGCGACTCCGACGATGACCCGTTCCACACAGACAGAAGTTTCCGAGACTTCACAAGGAATACGTCCTTTCCTTGTGCAACTGCTTATGCGGGGGCCATACTGACAGAGTTGGCCCATTTTGGGCTGTTGCCCCCTCGGCACCGGGGGGATGGGGGAAGGTCGTCCCGATGGGACCCATGTTCATGCACTCACGCTTCAACGATGTCTCGCGGCGGTACAGGATCGGGGCCGCAGTGGTCGTGTCGTTAGCGGGCGTGACACTGGCCGGGCTGGCCACACCCGTGCTCGATGCTCACGCTGCCACTACGGTCGGTTTAGGCACGGCCGATTCCTATGTCGTACTAGGTGGGCAGTCCGTGACGAACACGGGGTTCAGTGTCCTGGCTGGAGATCTCGGGGTCCACCCGGGCAGTTCGATCACCGGTTTTCCGCCAGGGATTGTGGTCGGAGGTACTACCCATAGGACTGACGGTCATGCGGGACAAGCCCAGACCGACTTGACACTTGCATATGACGCGGCCGCGGGCCAGACTTCGAATGCGGCGAGTCCCCCTGATCTGGGTGGGCAGAAACTGGTTGGAGGCGTGTACGCCTCGTCCTCGGCAGCAGAGTTGACCGGAACACTCACTCTCGATGCCGCGGGTGACCCGGGCACGGTCTGGATTTTCCAGATCAAGTCGGAGCTGACGACAGCCAAAGACAGTGTGGTCCTCTTGGCCAATGGCGCTCTCGCTTGTAACGTCTTCTGGCAGGTTGGAAGCTCGGCTACGCTCGGGACAAGCTCGGAATTTGTCGGAACGATTATGGCTCTGACGTCCGTGACGGTCAACACCGGCGCAGCGATTGAGGGCCGTGCGCTCGCTCGCAACGGCTCGGTGACCCTCGACGACAATACGTTCACGGACCCGCGGTGCACCGCCGGTGAGCCGGTCGTCCCCGGTACGCCTGCCGTTCCCGGTACGCCTGCCGTTCCCGGTACGCCTGCTGTTCCCGGGACGCCCACTGCACCCCCCGCTTCCCCGGTAGACACTGTGGACACCGGCGCCGTGAGCGTTCCCGCGAGTGATGAATCGACTGTGAGCGGGGGCAGGCTCGCCGAGACCGGAGTTGATAGCACGACCCTCTTGTTTGCAGGAGCGATCAGCGGAGTGGGCGGGATCGTCTTGCTCGTCCTCGCCACTCGTCGAGGGGTGACACGCCGGGCGTAACCGGGAGCCGCGTAATTGCGCGGACCACGCGCAGGTCATGTGACGGAAGCCACCGGCTCACCTAGTGCGCGGGCTACAGTTGCTGCGCTTCCCTCCTACGGCGAGGGTGCCATCGAGCTGCTAAGGTACCCGGCATGGTGACCATGCCCTTCCCCGAATCGTCCGCCGTGCTAGTGGTGAGGGAAGATTCGCTCCGGAACACGGTGGGGTTGCGTTCAACCGCGCGGGCGCAGCTGAACGTTGGGCAAAGCGGGGGCGGGCAAAGGGGCCGGGTACCCTTCAGGGAATGACCCGAAGCGGGGGTGTGGCGTGCCATCCGGGTACCGCCCGCCGACGGGAGGGATGGCCGGTTCGGCTCCGATTTCGGCTTGCCAGGCGGTGCGGTACGCAACCACCTCGTCATGGCTGCGCCCCACGAAATTCCACCACATGACAATCTGCTCCCCGGTCGGCTCGCCTCCCAGGATCAATACCCGGCCTGAGGTTTCCCCGGCGTCCAGGACGACAGCTGCGCGCCCTGGACGCAGATAGTG
>JAODMM010000091.1 GCA_025465015.1 Cryobacterium sp. | reverse complement strand
CGTGTTCCTGTACTCCGGCGGTGCCGCGAACCTGACCCTCAGCCACGATGGTGACTCGAACTTCGCCGTCAGCCAGTTCAACGACGACGCGTTCAACCTCGGCCTCCTCGTCAACGAGATCGGCGCGTACCAGGGAACCGTTCCCCTCAGCGCCGGACCGTCGGTGATCACCATCGACGCGAACGGGAACTGGACCGCCACCGTCGGCTAACCCGAGCAGCGAAACAAGAGGGACGCCCCGCACCCGGGAAGGATGCGGGGCGTTCCCCTTTCGAACGTCAGCTCCGGGCGACGGGAAGGGTCGGCGCCAAGATTTGGGGGTTGGCTTCGCTGCCACTCCACAGAACTGTGCCGAAGTATCACAGGCTGAGCATCAGCTCCGTGATGGCGGGGAGCAGGAAGGCTGGGGCAAGGATCACAACCGTATTGACGATCCAGGCGGTCTGCCGTTTTGCACGAGCGTAAGGCCCTTTGCGCTTCGCCATGGAGGAGACGATGCGTTTCACGGCGTCTCCGTCGACCAGTGCGTCGAAGTCCGTGTCAACCCGGTGCCGCACGGACTGGATGCCGCGGCGCAAGAGGTGCTGCTGCGTGAGTCGGTAGGACTGCAGCAGGAGGCTGCGAACCGTGGCCACGTTGAGTGCCGCCAGGGTTGTGGGTACACCTACCTGACGATTCGTCCTTTCCGCCGGATTTCACTTTGATTAAACCGACATCTCCGGTGGCTCGGGCGCCTTACTTCCGCGTAACCGCGGGGGAGTCAGGCGACGTAATTCTGGTTCAGTTGTTCTTGGTTCGAGTCCAGGTACCCCAGCAGTAACAGGCGCAGAATTTCGCGGCGAAATCACGTATCGCCCATGCTTTCTCTCAGGCCTAAGAGTGCGGAGCGTTGCCGTCCCGATGCGCGATCACTAGGCCCGGAAGTCCGCGTTCGTGAGGATGGGTACCGCTAGAAGCGCTCTCAACTCGTAGTGGTTTCGGGGGGTGCGGCATGCCAGTCGCAAGCAGCTCCGTGCTTGCTAGAGCAGATGCCAGCCGACGGTTTCCCGGGCTTCCAGCATTTTTCGCCGCTCGAAGATGATCGATGAGGCGCACGAGCATGCTTTTACGAACCACGACTCTAGACGAACTTTCACCTGGCGGCGGTGACAACTGATCGCACCAGGCGGGGGACGTACCGAAGGACGGGTTAAGCGAGTGTTCGGCTTCGCTCAGATTAGCGCCACGGGTTCTTGTCTCCGATCGATTTGCAGGAGTGCGGGGTGAAAGATTTCGACGTGGTTCTTTCCGTGCGCTTTGGCGGCATACATTGCGATGTCTGCCTGGTGCACGAGTTCCTTGAGGCCAGTTCCGGTTGTGAACGTGGTGATCCCGATGCTGGCACCGATACCGACGTGGTGTTCGTCAAGCACATAGGGCGCCGCGAGTTCAACCAGAAGGCGCGTGGCGAAGGCAACCGCGTGGAGACCCGTCGTCTCGCGCAAGAGCACGGCAAATTCATCCCCGCCCAGTCGTGCGCACAGATCTCCGGAGCGGATCCCGTCCCGGAGCCTAGAAGCCACCTCGATGAGGAGGTCGTCTCCCACACGGTGACCGAGGCCGTCGTTGATGTCCTTGAAGTCGTCCAGGTCGATGAACATCAGGTGCAGGCTATCGGGTGGGACGGACTCGTCGAGGATTTCGGACAACTGCTCGGTGAATGAAGCACGATTGTCTAGCCCCGTCAGGGCGTCCATACGGGCCTGCGCCGCGAGCTCACGATAAGCCTGGCTGTTCCTCAAGGCCAACACGATCTGGGTGACCAGAGTGCGAATGGAGAGGATTGCCTCGTCCGGGATCGACTTCGGCGCCCCCACTAACAGCCAGCCATCGTCCTCGTCCGCGCTCAGAATCAGACATCTCCACATCAAGGGAGTTCCCACCGCCCTGTTCAGCGGCACAGGATCCCAGATGCGGGCGTTCCCGCCGTCCACGGCGAGTATCTCGGCCGGAAAGGTCTCCCGGAGAAACGTGAAGTCTCCGGCGGCGCCCTCGACGGTCAAGACGGACCCATCACGCCGAACTTGAATCACCCGCAGCCCCGGCGTCGCGACACAGAACTCGGTCAGTGCCTCCCACCCCACCTTGAGAATCTCGGCCTTTCCGACCGCATCAAGCAGCAACGACCCCGTCGCCGCCAGTGCCCGGTCCCGATTGACGCCCTGCTCCCTGATGCTGAGGGATTGGGTGTGCTTTCGCGCGATCAGCACCGTGAAAAACATGATCGGCACCATACCGAGAAATGACGAAAATTCCGGCTTCGACGGATCCAGGTCAAATGACCGCCACGCTATCAACAGGGCACCCAGCGATACCGCATACAGCAGGCCGCGGGCCACCGCTTGACCGCCCGTGCCATAGAGGGAACGGAACCAGAGCGAACCGAAGACGACGAGCACGATAGCGCGAGGCTCCGGGCAGACGACGGCTAACCCCAAGATCCCGACAATATCCACCAGATCGTGCCAGATCGATACGGTGCGCCGTCGATAGCCGGAAATCCAGGACGCCGCCAACACCAGCGCCGCTCCGACGCCCAGTGCCAACAAACCGCCGCGCGCTGTTGTCACGATTCCGGGGAGGAGGAGGCTCATCGATATTAATGCCAACCACGCGAACAGCCATCGTGTGTCCTCGACGATTCCTCCCGGCCGGTGGGAGAGGAACTTCCGACCTCGAACTAGAGGAGTGCCCGCTCCAACGCCCATGTGTGCCTGATCCCTTGCCCCGGTAGACCGGCTTACCCAGAGGGTCCCGTGCCTTTGCGACCCCGCCTCGCGACGAGTGTGCCTTTTTCGCTGAATCAAATAGCCCAGCCTGCCCCTTACGGTAAACGATGGCCGTGGCCATGTCCTCTAAAGAGAGGACCCCAAAGAAGGGGGTACCCTGATCCGTGCCCGCTCCGCGGTACACCGGAACCAGACAGGGTTCAAGAAAAGACGGAGATCGGACCAGCGCAGGATCTCAACCATCGTGCACATGACGGCGGCGTCATACTCCTTCTGTGATCTGCCCATTTGCGGGAGACAGCACCAACGACGGAGATCGCAGGTACGCGGTCGGCATTGCGATGCTGGCCTTTCCACCCGGTGGCAAATGAGACATCCGAACGAGGACGACGTTCACTGCGCCTGCTATCAAGCCACGGTGCTTGTCGATGGTATCGACCTGACTCAACAGCCCGAGCATGCTCTGCTCGGGTTCTATACCGTCGACCCAGGCCTCGAGCAACCGAATTCGTGCGAGATAGACGCAAGGGACCGACTCAGGCGCTTGAGTCGGGCGGTTCGCTCTGCCATGTTCTTGGTCACGGGGAAGGGCACCTGATTGGGCCGAACGGGGGCGGCTCCGTCCAGAGCGGCTAGAGCCCACATCACATTGTCAAACGCGCCACGGAGATTGTGAAGCGCATCACCAATACGAGTGACACCTCAGACACCCTCATCTCTTCCAAATTCGTTGTTTTCACGGCCGTGAACAGCGATGCCCAAAGCGTCCAGGACCGGCCAAAGCGCGGAAGCATTATGGTCCACGCCGGGTACGTATTCGGTGATGCCAACGCCGACGAGGTCGCCCCGGGTGCGGAGCCTGGTGATCACCTCTACCAAAGTTGCGATGTCCACTCCGCCGGGTTCGGGAACTGCGACTGCCGGCCACACCTGCGGGTCCAGAACGTCAAGGTCCAGGTGCACGTAGAGCGGCGCGCCGTCGGGCAACCATTGGTCCAGGAGTTGTCCCAGTCGATGTGGCTCGTTCTGAAGTTGCTTGGGAGTCAGTAGTGGCAACTCGTGTGCGTCGATGAACGCTTGCTCGGGCGGATCCACTGAACGAGTGCCAAGAAGCGCGCATCGCCGCGGTGACACTGTAGTGGTCGGTACCAGGCGCGGGTGCCCTTCGCCGAGCAGGGTGCGCAGCGGCATTCCGTGCGCGTGCCCGCTGGGGCTGGAGTCCGGCGTGTTCAGGTCGGCGTGGGCGTCGATCCACACCACGTGCAAGTCCGGATGGACCGAGGCTATGTATGACACGGAGGTGACTTCCACGGTGCAGTCCACGCACAGTCTCAACAGTCTGCGCTGACAACGGACCTGCAACAGGTTCGATGCAGCGACCAGGTGGGCCTCGACGGCATCGTGGCTCTCAACTAATGAGTCACTCGCGTTCTTGTGATCGTTGAAACTGTCAAGATCCGGATTCACGACATGCCGATTGGTCGAGGGCTCGATAATCTCGGCCAGACGAGCGGCACCTTCCGCAATACCTGGCTCGCCGCTGCCTTGCCACAACGGCACAACCAGCTGCAGGTCCCAATCGGTCACAATGCTCCTACCTCATCTGTCGCCATTGCTTCCGGTTGCTTCCATGCTAGGGCGGAATCGGGCGATGGCTGACTTCGGGAGCGGCTGGGTGACGGCCGCTATTTTTCGAGGGCGGAGGTACTGAGTGAACGAAGTCCCCGCCCAGCATCCAAGGCCATGGCCCTGTCACCTTTCCCGGCCGGCTGGTGCTGCTCGAGCTGGCACCGGTGGCCGGGGCCTCATGTCGTGACAATCCAGGCGTTGCCTGCACTGAGAAACCTCCATCGGCACTCCTCACGGCTTACTGAACCTGGGGGCTAGATTGACCCAATGACTGACGGACCCATGGTTTAGTTGGTCTGGCAGCACTATTTTCGGACCGTATCCAGTGGCACGGTGGCATGGCACTGAGCAACTTTTTAGTCTGGATGTGCAGAGGGGAATACACCCTATACTTCATGCGTTCGCATATATGTGACCGCCAATGGCCGTCACACCAATCGGCGCCGAGAAACCGGCGCACGACCACGAAGGAGTAAGTGTCATGGCCAGACTTGAGGGCAAGGTAGCGATCATCACCGGCGCAGCGCAGGGAATGGGTGAGGCCCATGCGCGTCTTTTCGTCGCGGAAGGCGCAAAGGTGCTGCTGACTGATGTCAACGAAGAGCGCGGCAGCCAGCTCGCGAGCGAACTGGGTGAGAACGCTCGGTTCCTCAAACAGGACGTGACGTCACTCGCCGGTTGGCAGACGGTTGTCGACACCGCCGAGGAAGTATTCGGCCCGGTCACTGTTCTGGTGAACAACGCCGGAATCATCGGCCCGGTCGCCGAAACAGTCGAGCTCAGCGAAGAGGACTACCTGAAGGTCATCGCCGTGAATCAGCACTCCCAGTTCTTCGGCATGAAGACCGTCATCCCCTCCATGAGGAAAGCCGGAGGCGGATCGATCGTCAACATCTCATCGACCGCAGGCATGCTTGCGGTAGTCGGCTCGCCCAACCTCGCCTACGTCGGAAGCAAGTACGCCTCCCGCGGCATGACCAAGCACGTTGCGGTGCAGTACGGCCCCGACAATATCCGCGTGAACTCGATCCACCCCGGCTACATCAAGACGCCGATGATGGCCGCGGCCACCGACGAGTCCGGCGGTGGCATCGCGGCCCAGGTCCCGCTACGCCGCATGGCCGAGCCCAACGAGGTCTCCGAGCTGGTGCTGTTCCTCGCCTCTAACGCGTCGTCCTACATCAGCGGCACCGAGCACGTCATCGACGGCGGACTCATCGCCGGATAACTCACTGAACCGCGGAACGCTCCTGAGAGATCAGGAGCGTTCCGCGTTACTACCGCGGTGCACGACGATCGTTGCGCTGGAGACGCAGCGCCGTCCACACGGTGATCGCAGCTTCCCAGAAGCATTTCCTGTTCCGTCAGCTCGTCCGAACCGCACGCCCAATTGTGGAGTCAAGGAGAGTCGGTGGGAGCATGGAACATGGAACATGGTCTATCGGCCTACTTCTCCCCTGATCGTGTGACGCTTATCTCTCGTAGTTGATCGCCAACGCCGCGGGCGGCCGCATCCGGGACACGAATGCCGCCAGGGCGATGATGGTGACGAGATAGGGGAGCGCTACGAGCAGCTGGTAGGGGATGGGGAGACCGAGCGCCTGAGCTCGAATCTGGAACGCGTCGACGAGGCTGAAGAGCATCACGGCACCGAAGGCCCCAACTGGCTTCCACCGTCCGAAGATGACGGCTGCCAGGGCAATGAAGCCAATTCCCTTGGTGACGTTGGGCGTGAATACTCCGAGGCCGCCGAGGGTGAGGAGACCGCCGCCGATTCCAGCTAGGGCACCGCAGAGCAGGAGGGCGGCCCAACGCGACTTGAGTACGTTCACCCCCATCGATTCGGCCGCCGCCGGCCGCTCGCCGACCGCCTTCAGTGCAAGACCGAATCGTGTGCGGGTGAGCAGCCACCAGACGGCAGGGACTGCGAGGTAGGCGAGGTAGACGGCGATGCTCTGGTCGAACAGAGCTCGACCGATGTACGGGATGTCGGAGAGGATCGGGATCGGCAGTCGCTCGAGGGTGACCGCCGACTTCGTCACGTCGGCACCCAGCGCAGACACGAGAAGGAACGTGGTGGCTCCAAGCGCCAGGATGTTGAGCACGATCCCGGCGACTACCTGATTAGCCCCGAAGATGAAGCAGGCGATGCCCTGCACCGCCGCGACCAGAACGCCGCCGGCGAGGGCCGAGGCGAACGCAACCGCGATGTTCCCGGAGGCGAGCGCCCCCGCGATTCCGGTGAATGCTCCCACGAGCATCATGCCCTCAAGTTCGATGTTGATCACCCCGGCGGTTTCGGAGATCACCTCGCCGAGCGCCGCGAACAGCAGCGGAGCGGCCAACGCGATCGCGGCAACCAGCAGCAGCGAGAACCAGTCGAGTGTCATCGTGCGACCTTTCCTTCCGGCGTCGCCGCCGTGTCTTGGCGGTCAACCCGGGAGAGCGCCAGGCGTGCCTTGCGACGCTTCGCGCGGCGATCCATCGCGCCCATGCCGATAAGTACATATCCGACGCTGAGGCCGGCCGCCACCATGACGATGGCCGAGCTGACGCCGCGGGCGCTGGTCTGCAGACCGGCTCCGCCGGCGTCCAAAGCACCGAAAAGCAGTGCGGCGGCGACCATCCCGATCGGATGCAATCGCCCCAGCAGCGCGATCGCGATAGCCTCGAACCCGAATCCCGGGGAGAAGCCCTCGATGAGCCGACCGCGGATGCCCACAACCTCCACGGCACCAGCGATGCCGGCGAAGGCGCCGCTGAGAGCCATGGTGAGCACGATCATGCCCTTTACCCGGATACCGAGATACGCCGATGCTGTCTCGTTGCCGCCGAGGGCTCGGAGTTCGAGTCCGAACCGGGTGCGATCGACAAGGAACCAGGTGACCGCGACGGCCGCTATGGCGACGAAGATACCCGCGTTGAGGATTGTGCCGGGGATCAGTACCGGCAGTTTGGCGTAAGGCTCGAACGGAGCCGTTGCGGGGAATGTCGAGAGCGGGACGGCCCATGGCCCTTCGAGAAGGTACTGCGTGATCTGGATGCCGACATAGACGAGCATCAGCGATGTGATCACCTCGCTAATGCCGCGGTAGGCCCGCAGGAATCCTGGTATCGCGCCCCAGACTGCACCGGCGATGCCGCCGGCGACGATGGCCACCAGCGGCACCATCGGCGCCGGCAGCACGGGGAGCACGAGCACCGCGCCCGCGGCGGCCGTACCGCCGATGTAAATCTGACCCTCGGCGCCGATGTTCCAGAGGTTGGCCCGGATCGCGATTGCGATGCCGATCGCAGCCAGCAGGCGCGGCATTGTCTTGATCGCCGTGTTGCTGACGGCGTACGGGTCACCGAATGACGCGTCGAGCATGCTGGCGTAGGCCGTCAGCGGGTTCGCCCCGACCATGAGCAGGATGATCGCTACTGTCACGAGTGCCAGCACCACCGACACCACAGGAACGAGGATGCCCTCGGCAAGTCCGCGCCGATGTTGCATGAGGCGGCTGAAGGATCCCATAACCCCTCCGATCCTTCGAATCATGTCAGCACACTCCCGCCCATGAGCAGTCCCAATCTCTCACTCGTCGCTCCCTCGGCATCGACGATTCCGGCAACCCGACCTTGATAGAGAACGAGGATTCGATCGGAGAGTGCGATCAGCTCGTCAAGGTCGACGGAGGCATACGCCACTGCGGCGCCTGCATCCCTCATTGCCCGCACCCGTTCGTGCACCGCAACGATAGAGGCGAAGTCGAGGCCGCGGGTGGCGAAGCAAGAGAGGACGACGCTGGGCTGCCGCGAGAACTCGCGTGCGATGACCACTCGCTGTTGATTGCCGCCGGAGAGGGTTCCCGCCTCAACATCCGGTCCCGCGACGCGGATGTCGAAGTCCTCGATCGCCTGCTTGACGAAGTCGCGAATCGCGCCGCGCCTCAGGATACCGCCCTGGCTGAATCGTCGGTCACCGGCGACCGGCACCACCAGGTTGTCCGCCACGGAGAGCGAGGCGACGAACCCGGCGGCGTGGCGATCGGCGGCGATGTGCGCGATTCCGCGTCGTTGCCGCTGACGGACAGTGAGAGACGAGATGTCGTCGCCGTCCAGCCGGATCCTGCCGTGGGTCACCTGACGCACTCCAGCCATGGCTTCGAGCATCTCGACCTGACCGCTGCCTTCAACTCCTGCGATGCCGAGCACCTCTCCGGGGAACAGCTCGAGCGAGACATCGTGCACTTCGCCGCGCTTGCTCTCCGACCGAACGGAGAGGTTCTCGACGACGAGCCGCGGAGTCTCAGACCGCGGGCGATGTCCCGCCGAGACGACCGGCGCATCCGACAGCTCACCGACCATCATTTCCGCCAGTGAACGTTGGGTCGCTGTCTTTGCTGCCACGGTGCCGATCATGCGGCCTCGGCGGAGCACACTGATTCGGTCGGCGATGCGAAGTACCTCTTCAAGCTTGTGGGAGATGAGGAATATCCCGACGCCGTCGGCGGCGAGCCGGGTGAGGAGATCGGACAGCTCCGCCGACTCCTGCGGTGTCAGAACGGATGTCGGCTCGTCGAGGATGAGCACGCGGGCGTTGCGAGCGAGCGCTTTGAGCAGCTCTGCGCGTTGCTGCAACCCCACGCTGAGCGAGGAAACGAGGGCTTCGGGCGGAACGTCGAGCCCGTAACGCGCGGACAGCGCGCGCACTCGTTCGGTGCCTTCGCCGACTGAAACCTTCTCTCCGGAGTTGCTCAGCGAAAGCACCATGTTCTGCGCGACGGTGAGCGTCGGGATGAGGGAGAAGTGCTGTTGAACGAATCCGATGCCGTGGCTGAGGGCGTCTTTCGGGCTGTGAAGTGCGAGGGGAGTCCCGTCTAGGCGAACCTCGCCGGAGTCCGGGCGCGCCAGACCGTAGATGATCGCCATGAGCGTCGTCTTGCCCGCTCCGTTCTCGCCGAGCACCGCGTGGATCTCACCGGCGTACAGGTCGATCGAGACCTCGTGGTTTGCGACCACGCCGGGGTAAGACTTTGTGATCTGGTCCGCGACCAGCATCGGCCTCGTGGGTGCATCGTCCGGCATGGCGTGCTTTCTCCTTCGGTCTGATATCACTGCGAGCACAGGGTGCGGGTCGGTCCGCCTGCTGCGGCGGACCGACCCGCTTCACATGCGGATTAACCGGGGCAGGTCTCGTCCCGGACGACGTCGATCTCGCCGCTTGCGACCTTCGCCTGGACGTCGAGGGCATCCTGGTAGATGTCGTCCGGCAGCGTGTCGGTCTGGAAGACTGCAGGACCCCAGTCCGCCGGAATGGTGAACCGCTCGTGCTCGCCCTTCCAGGTGCCGTCGATGATCTTCTGAACCTGGACGCCGACGAAACGCGCGTATGACTTGTTCACGCTCGACACGATGACACCGGGGGCCGTGGCGCTGTTGTCCAGCCACTCCGTGACCACCTTGACGTCGTCGTTCGCCTCGCCGGCCTGGACGACGCCGAAGACGCCCTGATTGAGGTTGGTCGCCAGCACGTCGGCGCCTTGGTCGATCATGGCTTGGGCGGCTTGTTGGGCCTTGGTCGGGTCTTCGAAGTCGCCCGTGTAGGTTGCGAGCCATGTGATGTCCGGGTCGGCGTACTTGGCACCGTCGCGGGTGCCGTTCTGACCCGACGCGGTGCTGGCGAAGCACTGACCGCTCACCTGTCCGACCACGCCGGTCTTCGAAATACGGCCCATCAGGTACCCGGCGATGAAGTGCCAGTCCTCCAGTGCGGTGTCGTACGACGCCAAGTTGCTGCCGTTCTCGACCCCGCTGCTCACCACCAGGAACTTGGTGTCGGGGAACTCCTCCGCGGCTGCCACCGCGCCGTCGCTGAACTGCCCGCCCCATCCGACCACGAGGTCGTAGCCCTGCTGGGCGTACTGACGGTAGACGTCCAGCTGCTGGGCAGGGTTGACGCTTTCCGTGAGGGTGGCGTCGGCTCCGAAGTCCTTCTGCAGGAGCTCGACTGTCTGCTCGCCAGTGGTGTTGAACCCTTGGTCGCTCGTCTCTCCCGGCAGGATGACGGCGACCCGGAGCTGATCCTCGCCGCTGCTTCCGCCCTCTGCAGCGTCGCCGCCTTCCGGGGTGCCGTTGGCCCCCGCGCAAGCGCTCATCGTCAGCGCGCCGGTCAGCGCGACGGCGGTGAGCAGGTGTCGTGTTCTCATTGCCTCTCCTTAAGTTCGTAGTGCTGGTGGGGAATTGAGACGGCCGAGCGTGTCAGCGACGCCAATGTTCGGCGACCCGGTGGCCGATGCCGGCGCGCTCGATTACCTCAGCTGCGCGGGCGCGCGCTTCTGCGCGCAGCGCCTTCTCATCGAACGCCTCAACCAGATCGCCGTCAGCGAGGAGCAGGCGACCATTCACCATGACGGTGTCGACGTCCGTGCCGTGGGCAGAGAAGACCAGGGCGGACACGGGCCGGTTGGGCACGGTGATGTGGGTACGGTCGAGATCGAAGGCGACGATGTCGGCTCGCTTCCCGACCTCGAGGGACCCGATGAGGTGGTCCAGGCCCAACGCCTTGGCGCTGTTGATGGTTGCCATCTCGATGACGCGCTCGGCGGACATGAAGGCCGGGTCGAGGTGGGTGACGTTCTGGATGAGCGCCGCGAACTTCATCTGCTCAACCATGTCCGGAGAGCAATTGACGTACGTGCCGTCCGTGCCGAGCCCGACGTTGATCCCCGCGTCGAACATGCGGCGCAAAGGTGCGATGCCGTCGGCGCTGTAAGCATTGCTGACCGGATTGGTGATAGCGCTAATACCGGCGCGCGCAACGTGCGCAATTTCGCGATCGGTCAGCCAGAGGCAGTGGATGAGTACCCAGTTGGAAACCAGCGCACCAAGCCGTACGAGATAGTCGACGTCACCGCCACCGGTCACATCCCGGAACTCCTTGATCGACAGCCACGAGCTCCCAGCGGAGCAGTGATTGGTGATGCGGAGGTTGTGGCGCTGCGCGAGCTCGACGCCGCCGAGAATGACCTCATCGGATGTCGAATTATGCAGGAGCCACATCGCGCCCGTTTCAATGGCGAGCCCCATGTGCACCCGGCCCTCGGCGCCGTTCCATCGCAGCACCAGGCTCTCGGCCAGCGCGAGCTCTTCGTCCCGAGTGCGCGGGTAGTGGTGCGGAGGGTATTTCGCCGAGAACGCTGGGTTAGGCGCGTCACGCAACTCCTTGGCCACGAGTTGGCGCACCCCTATTTCAAGAACTGGCTCGATGATCGCCTGGATGGTCTCGTCGTCGTTTTCGTTGTTCAGGTGGTTCAGCGACGTCGTGGTGCCGGTGCGGATCTGCTCTAAGGCGCCGAGGTAGGACGCGGTGCGCAAGTCTTCGACGCGTAGGGCGGACTTGAGCGGGAGGGTGACCTCGTCCAGCCAGTCCTCGAGCAGCAGGCCGTCGCCGGTGTTCTTGAACAGCGAACCCCAGAAATGGTTGTGCCCGTTGATGAGCCCAGGCATCACGACCATTCCGCGCATGTCAAGCGTGCGATCGGCAGCTGCTGGCTGCTCGTCGGCGGAGCCGATGGCAGCGATGGAGTCACCCTCGACTCGAATCCAGCCACCCGGCAACACATGGCGTTCCGCATCGACGGTCACAATGTAGCCGTTTGTGAAGAGCGTTGACGACATTCCCCTGACCGCCTCTCTTGAATGTTGTATACGGTAGATCATGCGTGTGCTGTATGTCAACAGGTGTCTGACCTGGGATTTCTGTAGAGCATGCATGAAGGAGGCATCGATCGAGTCGACACGAGTGCCGAATTCGGATACCGTGGAAATTGTGAAGGACGACGACGACCCAAGCATCCGGACAGACGGTGGTGTCACGAGCGTCACGGCGCTCGACACCCGACCTCCGCTCCTCGCCGACCTGGCCTACGAACGGCTGCGTGACGGTCTGCTCGTTGGGGGCGATCTGGCCGTCCTCGACCAGCTTGTTGAAGAGGACTTGGCGGAGCGCCTGCAGATGAGCCGCACGCCCATCCGGGAGGCGCTGCACCGCCTGTCGCTCGTGGGAATGATTATCGACAACAGTGCCGGCGGCTACGAGCCGCGTCGGTTCACCACGAAGGAAGTTCTTGATCATTACCAGGTTCGACGTGAGCTCGAGCCGCTCGCGGTGTCCTGGGCATGCGAGCTCGACCCGGATCAGCGAGCGCTGGCGCTCGCTGATCCCCGCCTGACGCCGACGCATTCGTCGCCTGCGGGAGACCGCACCTTCCACAAGGCCGTCGCTGCGGCCTCGGGCAGCCGGCCACTTGCCCGGATGATCTCCCAGTTCGTTGATCGCCTCTCCCGGGAGGGGGTGCATGCCTATGGCGCCCCGGACGATGAGCACGAGCTCGCGCGGGGGCACGAGCTCGTCATCGCCGCAATGCGCGAGGGAGACCCGCGTGGTGGCGAGCGGGCCATGCGTGAGCACATGACGCTGCTTTTCAACCTCATCTCCCGCTCGCGGCCTCCTCTCGGCGCCGCCGTGCCTGCTCGGATCCCGTTGCCAGTCCGCCCTTCCTTGGCACATCATGCCTACGAGACTCTGAAGCAGGCGATCCTGGATGGCGGCCTCGTCGCGGGGACCTCCCTGATCGAATCATCGACCGCGGAGTCTCTGGAGGTGAGCCGCACGACAGCCCGACAGGCGCTGCGCCGACTCGAGGTCGAGGAGTATTTGGACCGGGATTCGCGCGGCAGGCTCGTCGTGCACCGGACGAGCCGCGCGGAGTTCATCCAGGAATGCGAGATCCGCAAGGCCCTCGACGGCGCCGCCGCTCGCCTGGCTGCCACCCGCATCTCGGACGAGGAGCTGGACCGGCTCGACGCTCTCTTGGTCGAGGATCGAACAGCGCTTCGGGATGGCGACCACGAGCGCCGGGCGGTGACGAACACCGCCATTCATCGCGCCATCGCGGTCGCGTCGCGAAATAAGGTGCTGCTCGAGGCAAGTGACGATCTGTCAGAGCGTACGTTCGGATTCGGACGGGTCGCGTTTGCGATCGGCAGTCGTCGTGAGCGCAGCGACTTCGTCGATGAGCACGCCGCAATGGTCGCGTGCCTTCGCGCCGGCGACGGTGACCATGCGGCCGAGCTGGTGCGTATCCACATCGACCGCTCGTCGCAGCTCCTTCTGAAGCACATGGAGGATGACAACGGAGGACCTGATGACTGACGACACCAGCGCTGCGGTCGGGCCCGTCGCGGAGATTATGTCGTTCAATTCGGAGTGGCCCACCCCGCGGGCCGGCCGGCCCGGTGAACTCACTCTCGGCGCCATGCCCAATCGCTACGTAGGAGCATCATGAAATTCGACCTCGCTATCGACGGCGGCACTCTGATCAGTGGGAGCTCCCGCACACGCGCGAACTTGTATGTGTTGGACGGGCGCGTGGCCGCGATCTCCACGGAGCGTCTTGACGCGGTAGATCGGGTCGACGCCGGCGGGCTGTTGGTCATGCCGGGCATGATCGACACTCACGTTCATCTGATGGATCCGGGTGACAACAGCCGCGAAGACTTCCCCAGCGGGACCGCGGCGGCAGCGCGCGCCGGCGTCACCACGATCATCGAGCACACGCATTCCGACCCAGTTCGCGAAGTCGCAGACCTGGAAAACAAGGTCTCGTATCTGCGGGATCGATCGCGCGTGGATTTCGGTCTCGCGGCCCACGCCTGGCCAGACCGGATTGATCAGGTCGAGCCGCTCTGGCGTGCGGGAGTCTCCTTCTTCAAAGCCTTCACCTGCACAACGCACGGTATCCCCGGATTCAACACCGCACGGCTGCGGGCACTGTTCGCCGAACTTGGGCGAGTGGGCGCTCCGGCGCTTGTGCATGGAGAAGACGAGATGATTACCGCCGAGCTGGAGGCGGGGCTGCGCAAGGCCGGACGGGAGGATTACGGCGTTATCCCCGCCTGGCGCCACCCGGATGCCGAGTTGGTCGCCCTCTCGGTGGTCACCCGTCTCGCCCAGACATCCGGCGCGCGCATCGTGACGGCACACGTCAGCGACTCCACCGCACTGGACATCGTCTCCGCGGCGCGGGACGCTGGCGGCGCCATCATGGCGGAATCGTGCCCGCAGTACCTCACCTTGACGGCAGATGAGATCCTCAAGGAGGGTGCTTTGCGCAAATTCACCCCGCCGGCACGAGCGGCCACTGCGGAGGATCTCGATCGGATGTGGGCAGCGCTGCAAGACGGCCGGATCCACCACATCTCCTCCGATCATGCCCCGTCGACCCGCGACCAGAAGACGGACGGGTCGATCTGGAACGTGCACTTCGGGCTCCCCGGGCTCGACACGACAATGCCGATCCTGCTTGACGCTGCCGCGCACGGGCGAATCAGCTATGAGCGGCTGGTTGCCTGCTACGCGGAGGCCCCAGCGGCCGCTTACGGGTTAGGACCGCGCAAGGGCAATTTGTCTCCCGGAGCCGACGCGGACATCATCCTCGTCGACCCGGACGCCCGCTGGACGATCACCGCCGACCGGCTCGCGTCTAAAGCGGGCTGGTCGCCGTTCGAAGGGCGAGAGATCATCGGCCGCACCGTGCGGAGTTACCTTCGCGGCACCCTTGTCTTCGACGGCGTCGCCGTCGCGGACCCCGGCACGGGACGGTTCTTCGCCGGCCCCGGAGCCGGCGATCGCTAGCGCACCACGTAGAACAGGAAAACCTATGCCAGAACTCATCGACGCACACACTCATATCTACCCGAGAAGCTACATCGACCTGCTCAAGGCGCGGACCACCATTCCACGGGTGACCGAGCACGAGGGGAGCGAGTACTTCGTGATCTTCGCCCATGAGGAAGACGCTGGGCCCGGCGGCGGTCGAGCATTCGACGCCGAGTACACCAGCATTGACCTGAAGCTCGAGCACATGGATCGCAACCGCATCGACCGCAGTGTGGTGAGCGTCGGCAACCCGTGGCTGGATCCGTTCAACGGGGACGACAGCCCCCAGATCGCACGGGATCTCAATGCGGAGTTGGCCGGATACGAAACCCAGACCGGGGGGCGCGTCGTTGGGATGGGACTGCTGCCCAGCAACACGGTGGCGGATGCAGTGGCGGTGGCGCAGGAAATCGCTGCCACCGATGGGCTGTATGGGGTCATCATCGGATCGCGCGTCTGCGGGCTGAGCCTGGACGACGAGGCGCTCGAGCCTCTCTGGCAGGCGATCGATGAGGTCGGGTTGACGGTGTTCCTCCACCCGCATTACTCGGCGGCAGCCGAAGAGCTCCGCGGTTTCGGGCACGCCCTACCCGTCAGTGTGGGGTTCCCGTTCGAAACCACCATCGCCCTCGCCCGGTTCATCTTCGCCGGTGTGCTGCACCGACACCCCGGGCTGCGGATGCTCGTCGCGCACGGTGGTGCCGCCGTTCCCACCCTTGCCGGACGCATGGACGCGGCGTGGCGGTCCGACCCCACGACCCACGAGCGGCTGCCTGCCCCGCCGAGCGACAGTATCGCCCGGCTGTACCTGGACCTCGTGGTCTACCAGGAGAGGTCCATGCGGTTGGTCGAGGACACGGCCGGCTTGAGTAAGCTCAGCTACGGCACCGACAATCCATTCTCAGTCTCCGACCCTGTGGTGAACGGCGCGGCGCTTGAATCCGCGTTCGGCGCCGCCGAGCGTGAGGCGATCGCCGAGGGAACCCGCCACCTGTTCGGTTTGCCGGACGAGGGAACCGGCCAGCGGTGACGCCCGGGGTGGTGCCGGAACCTACGGTCGTTGTCGCGCTCGCTACCGCTCCCAAGCCGGGCGTTTGAGATCCTGCTGAGGGGAGGGGTCCTTCCGGCTGCGATGCAGGGTCTGAGCCCGTACGTGAAGCCGAGCCCCGAGCCCTGCAGGGAGCGCGTCTGCGCAAGGTGAATTCCTTCTTCGTCTCGGCGCAGCTGCCCGACGGGTGAGTCGGTATCGGCGGATGCCGTGAGGTTCGGAATACGTGCTGCTGTGAGCACGTTGGGGTGAAGGTTGCGCCGCATCGGCGTGACGGAAGAACCGAAAGGCTTCATCTTGGATTTGTTCTCGCCCGTCACCTTCGGGGACCTGCAACTGCCGAACCGCATTGTCATGGCGCCTCTGACCAGGCTGCGCTCCGGTGACGCAGGAGTTCCTGGCGACCTTCTCGTCCGGTACTACGAACAGCGCGCCACCATCGGTCTGATCATCACCGAAGGCACCTATCCGAGCGCGGAATCCCGCGCCTACCCGGGCCAGCCTGGAATCGTCACGGACGAACAGGCGGACGGCTGGCGCCGCGTCGCCGACGCAGTCCACGCCCGCGGTGGGCGGGTCGTGATGCAGCTCATGCACTCCGGGCGGGTGTCGCACACGGCGATCACGGGCACCGACCGCATCGTGGCCCCGAGCGCGCTCGCCATCGAGGACGAGGCGCACACTCCGTCCGGCAAGATGCCCTTCCCCGTCCCGCACGCCCTGAGCGCGGACGAGCTCGACATCGTTCGGGACGAGTTTGTCGCGGCGGCGGAGAGGGCCATCAGAGCAGGCCTCGACGGCGTCGAGGTGCACAGTGCGAACGGTTACCTGCTGCATCAGTTCCTCTCCCCGGTTTCGAACCAGCGCACAGACGAGTACGGCGGTTCTCCCGAGAACAGGGCGCGCTTCGTTGTCGAGGTGACGCGCGCTATTGCCGGAGCGATCGGAGCTGGCCGCGTCGGCATCCGACTGTCTCCCATGCACAATATTCAGGGAGTCCTGGAGACCGAGCGCGCCGATGTCACGGCGACGTACGATGCGCTGATCGACGGTATCGCGCCCCTCGGGCTCGCCTACCTCAGCGTGTTGCACAGCGACCCAGCGGGGGAGCTTGTGCAGGACCTGCGGGTGCGGTTCGGTGGCAAGATGGTCGCCAACAGCGGCTTCGGTCGTGTGACTACGCGCGCGGAAGCTGTCGCGCTCGTCGAGCAGGCGCACGCAGACGCCGTCGCTGTCGGGCGACTGGCCATCGCCAACCCCGACCTCGTGGAGCGCTGGCAGGGCGAACACCCGGAGAACGATCCGAACCCGGGCACTTACTACGGGGCGGGTGCTGAGGGCTACACCGATTATCCGCGCCTCAGCGCTTAGGCGACGAACCACGCTGACCCCGTTGTAGCGCATCTACGGAAGGGCTCACCGTGATGACCCTCGCCCTCGCCGTCACCGGTTTCACGGCGGTGCAGGGCGGGATGGTCGCGCGGCAGCTCGCCGCCGAAGTCGTGGGCGCGGCCGCGCCTGCCGGGGCGGGGCACATCGTCTACACCTCCTTCATAGCGCCCGCGCCCGATGGGATCTTCACCTTGGGCCGTGACCATTACGCCACGGAGCAGGCGATTGAAGAATCAGGGATGAAGTACACGCTCCTCCGAGACAACCTGTACCTCGACTTCATGGAGCCGCTCGTTGGCGAGCATGGGGTCATCCGCGGGCCAGCCGGAGAAGGGGCAGCAGCGGTCGTCGATCGCGCAGACATTGCGAGGGGCCCTCGTTGCTGTCCTGCGGGCACCGGACGAGCACATCGACGCACACTATGAGATGACTAGCCCGGAAGCCCTGACCCTGGAAGAGGTTGCAGGTCTCATTCGCGCCACGACAGGTCAATAAGTCGATCCCTGAGGTCTATTTGTCGCGCGAGAAGTGCGCTGCTCGCGGATGGCCGGTCGATGCTTGGGTGAGCACGTACACCTCCATCGCGTCCGGTGAGCTTTCGACCGTGAGCGATAATATCGAGCGGATAACAGGAACCCGTCCGATCAGCCTGGCCGAATACCTCGCGCAATCTAGGCCCCGATCGAAGCCGTTCTCCATTACCGCTGCGCCTGTCAAGGCCATTGAGGCATCCGCTGCTTCGTCTTAGATTCGCAGACGAACGCACAGCCGAGAGAGGCACCCAAGCGGACAGGAGACAACGCCATGAACCAACCGGCCCAGCAGCAGCAGCCCCCGGGAAGCGAACAGGAGATGACGCCCAAGCCTGATCACGGCGAGGAGACCTACCGAGGTTCGGGGCGCCTTGAAGGCAAGATCGCCGTCATCACCGGTGCGGACAGCGGGATCGGGAAAGCCGTCGCCATCGCGTACGCCCGGGAAGGCGCCGATGTCGTGATCACCTACCTCAATGAACACGAGGATGCCGAGGAGGCCCGGGCGCAGGTCGAGGGTGCGGGACGCCGGTGCCTGCTGGTCTCCGGCGATCTAGCCGACCCGGCGCACTGCCGGGAGATCATTGAGAAGACGGTGGCGGAGTTCGGCCGCGTTGACATCCTCGTGAGCAATGCCGCCTTCCAAATGGATCACCCGACGTTGGAGGAGGTGTCCGACGAGGAGTGGGACCGGACCCTCGCCGTCAACGTGAGCGCCTTCTTCCACCTTGTGAAAGCCGCGCTGCCGCACATGCATGAGGGCGCCTCGATCATCGGATCGTCATCGGTCAACTCCGACAATCCGTCGCCCACCTTGCTTCCCTATGCGGCCACAAAGGCGGCGATCGCCAACATGACGGCGTCGTTGGCCCAGCTGCTTGCCGAGCGGGGCATCCGCGCCAACAGCGTCGCCCCAGGTCCGGTGTGGACGCCTCTGATTCCCGCCACCATGCCGGAGGAGAAGGTGGAAAGTTTCGGTCAGCAGGTGCCGCTGGGTCGGGCTGCCCAGCCGGCCGAACTCGCGCCGGTCTACGTGATGCTGGCGTCGGATGAGTCCAGTTATGTCTCCGGCGCACGCATCGCTGTCACCGGGGGCAAACCCATCCTCTGAATGACGGGCAGTAGGCCAAACGGGCCGGGAAGCAGCGGGCTTCCCGGCCCGTCTGGTTCTCAGGGAGCGGCGTCTAGAGGGGGTTTTCGGACGGCGCGCTCTGCGACTCGGACGGCGCCGACTCGGATTCGTCTGCTGTCGGTGACCCCGCGATGTTCACCAGCCAGCTCACCCCGAACTTGTCCATGCACATACCGAAGCTGTCGCCCCAGGGGGCACGCTCGAGTGGGAGGGCGACTGTGCCGCCCTCGACTAGCTTGTCCCAGTATCCGCGCAGTTCGCCTTCGTTGTCGCCGCTCAGGGACACCGAGCAGTTGCTGCCGGGGGCATAATCCATGCTGTTCGGTGTGTCCGATGCCATCAGCACGAAGTCCTCCTCAGACTCCAGCTGCGAATGCATGATCTTGTCCTTCTCGCTAAGGTCCTCGCTGGCTTGCAACTCGGCGAACGTGCTCATGGTCAGCTTCCCACCGAAAATGGAGTGGTAGAAGCTCATTGCCTCCCGGGCATTGTCACGGAACCCCAGGTATGGGTTGAGACGAGACTTCATTTTCGAACCCTTCTTGGCTCTGGTCGTTTGCTAGTGGTTCCTCCGTCAGGCCTCGTACGCTACCCGGCGCGCCTAAGCCTCCCTCTGCGTGTGCTGGACCACACAGTCCCGGCCCGGGAAGATCAGGGTCTCGTGACCGTCGTCGAACCTCACAAAATACGGCGGTTCGCCGTCAGCGCCGCGTACTTCGAGGACCTCTCCGTGCCGGTCCACCGATTCCACCGTCTTGCCACGGATGAGGATCCGATCACCCACCGTTGCTTGCATCTCAGCCACCTCCTTCATTGGCGCCATCGTACGCCGCGGCCGGAAACAACGGCAGGGCTTTTTTCGCTGCTGGGCGGCTCAGAGGGCTCCGCAGGGGATCGACAGGAAAACATCACGCTCGCATCAAGTAAGGTAAGGCTAGACTTACCCAGCCTCCCCGTCCTGTACACCGAAAGAATCCATGAAGCTCACCGCCACCATCACTGCCTCCGCAACCGCTGCCATTCTTCTGCTGGCCGGTTGCTCCACTTCTGCACCCGCGGCGGCCCCGTCCGGGACGCCAGCGGACTCTCTAGAGGGCAGCGAAATCGTGGTGTACAACGCGCAACATGAGGAATTGACGCAGGCATGGGCGGACGAGTTCTCGGACCAGACCGGTGTGACGGTCACTCTACGGAGCGCCTCAGACACTGAACTCGCCAATCAGCTGGTGGCAGAGGGCGACGCCTCTCCTGCTGATGTCTTCCTCACTGAGAACTCACCCGGTATGGCGCTGGTCGAGAACGCCGGACTGCTTGCTGATGTCGATGAAGCAACCCTTGACCTCCTCCCCGCGCAGTACCGCCCCTCGACGGGTAAATGGACCGGCATCGCCGCTCGGTCGACTGTCTTCGCTTACAACCCTGCCCTGCTGACCGAGGGGCAGCTGCCGGGGTCGCTGCTTGACTTGGCGAAGCCAGAGTGGAAGGGCAGATGGGCCGCTTCGCCGAGCGGCGCCGACTTCCAGGCGATCGTCGCGGCGGTCCTCGAGCTCGAGGGTGCGAGCGCCACCACAGAGTGGCTCACCGGGATGCGTGAGAACTTCACCGAATACAAGGGCAACAGCACAGTGATGAAGGCTGTCAATGCCGGCGAGATCCCCGGCGGCGTTATCTACCACTACTACTGGTTCGGTGACCAGGCGTCCACCCAGGAGAACAGCTCGCACACCAAGCTGCACTATTTCAAGAGCGAGGACCCCGGTGCCTTCGTCAGCATCTCCGGGGGCGGTGTCCTTGAATCAAGCGACAACCAGGCGGCTGCGCAGGCCTTCCTGGCGTACATCGTAGGGAAAGACGGACAGGAGGTGCTGCGAACCGGGACCAGCTTCGAGTACCCCGTGTCCGACGGCGCCGAGCCCCACGAAGACCTGCCGTCCCTTGCCTCGCTCGAAGCCCCGGAAATCGACCCGGCTCGCCTGAACAGCTCCCAGGTCACGGACCTGATGACGAAGGTCGGGCTGATCTGAGATGAGTTGCGCGAGCACGAACAGGAGTGAGCCAGGGTGGCGATGACCCCTGCGCTTCAGCGAGTCGGCAGGGCAGAGGGCAGGAGCCGTCGGCCCTCGCTTGCGCTGATCGTGCTCGGCGGCGCGATCGCCCTGATCACACTGGTTCCCGTGGGATACGTGCTCTCGATCGCGGTGGAGGTCGGCGGCAGTCAACTCCTGCCGCTGGTCTTCCGGCCGAAGGTCGGGGAGTTGCTCGTCAACACGATGCTTCTCGTCGCCGTGGCGACACCGCTCTGCCTGGCGGTCGGCATCGGTGCGGCCTGGCTGGTCGAGCGAACCGACCTACCCGGGCGGAGGCTGTGGGCCGTCCTCCTAGCCGCCCCGTTGGCCATCCCCGCTTTCGTCAGCAGCTACGGCTGGGTGAGCGCGATCTCGGGGATCCAGGGCCTCGGCGGTGCGGTGATGATCGCCGTCTTCGCCTACTACCCGCTCGTATACCTACCGGCTGCCGCAGCCATTCGTGGACTCGACCCCGCCCTTGAAGAGAGTGCCCGTTCTCTGGGATGTAGCACCTGGGCAGTGTTCATCCGGGTCGTTCTTCCCCAACTGCGGCTGGCGATTCTCGGCGGTGGGCTGATCGTGGCCCTCCATCTTCTCGCCGAGTATGGGGCGTTCGCGATGATCCGCTTCGACACCTTCACCACCGCTGTCATGGTGCAGTACCAGGCCACCTTCGCCGGGCCGGCGGCCGGAGCCCTGGGAGCCGTCCTTGCGTCCCTCTGCTTGGTTCTCTTGATTCTCGAAGCCTCCGCCCGGGGCCGCGCGCGTTACGCCCGGGTCGGTTCCGGCGCCCCCCGGTCGGCCACGCTGGTGCGCATGAAGCTGTGGAACCTGCCCGTCCTGCTCGGCCTCATCGCACTCTTGGGCGCCGCCGCAGGAGTACCGCTGGCCAGTGTCGCGCGTTGGCTGGGCACTGGCGACACCTGGGCACAAGCTGAACTCGGGTCGGCCGTCGTGCAGACCGCGCTCTTGGTCTCGGCGGGTGCCCTGCTCACCATCCTGATAGCGCTCCCGGTCGCCTGGCTGTCGGTGCGGCATCCGAGCCGGCTCACGAAAGCCATCGAGGGGGCCACCTATGTCACGAGCAGTCTGCCCGGCATCATTGTCGCCCTTGCGCTGGTCACTCTCACCATCCGGTTGATCCCCTCCCTCTACCAGACCCCGTTCACGGTGCTCCTGGCGTACGTCCTGATCTTCATCCCACGCGCCCTGGTAAGCCTGCGCGCGGGGATCGCTCAAGCGCCCGTCGGGTTGGAGGAGGCTGCACGCGCACTCGGTCGTTCCCCCATCCAGGCACGGATGCGAGTGACGGTCCCGATCCTGGTGCCCTCGATCGCGGCGGGGGCGGCTCTCGTTGCCCTGGGGGCGGCGAACGAACTGACTGCTACCCTTTTGCTTGCCCCGAACGGAACGCGGACACTTGCGACCCAGTTCTGGTCGGCGAGCTCTTCGCTGCACTACGCGGATGCCGCGCCGTACGCAGTCCTGCTTATCGCGCTTTCCGTGCCGGCGGTGGCAATCATGTTCTTGCAGTCGAGGAAGGTCGCCCGGCGATAATGGCCCTGATTCTCGAAGCCGTATCCAAATCACTGGGCGGCACCCCCGTCCTCGGCGATATCTCCCTGAGGGTGGGCGCCGGAACCCGTACCGCGATCGTTGGGTCCTCCGGGAGCGGCAAGAGCACCCTGCTCCGCCTGATCGCAGGGTTCGATCATCCCGACAGTGGGCAGATCTCCCTGGACGGCCAGACGCTTGCTGCGCACTCAGAGCGCATGCCCGCCCACCGTCGAGGAATTGGGTACGTTGCCCAGGACGGCGCCCTCTTCCCTCACCTCACGGTGCGGCAGAACATCGCGTTCGGACTGCACGACCGCAGTGCCAAGCTCGATCGCATCCGCCATGTCTGCGACCTCGTCGGGTTGGACGAGGCGATGCTCGGCCGATTCCCGGATGAGCTGTCAGGTGGCCAGCAGCAACGGGTGGCCTTGGCAAGGGCCCTTGCCCCGTCACCGAAAGTGATTCTCCTCGATGAACCCTTCAGCGCCCTTGACACCAATCTGCGTGCGCAAACTCGCCGCGCCGTAGTGCAGGCACTCGACGGCGCCAACGTCACCACCATCCTTGTCACCCACGATCAGGACGAGGCCTTGACCTTCGGGCACCAGGTCGGCGTGCTTGAGCGCGGCCGACTCGTGCAGGCCGGGTCGCCGGAGGAAGTCTACGACCACCCGGTGGATGCGGAGACTGCGGAGTTTCTCGGGACGGCCATCTTCGTGCCGGTGACGGTGAACGGGGAGTACGCGGACTCCGTTCTCGGACGGCTTCGCGTTCGCCATGACGAAAGCGGCGGTCGCGCCCTCGTCAAGGCCATGATCCGCCCCGACCAGCTCCATGTTTCGGCTGGGCCGGATGGCACGCCTGTCGAGGTGGGCTCCGTATCTTCGAGCGGCGCGCAGACCGAGGTGCTCCTCCGCGTTGCCGGGAGGCCTGCCCCTGTCGAGCTCAGCGTCCTGATCCCGCGGCACCGCGCCCACGAGTTCCGGCCGGGTATGACCGCCACCATCGAGGTGCAGGACGGGGTTGTGCTCTACCCGCGATGATTTACAGGTCGAGTGTGTCCAGAGGTTCGAGGGCGAAGAACTCCCCGCCAGCCTGCTCGGTGGCTGCCTTGATCCTGCCGTTAGAGAGGTCTTTACCCGAGCGCGACAGCAGCATCTCGTGCACCGGGAAACTCCGCCGCGGCTTCACCGCAAGTACGTAGTCGATAACCTCGGAGATCTTTAGCCACGGAGCACCGGCGGGCACTGCGAGCGTGCCGACCTGCACACCTTCCGGAACGGTGAACGAGTCCCCGGCGTAGTACAGGTCGTCGTTGACGAGAACGCCCACGTTGTCGATGATCGGGATGGACTCGTGAATGACGGCGTGCTTCTCCCCGAAGAAGCGGAGGGAGAATGGGCCGGCCTGTGTTTTGTCACCGTTTCGAACGACCGTGATGTCATGCCTCGGTGCTGCGGCTGCCACTCCGGGTGGGCCGAAGATGAGCAGATTCGGGTTCATCTCGATGATGCGGTCGAGCTGCTCGGGGGTCCAATGGTCGGCGTGCTCGTGTGTGATGACCACGGCAACAGTGTTCGTCGTCTGGGTGAGCGGCGTCGTGAACGAACCAGGATCGATGAAGAGCTTTTGTCCAGTGCTTTCCAAAACCAGGGCGGAGTGTTCGAGCTTGGTCAGTTTCATGCCATGAGCTAATCCTGAATCGGCGGGACCCGCAACATGGTGCCGTGCGTCGTCGTGCCGGGGAGGCGGCCACAGCTCAAAAAGCGGTTCCGGAAGCCGCGGCGGTCACGTCCGGGCGTCTGGAGGCGAAGGCGCAGACGGGTGCATCGGACCTGAGCAAACGTGGGCGCACAGCCGGTCACCGAAAACGTATCGGCGGCCCTTCTCGTATGCGGGTAACCCTCAGTTTGGATCGCCCGCGTGCGGTGTGGCATACTCGATAAGTTGCAAAAACGGCCCCATCGTTTAGCGGCCTAGGACATCGCCCTCTCACGGCGGTAACGCGGGTTCGAATCCCGCTGGGGTCACAAATAAGCCCGGCTCCACTGATTCAGTGGAGCCGGGCTTCATGGTTAACGCGGTGATGTTCCTCCTGCGCCGACTGCCGGGGGCGGCAGTTATGTCAGTCGCCTTTGTCGGATCTGTCTCCCTTGACTTTCCCGTTGCCCTCGGCCCCTTTGTCGCTGTTCCCGTCGCCGGTATCGCTGCCGTCGGTGTACGAATCGGAATCGGAATCGGAATCGGAATCGGAATCGTTCTCGGGTGCCGGTGCCGGCGCCGGCACGACGGCGGGCTGTTCGGTGTGCACCGGTGCTGGAGCAGGCGGAGGAACGGCTGCGGCGAGCGCCCTGGCCAGTTCAGCCTCGACCTTGTTGATTGCCGACTGGATCTCTGCAGATCGCGACCCTGACACGTCGCCCGCTGCGGCGGCTGCGAGCAGCTCCGCCTGCACGGCGGCGAGGGCCGTCTGAGCCGCAGCATAGTTGCCGCCTGCGGCCGCGTTCGTTACGCCCAGAACACCCTCTTGGAGAGACGTGGCGACGTTGCCAGTGAAATCCGCTGAATCACCGGAACAACCGGTGAGGGCGGCGGTCAACGTTGTCACGGCCAGAGCGGCTGCGAGGCGACGGCGAGGGCTGATCACGGATTCTCTCTCCCAAGACTGTTCTTCGAAACAACTTCTGACCAGCCAACCACAGTTTTCTGGGCGGCTCCCCTCGCACCCTGACGATGGCAGGGAGCACGGCCACCAGTGTGGTCCGCGGAACTGCGAGCCCGCCGGGACGTCCGGTAGACTGACTGCAACGAAGGGGAGTATCCCTCGGGATCCCGATCGGGTCCTATACCGTGTTCGTCAGTACGGGCTGCATTGTCGGAGCCCCGGGCGCGGTGGTGTCGGCCAGCCGGTGCGGGAGAGACTTTCGAGCCTATGTCGCGCCATGCGGCGTCAGTTCACTGAAAGGTTTTCATGGATCTCGTCCTGCCCCTCTGGTTCGAAATCGGATCGCTCGTCGTCCTCACCGCTGTGCTCATCGCAGACCTTCTGATCGTGTTTAAGCGACCGCACGTCCCCTCCATCAAGGAGGCCAGCCTTTGGGTCGCCTTCTACGTGGTCTTGGCACTCGTCTTTGCCCTGCTGATGCTTGTGTTGGCCGACGCGGAACACGCCGGCCAGTTCCTTGCCGGCTGGCTGACGGAGTACAGCCTCAGCATCGACAACCTGTTCGTCTTTGTCATCATCATGGCGAGGTTCTCTGTGCCAAGGAAGTACCAGCAGGAAGTACTCATGGTGGGCATCATCATCGCGCTGCTGCTGCGTGGAGTCTTCATCCTTCTTGGTGCGCAACTCATTGAGAACTTCAGCTGGATTTTCTACATCTTCGGTGCATTCCTGCTCTACACAGCGGTGCACCAGGCCGTCGCCAAAGAGAACGAAGACGACGCGGCCGAGAATGTGGTCATCCGCTACCTGCGTCGGCACATAAGCATCTCGTCGACCTTCGACGGCTCCAAGCTTCGGACCGTCGTTGACGGCAAGAAGATCTTCACGCCGATGCTCATCGTGTTCATCGCGATCGGAACGACCGATCTCATCTTCGCGCTCGACTCGATCCCTGCCATCTTCGGTATAACGACGAGCCCGTTCATCGTCTTCACTGCCAATGTGTTCGCTCTCATGGGGCTCCGGCAGCTGTACTTCCTCCTGGGCGGTCTGCTTGAGCGTCTCGAATACCTCAAGTACGGGATCGCCTTCATCCTCGCCTTCATCGGTGTGAAGCTCGTCTTCCACGCCCTTCACACCAACGAAGTGTCCTTCATCAACGGGGGAGCGGGAGTGGAGTGGGCACCGGAGATTGACACCTGGACCTCTCTGGGCGTGATTGTCGGATCGATGGCCGTGGCGACGATCGCCAGCCTCCTGAAAGCCACACGCGACGCTCACAGGCGCGGGCACACCCTGAAAGAGGAGATCCCGGCACCGCAGACCGAAGACGTGTGAGCGTCGACTGACAGTTCGGGGATGTCCGCGGGAACTTGGTACGGTGGAACACCGGCGCCCGTCCAGGGGCACGGGCCCGATACCAGGGCGGTGACGCGAACGGCGGGATCTACGTGGCGGTGAGTGGCGAGAGCGGCATGTCACTGGGGGCGTGCTCTGTGCGTTTCTCCGTCAGCGCCGTGAGCGACGTCGGTACCGTCCGCAAGGTCAACGAGGACAGCTATCTGGCTCAGGCTCCGGTCTTTCTCGTGGCAGATGGAATGGGCGGTCACGCGCGGGGGGATGCCGCCAGTCAGACGGTGGTCCGTGTCTTCACCGAGCACATAGAACCGGATTCACCGTCAACCCCCGAACGCATCCTCAACGCCATCCACTCCTCGAACGACGCGGTGCGGGCTTTGAGCGCCGCGGATGACTACGGAACCGCTGTGTCGGGCACCACTTTGGCGGGCGTTGCCTTCGTCGACACCGGTGACGAGATCGGCTTCCACTGGATGGTATTCAACGTCGGAGACTCCCGTGTGTATGCGTGGGACGGGAGCACGCTCGATCAACTGAGCGTGGACCATTCGGCCGTGCAGGAGATGGTCGATGCGGGGTTCATCTCAGCAGCAGATGCCGAGAACCATCCCGAGCGGAACGTGATCACCCGCGCAATCGGCGCCGACGAATCCGTCGAGGCTGACGTCTGGCTGCTTCCAGCGGCGGGTCGGCACGCCTTCCTCATCTGTTCGGACGGGCTGACCAAAGAGCTCTCCACGGTGGAGATGGCAGCCGTCGTCGCCGCGGGCGAGAACGCATCCGGTGCATCCGTGTCGGAGGTCCTCGTTGCAGCCGCTCTCGAGCGAGGAGGGCGGGACAACGTGACTGTGGTTTTCCTGGAATCCGCGATGGATCCCGGCCGCACTCCCCGCGAGGGCGCTTGACCCGCGGCTGATCCGCTGGGGACCGCGCCGCGCAGGGCTGCTTCCCGGCCGAGGTGTTACCCTGATGGCGTGCTGTTCG
Organism: Cryobacterium sp.; assembly: GCA_025465015.1. Taxonomy (GTDB): domain Bacteria; phylum Actinomycetota; class Actinomycetes; order Actinomycetales; family Microbacteriaceae; genus Cryobacterium. Next base: position 22,726 of record JAODMM010000091.1, on the reverse strand, counting down.
GTCGACTTCTTCTTCTCTGCCGCGACGGGTCCCACTCCTGAGGCCTCACTCGTCGCGGAGTTCACGCTGGCTGAACACCACTTCTCGAGGAAGACGCACCAATCATGACTGAAGCACCAGCCGTGGCCGAACGGCCGCGAACCCTGGCCGAGAAGGTCTGGGAAAACCACGTCGTCGCCAAGGGCGAAGACGGCACACCCGACCTCATCTACATCGACCTGCACCTCGTGCACGAGGTGACAAGTCCGCAGGCATTCGACGGACTGCGCCTCGCTGGGCGCCCGGTCCGCCGACCGGACCTCACCATTGCCACCGAGGACCACAACACGCCGACTGTGGGCATCGACCGCCCAATCGCCGATCTGACCAGTCGTACCCAGATCGAGACGCTTCGTCGCAACTGCGAGGAATTCGGCATCCGCCTGCACTCGCTCGGTGACATTGAGCAGGGCATCGTTCACGTCGTCGGGCCGCAGCTGGGGCTCACCCAGCCAGGCATCACCGTTGTCTGCGGCGACTCCCACACGTCGACCCACGGTGCCTTCGGAGCGATGGCGTTCGGCATCGGAACGAGCGAGGTCGAGCATGTGATGGCGACCCAGACGCTACCCCTGAAGCCGTTCAAGACGATGGCGATCACGGTCGAGGGCGACCTGCGGCCGGGTGTGACGGCCAAGGACATCATCCTCGCCGTTATCGCCAAGATCGGTACCGGCGGTGGGCAGGGCTATGTCCTCGAATACCGCGGGAGCGCCATCCGGGCGCTCTCCATGGAGGGCCGCATGACGATCTGCAACATGTCGATCGAGGCGGGCGCGCGCGCCGGTATGGTCGCTCCGGACGAGATCACCTATGAGTATCTGAAGGGCCGTCCGCATGCGCCGTCCGGCCAGGACTGGGACGACGCAGTTGCGTACTGGCAGACTCTCCCGTCGGATGAGGGTGCCGAGTTCGACGCCGAGGTATCCCTCGATGCCGACACGCTCGAGCCTTTCGTTACCTGGGGCACGAACCCCGGTCAGGGCGTCTCGCTGAGCGAGGCGGTGCCGGACCCGGCCACCATCGACGACGCCAATGAGCGGTCGGCTGCCGAGCGGGCGCTCGAGTACATGGACCTTGTGGCCGGGACTGCGATGAAGGACATCAGGGTCGACACGGTGTTCCTCGGATCGTGCACCAACAGCCGGGTCGAAGATCTGCGCGCCGCTGCCGAGATCATCAAGGGCCGCACCAAAGCCGAAGGCTTGCGGATGATGGTGGTCCCGGGGTCCGCACGGGTGCGGATCGAGGCGGAGGCAGAAGGCCTGGACAAGATCTTCATGGATTTCGGGGCAGAATGGCGCTTCGCCGGGTGCTCGATGTGCCTCGGGATGAATCCCGACCAGCTCGCTCCGGGCGAACGTTGCGCCTCTACCAGCAATCGCAACTTCGAGGGCCGGCAAGGTAAGGGCGGTCGAACCCATCTGGTTTCCCCGCTGGTCGCCGCCGCAACCGCGATCCGCGGTACGCTTTCCAGTCCCTGGGACCTGGAACAGGAACCACAGGGCACCACATGGGGGAGGAAGTAGCGTGGAGAAGGTCACAACAGTAAGCGGCGTCGCGATGCCGCTGCGACGCTCTAACGTCGACACCGACCAGATCATCCCGGCCGTCTACCTGAAACGGGTGACGAAGACGGGCTTCGAGGATGCCCTCTTCGCTGGCTGGCGCCAGGACCCTGACTTCGTGCTCAACCAGGAGGCGTACACCGGTGCCCGCGTCCTCATCGCCGGAGCCGACTTCGGCACGGGGTCCTCACGCGAACATGCCGTCTGGGCTTTGCGTGATTACGGCTTTCAGGCGGTCCTCAGCCCTCGCTTCGGCGACATCTTCCGGGGCAATTCGGGTAAGCAGGGTCTCCTCGCCGGCCAGATCAGCGAGGAAGACGCAGAGCTGCTGTGGAGCGCAGTCGAGGCAAGCCCGGGAATAGAAATGAGCGTCGATCTTGTTGAGAGGAAGGCCAGGCTGGGAGAGCTCACAGTTCCCTTCGAGATCGATGAATACACTAGATGGCGACTACTTGAAGGCCTGGACGACATCGGCCTGACCCTGCGTGACGAGGCGCGGATAACAGAATTCGAATCCCGGCGGGAGCCCTGGCGCCCCCGCACTCTCCCCGCAAGGTAGGTAATCAGTGAGCACACTTGTCCAGGACGCACAGAGCCACGGCGCGGCCGTCGGCCTCAAGAGCGACCGGATCACGATCCGAGGCGGAATTCCGCTGGTTGGGCGGATCGAGCTGAAGGGCGCCAAGAACCTCGTCACTAAGGCCATGGTCGCGGCCCTGCTGGGGGAGAGCCCCAGCGTCCTGAAGGATGTGCCGAACATCAGCGATGTGCGCATCGTGCGGGGGCTCCTCGAGGTCCATGGCGTCAAGGTGACCGATGGGGAGGAGCCCGGTGAGCTGCTCCTGGATCCTGTCGACGTGGAAAGCGCGCACTTCGCCGCCATCGACGCCCACGCGGGCTCCTCGAGGATCCCGATCCTCTTCTGCGGACCTCTGTTGCACCGCTTGGGTGAGGCGTTCATCCCTGACCTCGGTGGCTGCCGCATCGGCGACCGCCCCATCGACTATCACCTTGACGTGCTGCGCAAGTTCGGTGCCGTCGTGGAAAAGCAGCCCAATGGCATCCGCATGTCTGCGCCCAATGGCCTGAAAGGCGCGAAGGTCGACCTTCCGTATCCCAGTGTCGGTGCCACCGAGCAGGTCCTCTTGACAGCTGTGCGAGCCGAGGGCATCACCGAACTCAAGGGTGCAGCCATCGAGCCCGAGATCATGGATCTCATCAACATCCTGCAGAAGATGGGTGCCATCATCACGGTTGACACCGACCGGGTCATCCGGATTGAGGGTGTCGAGACGCTCCAGGGTTATGCGCACCGCGCCCTGTTCGACCGGAACGAGGCGGCCAGCTGGGCTGCAGCCGCTCTCGCTACCGACGGCGACATTTTCGTCGGTGGGGCTCGCCAGGCGGAGATGATCACGTTCTTGAACGTTTTCCGCAAGGTCGGCGGCGCTTTCGACATCCACGATGATGGCATCCGGTTCTACCACCCGGGCGGTGACCTCAAACCCGTCGTCATCGAGACCGACGTTCACCCGGGCTTCATGACGGACTGGCAGCAGCCCCTCGTCGTGGCGCTCACGAAGGCGCAGGGTGTGTCGATCGTGCACGAAACGGTGTACGAGCAGCGATTCGGTTTCGTCGACGCCCTCGTAGAGATGGGCGCTACCATCCAGATCCACAAAGAGTGCCTGGGTGGGCACCCGTGCCGTTTCGGGCAGCGCAATTTCAACCACTCCGCCGTCATCACCGGCCCGGCGAAGCTACATGGCGCCGACATCGAGGTGCCCGACCTTCGCGGAGGTTTCAGCCACCTCATCGCCGCGCTCAGCGCCGAGGGCAGCTCCACCGTCAGCAACGTGGGAATCATCAGCCGAGGCTACGAGAACTTCATCGCCAAGCTGCAGCTGTTGGGGGCGGACTTCGATCTCGAAGGATAATAGGGCTGTGCCAGATCACAATCCCGCATCCCAGCCCGTCGCTCCCGCTCTCCGAGACCGGCGGGAGACGGCGACACCGTCGATCTTCTGGGTTCTGGCGGGATTGGTTCTGCCGGTCATGAATCTCGCCGCGAAGTACGAGGTGGAGGGGCGCGACAATTTCCCGCGGTCGGGTGCTTTCGTGCTCGCGCCCAATCATTACACCGAGATCGATCCGGTCGTCATGGGTGTCGTCTCCTGGAAACTCGGCCGCGCACCCCGGTTCCTGGCGAAAGGGTCCCTCTTCACCATCCCGGTGCTGGGGTGGGTCCTACGCAAGTCCGGCCAGATTCCGGTCGAGCGTGGCGGATCGCTCCGTGGCGCAGGCCCGGTGGAAGCAGCCCAGCGGCTCGTTGAGAAGGGCCAGGAGGTCGTCGTGTACCCGGAGGGGTCGCTGACTCGCGATCCTGACCTCTGGCCGATGCGTGGGAAGAGTGGCGCTGTGCGTATCGCCCTGGAGCACGGCATCCCGGTTATACCGGCCGCTCATTGGGGTGCTCAGGAACTGATGGGGCGGTACTCCAAAAAGGTCAACTTCTTTCCGCGCAAGACGGTGCGGATCAAGATCGGCCCCCCGGTCGACTTCAGTGCATTACGTGATCGACCGCTGGATTCTGCTACCCTCACCGAGGCCACCGGGCTGGTGATGGACGCGATCACCCGGCTGCTCGAGGACCTGCGCGGTGACAAGGCCCCAGCCGTCCGGTGGAACCCCGCCGACAACGACCAGAGAGAGACCGGCCGTTTTGAAGCCTAAGGTGCAACCGGGCACCCGCGTCGCTGTTCTCGGCGCCGGCAGCTGGGGAACAACATTCGCCAAAATCCTCTCCGATGGTGGAGCTGATGTCATGCTGTGGGCCCGACGGCCCGAACTTGCCCGGGAGATCTCAGAGGGTCGACGCAACAGCGACTACCTTCCGGGAATCAACCTGCCGATCAGCCTGAGGGCGACTTCTCGGCTCGACCTTGCCCTGGCCGGTGCCCAGCATGTCTTCGTCTCTGTACCGAGCCAGACCCTGCGGGAGAACCTTTCGCTGGCCGAACCCTACCTCGATTCCGACTGCACGATCGTGTCACTGATGAAGGGCGTGGAGCGCGGCTCGGGGCTCCGAATGAGCGAAGTGATCGAGCAGGTCCTCAGGGTCACTCCCGATCGTGTGGCGGCAATTTCCGGCCCGAATCTCGCCTTGGAAATCGCCAAGGAGCAGCCGACCGCGGCGGTAGTATCATCGGCGAGCTTGGAAACGGCTCAGGCCGTCGCAATCCTGGCCACAAATCGCTATTTCCGCTCGTATGTCAACACCGACGTCATCGGCACCGAATTCGGTGGTGTCTTGAAGAATCTGATCGCCGTCGCGATCGGCATCGTTGACGGTGTCGGCTACGGGGAGAACACGAAGGCTTCCATCATCACCCGCGGGCTGGTCGAGATGACCGATTTCGCCGTGGCATACGGCGCTCAGCCCGAGACCCTGTCCGGGCTGGCCGGGCTGGGAGACCTCATCGCCACCTGCCAGTCACCGCTCTCGCGGAATAACACGGCTGGACGGCTGCTGGGTCAGGGCTACAGCTACAACGATGTCGTGAAGCAGATGCAGCAGACCACCGAGGGGCTCGCATCCGTCGGGCCCGTTCTCGAACTCGCACGCGCCAAAGGTGTGGACATGCCGATCGTGGAACAGGTGCGCCAGGTCCTGGCGGGTACCCTGAAGCCCCGGGACATTGCTCCGCACCTGACCACCGACTCCCTCGAACCGCAGGGCGAAAGGACGATCGATGACGGACAAGCTCACGGTGGCGCTGCTCTTTGGGGGGCGTTCAAGCGAACATTCGATCAGCTGCGCCACGGCGGGCGGGGTGCTCGCGGCGCTTGACCGCGACCGCTTCACCGTCCTTCCAATCGGGATCACCAAGGACGGTGCCTTCGTCCTCGAAGACGACGATCCGGCAAAATTCGTCCTCAATGCTCATGCGCTTCCCGAAGTACAGGACAACGGCACCCGTGTCGGCTGGCCCGAAAGCACGGCTACCCGCGAGCTGACCGTGACTGACCGTGACGGCGTCATCCGCAGCCTCGGTGACGTCGACCTCGTCTTCCCGATCCTGCACGGTCCATACGGAGAGGACGGCACGGTGCAGGGCATGCTCGAGCTCCTGGGCCTGCCCTACGTCGGATCGGGGGTGCTGGCCTCTTCGCTCGGGATGGACAAGCACTTCACGAAGACGGTCTTCCAGCAGGCCCAGCTCCCGGTGGCCCCCTGGCGCACGATCACGGCAGCGGAGTGGACGCAGACACCCGGCCGCGCCCGAGCAGCCCTGGACGAGCTCGGTCTTCCTGCGTTTGTGAAGCCCGCGCGGGCAGGGTCGAGTGTGGGGGTCAGTAAGGTCACGAACCCCGGACAACTCGCCGACGCGATGGCTCTGGCGCTAGCCGAAGACGACAAGGTGCTCATCGAGTCCGCCCTCGTGGGGCGCGAACTCGAGGTCGCTGTGCTGCAGGGCCGCCCGGGGGAGCCGACCCGGGCATCCGTTGCGGGGGAGGTCGTGGTCAGCGGCCGTGACTTCTACGACTTCGCCGCGAAGTATCTGGATGCAGCAGGCATCGAACTAGTCTGTCCCGCCTCGCTCACGAATGATGAGTTGAGAGAGATGCGCGGGCTGGCGATCCGAGCGTTCGAGGCGATCGGCGCAGCGGGCCTCGCGCGAGTGGATTTCTTCCTCACCGAGTCCGGCTGGGTGATCAACGAGATCAACACCATGCCGGGATTCACTCCGATCTCGATGTTCCCGAGCTGCTGGCTGGCTACGGGGTACACCTATCCGCTACTGATTGACGAGATCATCGAGGTCGCCGTGGCGCACGCCCTCGGGCGGACCCGGCGGCAGGTCACGGCGCCTGCGGCGCCTGCGTCGGTTCCGGTGCCTGTGTCGCCGGTGCTGTAGGTGCTTCCTGCACGCCTTCGGACGGGATCAGCAACTCTTCCACACCCGTGCACGACTTCGTCGCCGGTGTGTATCCCACCGCAGTGGCCAGGTCGACGAGCACGGATGATCCGCTTACACGGTCGGAATCGATTACCAGCTCGACAGCCGGCTCCCGCCCGTAGGTCGTGAACCGGTACCGAGGCGCGTCGGTGTCGTCCTCGATCCAGTCGATGCCGTTGACGCTCACGCACGGGAGCGTCGTTAGGCCGGGAACGTCGACACCGCAATGCAGCAGGATCGTTGCGGGCGTGCCCCAGGCACCCGTCGCCTGGGCGTTCGTCTCGCGTGCGGGCTCGTCTGCAACCGTGGAGGGCAGATGAACGATCACGTCCGCACAGACCGGATCCGTGGCAGAGGGTGCCGGTTGAAGCGGTACGATCGCGGAGCACCCTGACAGCTGCAGAGCGACGGCCGCGGCGACAACCACGGCAAGCCGGCGTGAGCGAGGGATTCGGAGAGACATCCCCTTCAGGCTACCGTTTGAATCATGACGGATGATGCCGAGGCCCTTCCCGGGAACGCCAGCGACGCTCGCCCGGTTCGGCTCGCGCCCCTGGCGGGAACTCCCGACCGCGGCCCGACCCTCGCTGACCTCAGCGAGGGACAGGTACTTGCACGGCTCTTTCCCCGGCTGCCGGCCGCCGCCGACCAGCTTGTCGGACCGGGCGATGACGCCGCCGTGCTGCGCGCGCCCGACGGGCGCTACGTTGTGACGACGGACATGATGGTACATGGGCCCGACTTCCGCCTGGCTTGGTCCCGTCCGCACGACATTGGCTGGAAGGCAGCCGCCACGAACCTGTCCGACATTGCGGCCATGGGGGCGTCCCCAACCGCCTTGGTGGTTGCCATTGCGGCGCCTCCTGCCACACCGGTGACCGTCCTCGAAGGGATCGCCGACGGGCTGAGGGACTGCTGTGCCGCCCTGGCGCCCGGATGCGGCGTGGTCGGTGGGGACCTGTCGGCCTCCGACACGCTCACCCTTGCTGTGACCGCGTTCGGCGACCTGGGCGGACGGGCTCCTGTGTTGAGGTCAGGAGCGCGGCCGGGGGAGATGGTCGCGGTGGCCGGAGAACTCGGCCCAGCGGGGCAAGGCCTCGCGCTCCTCTTCCGGTTGGCCGTCGGGCCGGACGGTGAACCGGACGCCCGGCTGGCTGACGCGCTTCGTCAGATGCACCCAGACCTCGTTGCCGCCCAGCTTGCGCCGGTCCCGCCCGTGGCGCTCGGTCCGGTGGCCGCGCTCGCTGGGGCCACGGCGATGCTCGACCTGTCCGACGGGTTGGCAATCGACGCCGGACGGATCGCCCGGGCCAGCGGCGTGGGGATCGATTTCGACGGAGCGTCACTTGGGGAGAGGCCGGAACTGGCGCTGGGCGGAGGCGAGGACCATGGGCTCCTGGCAACCTTCCCGGAACACGCCTCGCTTCCCGACGGCTTCCGTCGAATCGGAACCGTCATCGCACAACCCGGGGAAGTGCGGGTAGACGGGGTTATACACGACCAGGCCGGGTGGGACCCGTACCGGGGTTGGGACGGCGCGGCCGGGTGAGGGGACGAGTGCGTCGCGCTCAGGCTGTCAGGGTTCGCGGTGCTGCATACCAGACCACAGTGTCGCCATAGACCTTGTGGCGAGTGCTCTCAAGCCCCTGACCCCATTCCGGCTCGGGCGAGCGGCTGCTGCGTTCGACGACCACGACGGCGTCGTCTTCGAGCAGCGGTGTCAGAGCCGTGAGGTTCCCGGCCAGATCACTGTCGGAAAGGTCATACGGCGGGTCGAGGAAGACCAGGTCGAAAGTCCCGCGCACCGTCGAATCAGCGCCGGAACCCCCGCCGGGGTTCGGCCCGGCGAGGAAGGCATGCACCGACTGCGGCACCACCCGGATGCTGAGCGCGGATCGGGCGGGCGCTGCCCTCTGGATGGCTGCAGCATTTTTGCGGCAGAGCACGGCGGCCCCTGAGTGGTTCTCAACCAGCGTCACAGACCGTGCGCCGCGGCTGGCGGCCTCGAGTCCGAGGGCACCAGACCCCGCATACAGATCGAGCACGCGAGTGCCACGGATGGCGTCCTGCGCGTCGAGAGCAGAGAACAGTGCCTCCCGCACACGGTCGCTTGTCGGGCGGGTACCGGAACGAGGCACCGCCAGGGACAGGGAACCGGCAAAACCGGCCACGATTCGCGTCATCTCGACCAGAGCCTATCGTCGCGTGGCGAAGACGGTGACAGGATGGACGCATGACCGACGCATCGCCGATCAGCCAGGCCCTTCTCGATTCGCTCTGGGATTTCAGCAACCCGCGCGCCTCGGCGGACCGATTCCGCCTCGCCGCTGACGATCCGGAGCGTGGAACCTTAGCTCGAGCAGAACTGGGAACGCAGCTGGCCCGGGCGCTCGGACTGCTCGGCGAGTTCGACCAGGCGGAGGCGGTCCTCGACGCTGTCATGGATGCGGTGGGGGAGAGTTCGGAGCGAGTGCAGGCGAGGGTCGCCCTGGAACGTGGGCGATTGATGGTGGCCGCCGAACACCTCGCGGAGTCTGTACCGCTGTTCACGCTCGCCACGCGGAAGGCCGTGGCCGCCGGATCGACGTTCCTCGCCCTCGACGCACTGCACATGCTTGCCCTCGCCGACGCCGGTCACGAGGAGGAATGGGCCGCGGAGGGCATCGACGTGCTCGACACCGTCGGAGAACCCCGCGCTAGGCGCTGGGGTGTTGCCCTGCACAACAACCTGGGCTGGCACCTGCACGACTCCGGGCGACCCGAGCAAGCCCTCCCACATTTCGAGCAGGCTCTCGCCTACGCCCGCGAAGTCGGCACCGCCGACCAGGCGTTTATCGGTGAGTGGGCGGTGGCACGATGCCTGCGCACCCTTGGTCGCTCAGACGAGGCGCGTGATATTCAGGAACGCCTCGCCTCGGAGCGGCCCGCGGACGAGTTCGTTCAGGCTGAGCTGGCGGAACTGACGGGGGCTGCGCCTACCATCGAGGAATGAGCATCACACCGGTCGCTCCCGACGCCACGAGCGTCCTCGTCCTCGCCACGCGCTTGTCCGGAGTGCTCGGAGGGCGAACTGCGGGAGCCCTGCAGAAAGCCTTCGGGCTCGCCACCGTCGGTGACCTACTCAATCACTACCCCCGCCGTTACGCTCGCCGGGGCGAACTCAGTGTGCTCAGCGAGTTACCGGTCGCCGAGAACGTCACCATCGTGGCTGAGGTGCTCGAGGTGCGCGAGCGCACGATGAAATCCCGCCGAGGGTCGATCCTCGAGGTGAAGATCTCCGACGGCAAGGGCGTCCTCACCCTCACGTTCTTCAACCAGGCCTGGCGCGCCAAAGAGCTGTTGCCCGGTGTTCGCGGCATCTTCACGGGCAAGGTGTCCGACTACCACGGCAGCCTGCAACTCGCTCACCCCGACTACGAACTCTTCCCCGACCGAGCGGATGCGTTCAGCGGTGACGCCGTCGCTGCCCGGCGTTGGGCGGAGACGCCGATCCCCATCTATCCCGCCACGGGAACGGTGGCGAGCTGGCAGGTGCAGAAATGCGTCGGTGTGGTGCTGGACGGGCTGGGGCCACTTGCGGATCCCCTGCCCGACCTGATGCGGACAGAACAAAATTTCCTCACCCACCGTGACGCCCTGGAGATGATCCATCGGCCCGCGTCAGACGCCGACTGGCGTGCTGCCCGCGACACTTTGCGCTTCACGGAGGCATTTGTTCTCCAGGCTGCCCTGCTGCAGCAGAGGGCCGCCGCCCGCGCGCTCTTAGCGCGCCCGCGAGTGCCTGAGCCGGGTGGTTTCCTTGAGCGCTTCGACGCGGCAATGCCGTTTCAGCTGACCAGCGACCAGGAACAGGTCGGCGGAGAGATTGCCGCCGACCTGGCACGGAGCTGGCCGATGAACCGACTCCTGCAGGGCGAGGTGGGCTCGGGTAAGACGATTGTTGCCCTCCGGGCGATGCTCGCCGTCGCGGACACCGGCGGGCAGGCGGCACTCCTGGCACCCACCGAGGTGTTGGCTGCCCAGCACCTCCGATCGATCGTGCGAGTCCTCGGTCCGTCGCTCTCTGCCTCGCTCATGCCCACCCTCATCACGGGCCAGCTTCCCGTCGCAGAACGCAGGAAGGCTGCCCTTCGGACGGTGACCGGGCAAGCCCGCATCGTCATCGGAACCCACGCGCTCCTTGCCGAGAGTGTCGAGTTCTTCGACCTGGGTCTCATCGTGGTCGACGAGCAGCACCGCTTCGGGGTGGATCAAAGGGAGGCCTTGCGACAGAAGGGGAAGGTCCCACCGCACGTGCTGGTCCTCACGGCGACACCCATTCCGCGTACGGTCGCCATGACCGTATTCGGAGACCTGGATGTGAGCACGATCGCTGTCCTACCGTCGGGGCGGAGCCCTATCCAAAGCTTCGTAGTGCCGTTGGAGGAGAAGCCGGCCTGGCACAACCGCGTCTGGGAGCGCGTGGCCGAAGAGCTCGCGCTCGGTCGGCAGGCCTTCGTTGTCTGTCCCGCCATCGCCCCCAAGGAGGCGGAGGAGGGCGAAGGCGGGGAGACTCTGAGCGGTGGAACGGCCGCGAGCGCGAGTTCAGGATCCCCCGGTACCCCGAGTGCCCCTGCGCCGGCTTCGGTGGAAGTACTTCTGGCGGAGCTGCGGGCCCGACCGGTGCTTGCCGGCGCACGCATCGAACCGCTTCATGGCAGGATGCCGAGCGAGGCGAAAGATGGGGTCATGCGTTCGTTCGCGGCAGGCGACATTGACCTGCTTGTCGCGACCACCGTGATCGAAGTTGGTGTCGACGTGCCGAATGCGTCGGTGATGGTGGTGATGGACGCGGACCGGTTCGGTGTCTCCCAATTGCATCAGCTTCGCGGCCGGGTCGGACGAGGTGTCGTTCCCGGACTGTGTCTGCTGGTCACGGCAGCGCCGGCCGGGTCTCTGGCGAGAGAACGGGTGGAGGCGGTCGCAGCAACCCTCGACGGGTTCCAGCTCGCTGAGATCGACCTGGAGCTTCGGCAAGAGGGGGACGTCTTGGGCACTGACCAGTCCGGTGGCCGTTCATCGCTCAGGCTCCTTCGCGTCGCGACCGACGGGGCGCTCATCGGGAAGGCGAGGCTCGCCGCGCAGGAACTGCTAGACCGCGATCCCGGCCTTTCGACGGTGCCGGCCCTCCTCCACGCGGTGCAGTTCCGGCTCGACGCAGGTGCTCGGGCGTCGCTCACGAAGAACTAACATCCACCGGACTTGGAGTGTGCTGTGGGAGGGCGCGCGCTACCGGTCCCGGGGGCTAATGTGAAGCGTATGCAGAGGATCGCCGTCGTCCCCGGGTCGTTCGACCCCGTCACCCTGGGACATCTCGACGTGATCGAACGGGCTGCGGGGCTCTTCGACCAGCTCCACGTTCTCGTCGTACACAACCCCGCGAAATCCGCGCTCCTGCCGCTCGTTGAGAGGGTGGCCCTGATTCAGCAGGCGGTCCGGGAATCGGGGCTGCCCGACACTATCACCGTGGCCTCCTGGAGCGTCGGGCTGTTAGTCGATTACTGCACGGATGTCGGCGCGAGCGTGCTCGTCAAAGGCATCCGTTCGCAGGTTGACGTGGCGTATGAGACGCCCATGGCCATCGTGAACAGGAACCTCGCCGGCGTGGAGACGGTATTCATGCTCCCCGACCCGGCTCACGCTCACGTGTCGAGTTCACTGGTCCGGCAGGTTGCCGCGCTGGGGGGCGATGTGTCGCCCTATGTGCCGCCAGCGGTCGCCTCGTTCCTCCAAGGGTCGAAGGTATGAACAGTTCCCCGATCCGGGTTCTCGCCGACGCTCCGGGCACCCGCAGCGCTGAGGCAACCGCCATGGCTGTTCCCGATGTGCAAGCCTCCGCACACGCGATCGTCCGGAACATCGAGGCCGTCATCGATGGTAAACATGAGGCCGTCGAGACTGCGCTGACCGTGCTGCTCGCCGAGGGTCACCTGCTCATTGAGGATGTCCCGGGGGTCGGTAAGACCATGCTGGCGAAGGCGCTGGCACGCTCCGTGGACTGCAGCGTGAGCCGAGTCCAGTTCACCCCCGACCTTCTTCCCTCCGACGTGACCGGTGTGTCGGTGTTCAACCAGGCTGAACGACGTTTCGAGTTCAAACCTGGTGCCGTCTTCGCGAACATCGTCATCGGCGACGAGATCAACCGCGCAAGCCCGAAGACCCAATCGGCCCTTCTCGAGTGCATGGAAGAACGCCAGGTGACCGTCGACGGGACGACTTACCCCCTCGCCCTGCCCTTCACCGTGGTGGCAACGCAGAACCCGATCGAGATGGAGGGCACCTACGCCCTGCCCGAGGCGCAACGAGACCGGTTCATGGCGCGAATCTCCATGGGGTATCCCGACAACGAGTCAGAGCTGGCAATGCTCGATTCGCATGACACGACGAGTCCCCTCTCGCTGATCGACCCGGTTGTTTCCGGCGCTGAGGTACGGGCCATGATGTCCACGGTTCGCCTGGTTTTCGCGTCGCAGGCCGTCAAGGAGTACGCGGTGACCCTCGCGCGGGCAACCCGCGACGACCGGGACCTCCGACTCGGCGCGAGTCCCCGGGCGACACTCCAGCTCATGCGCGCCGCCAAGGCGCGGGCCGCCCTGCACGGGCGGGAGTACGTCCTGCCTGACGACATCGATGCGCTAGCCGTGCCCGTCCTCGCCCACCGGCTGATGCCCACGAGCCGCGCCCTGGGCCACCATCACCAGGACAGCGGGCCGCTGCTCCAGGAAGCAGTGCAGCGGATCGTCGCAGCCACGCCCGTTCCCGTAGGCGTCCAGAGCCGGCAGTAACGGCTATGCCCGTGATCAGGCGGTTCTCGCGTCCGGGCTGGTTCCCCCGGCTCACCTTGCGCGGCTTGATCTTCCTCACGGCAGGCGGTGCACTCTTCCTCAACGCCCTCGTGGTCAACCGACGCGACCTTCTGTTCGTCGCCTGCGTGCTCCTTGCCGTGCCGCTCGTTGCCCTCGTATACGTGGCGGTGCGGCCGTCCCGACTTCACGTCACGCGCACGTTCCGGCCACCGATCGTGGCAGCGGGCAGTGAAGCTGTCGTCTGCCTCCTCGTGCAGAACCTCTCCTCCCGGCCGCTGTACGGCGCTCGCTGGCGTGACGCGACGAACGGGGCGACCAAGGCGCCGGGCACGGGCCAGCTGCCGTCCCTGGAGCGGTACGAGGGCGGCCGTGACAACGGCGCCGACAGTGCGACGCTCGAATATACGATCCTCCCGCGCCAGAGAGGCGTGCACGGGATCGGTCCGCTCGTCCTCGGACAGCACGACCCCTTCGGTCTCGCATTCAGTGAACGACGGGTCGGTGAGCCGCACGACCTCGTGGTCACGCCCCGAATCACCTCCCTTCCCGGTGCAGGGATTGCTCTCACCAGCGGCGATGGGTCGCTGCACGAGCAACTGCGGCGAGAGAACCCGAACTCCGACGAGTTGATCGCCCGCGAATACCGGCCCGGCGACGCACTCCGCCGCGTGAACTGGCCCGCCACAGCCCGTCACGGGGAGATCATGGTTCGCCAGGAGGAGCAACGCAGCAATCCTGAAGCTCTCCTGATCCTCGATACGACCCTGAGCGGTCCGCGTGAGCATTCCTTGATGCACGGGGAACGGGACAGGCGCTACGACCAGGACTTCGAGCTTGCGGTCGAGCTGGCGGCATCCGTCGGTGCGCACCTCCTCGACGGAGGTTTCCGGCTGAACGTCGCCGAACTCGGCGCCAGTCAGCTGGCCCCCGGTCTCGACCGCGAACGTGGCGCCCTGAATGGTGACATGCCCACAGCCTTCCGCGCACCGGGAGGTGATCGCCAGCTGTTGGAAGGACTGGCCAACCTCATGCCCATTCACCGTCAGGAAGCAGACGTCGCTACCGGTGCCTCGTGGGTGGCCTCCCGGGGAGCCAGCAGCCAGCTTCCGGCATTCGCTATCCTCATCGACATCAATGACGCGGATGCTGCCGGGCTGGCGTCCGTCCGCGGGCATTGCGAGCCGGCGGTCGCGTTCACGGTGGGTACGGTGCGGCGCGACATGCTCGAGTACCTCATCAACGCAGGGTGGCAATGCATCACGGTCACGAGTTCCCACGAGATCACGGCTGCCTGGTCCGAGGTCCAACAGCAGCGCGGAGTCGTTCATGACACGGTTTGAACCTGCGCGGAGCGTCCCAGGTCCCCGGCATCAGGCGTACTGGCCGCTAACCTGGGCGCTCCTTCTGCTCCTCGTCGTCGGAAGCGGTGCATTGGCACCGCTGCTTCGGGGAACGGGCTGGATGTGGGCCATGACGTTCACCGTCACGATCGTCCTAATCTCGACGGCGGGGTTCCGGCGGCTGGGTGTTCGGAGGTCGTTCGTGCCGATCACGGGGCTCGGAGTTCTTCTTACCTTCCTCACCCTCGTCTTCGGTGCCGGGACCGGTCTTGTCTGGCTGATTCCCACTCCGGACACGTTCACCGTATTCCAGGGTCTCATCGACTCCGGGATCGACTCCATCCGCCAACAGAGCACTCCTGCGGCACCGGTCGCCGGCATCACGTTCCTGCTCGCCAGCGGCGTCGGACTCATCGCTGTGCTCGTGGACGCCCTCGCAATCACCCTGCGCTGGCCGGCGCTCGCGGGAATCCCCGTGCTTATCCCGGTCGGCGTTCCGGGGCTCATCATCGACGGCGGGGCCGAGATCTTCTCGCTGGTCCTTGCCGCCGGTGCTTTCCTTGTTCTGCTCTGGTTCGACGCGCGGGTTCGCCGTACTGAGGAGGCGAACCAGCTCCCCGAAGGGCGCAGCGCCCCTCGCGTCTTCGCCCGGGCAACTCGACTCGGCCCGGGCCCGATGGGGGGTGCGGTGGCGGTGGGAAGCATTGGCATTGTCAGCGCCCTCGTTTTGAGCGCCGCCACGCCGGCGTTCACCGAGCACAGCCCGGTGGGATCCGGCAATGGCAGTCTGCTTTTCGGGAGCGGCGTGAGCCCCATGATCGATTTGGGGCAGGACCTCCGGCGTCCGCGGCCCCAACCCGCACTGCATTACACGACCACGGCGGTAGCCCAGCCCTACTTCAAGCTCCTCACCTTGGACAGATTCGTCGGGACCACCTGGGTGGCCAGCACGAACCGCATCAACCGCGACAACACCGTGCAAGACATCACCCGTTCGCCAGAGCTGTCGAAATCCGTTGAGAGCGTCGAGACGACCACCTCCGTGGTCATTGACGGAGTGGACACGGCTTGGCTGCCCGTCCCCCCGCTAGTCACCCGGGTGGAGGGACTCGGCGGCAGTTGGTATTGGGACAGCCACACCCGCGCGATCCGCAGTTTCGACTCGTCCACGTTGGGCCAGAGCTACCAGGTCACAGCCCTCGAGCTGAAGCCGACTGCCGGGCAATTGCGCGACTCGAGCAGCGAGTACCCGCAATCCGTTCTTCCCGCCATGGACCTCCCGACGCTGCGCCCCGACATCATCGATGACACCGCCCGGGCCGTGACTTCCGGGACCGGTACGCCCTACGATGCAGCGGTTGCACTGCAGGACTACCTTCGCGGAGGCGAGTTCGCCTACGACACGGATGCTCCAGTCGACGACGGCTATGACGGTGGGGGAGTCGACGTCATCGGCACATTCCTGGAGCTTCAGCGAGGCTACTGCGTGCATTTCGCCTCTGCCATGGCTGTGATGGCGCGGAGCCTCGGAATCCCCGCACGCGTAGCCGTCGGGTACCTCCCGGGCACCAAGACCAGCGACGGCGTGGCGGGGGCGGGGGCGGGACAGTTCAACATCAATTCCAACGATCTGCACTCTTGGCCGGAGCTCTACTTCGGCGGGGTGGGTTGGGTGTCGTTCGAGCCAACCCCGGGCCGCGGACGTGTGCCCGCCTATGCGCGACCCGCAGACAGCGCCGGCCCGGGTTCCGCGTCGGGTGCCACGCTCCCCACGAGCGCCCCGCGGGCCGGCGACGACGGGCTCACCACCGGTGGGGGTAGCGTCAACTCCGCTGCGGGCAGCACCTCAGGCTCCGACGCCCTGTTGCGCGTCGGAGCCCTCGCGGCCCTCATCGTCTGCCTGATGGGTGGCCCGGCGGCCGCTCGGTCGCTACGACGCCAGGGTCGGATGCGCCGTCTGCGGCGAGGATCCGCGGGCGCCGCCACGGCGTGGGCAGAGCTGGGTGACTCGGCCATCGACCACGCGGTACGGGTCACCGAGCTGGAGACCCCGCGGGAACTGGCGCGGCGTCTTTCCGGGCTGCCCGGTCTCGATGGTGACGCCGCCGCCGCCGAAGCCCTCGACCGGCTTCTCGTCGCTCTCGAACGGCACCGTTACGCCCGCCCCGAGGAGGCGGTTGCAGCCGACCAGGGCGCGGACCTCGCTGACGACCTCGACATCGTGACGGAAGCCCTTCACCGCGCGTCTGACCGGGCCGCCCGTGTGCGTGCGCTGACCCTGCCGGCGTCGCTCTGGCCGGCAGTTCTCGCGCGGCAGAACTCGGGCAGGATCCGCAACGCGTAGAATTGAGCAAGTGAGCACCTTCAGAAAGACGCCCTTCACGCTCGACGCGCGGGACCTCATCAACCGGCCGGGCACGATGCGCGAACAGAACCTTGGTGTGGTCGTCCCAGATGACCTCGGTGAAGGTCTCGTCGCCGTTAAAACGGGTTCCACCCTCCGAACAGATTTGCGGCTTGAGGCGGTGCACGAGGGCATCCTGGCCTCCGGAACGGTGTCCGGAACGGCCTCAGGAGTGTGCAGTCGGTGCCTCATCGACATCGAGTTGCCGGTCCAAGTCGAGTTTCAGGATCTTTTCGCGTATTCTCTAGACGAAGCTTTTGAGTTTGAGGTTCAAGATGACCACGTGGATCTTGAACCTCTGATCAGGGATGCGGTGGTTTTATCACTGCCGTTCCAGCCGGTGTGCCGGCCGGATTGCCCGGGTCTCGACCCCGAGACCGGAGCGCGGCTGGCTGAATCCCCCCAACTCGAACCGCAGGAAACGCGCGATCCTCGATGGGCCGCACTTGCAAATTTCACAGCTTCCGAAGACACCAGCACGGATGCGGACATCCGTGCTGAAACGGAAAGAGAAGAGAAGTAGTCATGGCAGTTCCCAAGCGCAAGCAGTCGCGCGCCAACACGCGCGCTCGTCGTTCACAGTGGAAGGCTGAGGTTCCCACCTTGGTCAAGACCATCGAGAACGGCAAGGTCACCTACAGCCTCCCGCACCGCGCGAAGGTCGTGGAGGACTCCGCAGGCACCGCTTTGTTCATGGAATACAAGGGTCGCAAGGTCGCAGACGTCTAGTCTGATCGTTCTAGGAGCCGAGGGTTCATGACGCAGACGGAAACCGACAGGTCATCCTTGCAGGAGACCCTCGGTATCCAGATCGATCCTTCGCTCCTTGAGCTCGCACTGACCCATCGGTCGTTCGCGTACGAGAACGGCGGCATTCCCACGAACGAGCGGCTGGAGTTCCTCGGCGACTCGATTCTCGGTCAAGCAGTGACGGTGATGTTGTACCGCCAGTACCCGGACCTCGAAGAGGGGGACCTGGCCAAGCGCCGGGCGAGCTTGGTGTCGAGTGTGGCTTTGGCGGAAATTGCGCGGGGAATCGGGCTGGGGGAGTACCTCCGGCTCGGCCGCGGCGAGACGCTCACCGGAGGGCGCGAAAAAGCTTCGATTCTCGCCGACACTGTGGAGGCGCTTATCGGCGCCGTCTACCTGGATGCGGGTCCGGATGCCGCAACTGCCTTCGTGCTCCGCCTGGTCGACCCGCTCCTGTCAGATCCTGACCGGTTCGGTGTCGCCATGGATCCCAAGACCAGCCTGCAAGAACTCGGGGCCCGTCGTGGGGCAGGTGTCCCGGTCTACACCGTCGCAGAGAGCGGACCTGACCACGCGAAGGTCTTCGTCGCGACGGTGACGGTCGGGGATCTCGCCAGCGCCAGCGGCGAAGGCACGAGCAAGAAGCATGCCGAGATGGCCGCTGCGCTGGAGGCCTGGACGCAGCTGTCCAACGGCTAAGGCCATCCATGCCTGAACTTCCCGAAGTCGAAGTGGTGAGGGCGGGAATTGAACCTGCTGTGACGGGTGCCCGGGTTGCCGGGGTCGAAGTTTTCGACCCGCGCTCCCTCCGCCGCCACGATCCATCAAACGGATCTTTCACTGCGCTCCTCGAGGGGCGGCGCATGTTGGGCGCAGTCCGGCGCGGCAAGTTCCTTTGGGTGCCCCTCGAGGGAGGGCGCGCCCTCGTCGCGCACCTCGGAATGAGCGGACAGCTGCTACTGCGAAGCCCGGGCCATACCGGCGACCGGCTTCTGCGCATCCGCCTGCATCTCGATCACCCCGACGGGAGCGAGTACTGGCTCAACTTCGTCGACCAGCGGATCTTCGGCAGCATGGCTGTCGATGCCCTGCTTCCCACTCCCGACGGGTTCCCCGGCGGTTTCTCGGGAACCGCACGCGGCACCAGCGGCGACACGGACGCCTGGGCGACGCTCCCCAGTCAGGTTGCTCACATCGCCCGGGACCCGATCGACCCCGCCTTCCGCGACGACCATTTCCTCACCGCCCTCTCGGCCAAGCGGACCGGCGTGAAGCGAGCCATTCTCGATCAGACCCTCATCAGCGGGATCGGCAACATCTACGCCGACGAGGCCCTCTTCACAGCGCAGATCCACTACGCACAGCCCGCTTCGTCGTTGTCGCGCACGACAGCCCGATCGTTGCTGGCTGCCGTGCGCACCATCCTCCACAAGGCGCTGGCAGAAGGTGGAACGAGTTTCGACGCCCAGTACGTGAACGTGAACGGGGAATCCGGGTATTTCGCGCACAGCCTCCTTGCGTACGGGCAGCACGGCAAACCGTGCCCTCGCTGCGGGACGATCCTCGTGCGGGAAGCATTCATGAACCGCTCTTCACACCTCTGCCCTCGCTGCCAGACGGTGCGCACGAGGCCCCACCCGGCGGATTAACATCGCGAATGCCTCGGTTCTCTTCGGCAGCGAATGTGACCATGGCCGGGATGCCCTGGGTCCGGTTCCTCGCATCCGGTTCCGCTAGAGATCCACAGCAAGCGTCCTCAGCGAGGGCAGCGACGACGTGGGCGGCGCCTGCCGGGATCCTCGCCCCTCGTCGGGTACCGTTGTCCCATCATGGCAACGCGGTTGCGAGACTTGGAGAGCTGCATGGGCTGGGAAGGGCGGGCGCGGTGTACCTGAAGAGCCTGACCCTGAAGGGGTTCAAGTCTTTCGCGCAGCCCACGACCTTCGCCTTCGAACCCGGCGTGACCTGCGTTGTCGGGCCGAACGGTTCCGGCAAGTCGAACGTCGTCGACGCGTTGGCCTGGGTGATGGGAGAGCAGGGGGCAAAGACGCTCCGCGGCGGGAAGATGGAAGACGTCATCTTCGCCGGCACGTCCACCCGCGGGCCGCTGGGTCGAGCGGAAGTGACCTTGACGATCGACAACTCCGACGGGGCTCTCCCCATCGAGTACTCGGAGGTGACGATCTCGCGCACCCTGTTTCGCAACGGGTCGAGCGAATATGCGATCAACGGGCAGACCTGCCGACTTCTCGACGTTCAGGAGCTGCTGAGCGACTCCGGTCTCGGCCGGGAGATGCATGTGATCGTCGGGCAGGGGCAGCTGGATGCGGTCCTTCGCGCCAGCCCCGAAGAGCGTCGAGGGTTCATCGAAGAGGCCGCGGGTATCCTCAAACACCGGCGGCGCAAGGAGAAGACACTCCGCAAGCTCGACGCGATGCAGACGAACCTCACCCGGTTGAGCGACCTAGCGGGCGAGATCCGCAGGCAGCTCAAGCCACTCGGCCACCAGGCGGAAATCGCCCGGGAGGCGCAGACCATCGCCGCCGTCGTGCGCGACGCCCGCGCTCGGCTGCTTGCCGATGACGTGGTCACGCTCCGGCGCTCCCTCGATGAACATGGGCGCACTGAGAACGAGCGGCACTCCGAACGGATTGTTCTCCAGGAGCAGCTTGAACAGAAGCAACTCCGACTGGAGCGGCTGGAGCGGGCCCAAGTCGGCGACGCTGTTGACATCGCCCGCCGGACGAGCTTCGGCCTGGAATCGGTTCAGGAGCGCCTCCGCGGCTTGTACACCCTCGCCAACCAGCGTCTCGCACTCCTCGGATCCCAGGCCGAGATCGTGGAGCACGCACCACGGGTCTCGCCGGGGATGCTCGACGACGCGCAAGCCGAGATCGCACGGCTCCAGGACGAGATCGCCCTCGCTGAATCCCGCTGGCACACCGCTCAAGCGGTGACAGCCGAGGCCCGCGGCCAGCTTGATTCCGTCGATGAGGAGATCGCGGTTCAGGCGGCGCTGGTCTCCCGTCACGACCTCGAAATCTCCAAGCTCACCGGGCAGGCGGAGACCGCGGCATCGCGGCTGGCAGCAGTACGAGGTGAGGTCCTCCGCCAACAGAATTCCCGAGATGCGGCCCTCGAGCGGCAGCGCGCCGCGCACGAACTCGTCGCGACCCTGGAGGCCGAAGCTGGTACCTTCGAAGCGTCTGAGACCGACCTCGACGCGGTTCATGAGCTCGCGCAAGCTTCGGTCGCCGAAACCGAAGCGGAAATCGAGCGGCTGCGCGAGGACCTTCACATCGACGAACGTGAGCGCGATGCGCTCGCCGCCCGCACGAGCGCCCTCTCACTTGCTCTGAACCAGAAGGACGGGTCATCGGCCTTGCTCAGCGCGCGGCTCCCGGGGATCCGGGGCCTTGTCGCCGAGCATGTCCGGGTGGACCCGGGGTACGAGGCCGCGATCGCCGCCGCGCTGGGTACGCTCGCCGACGCGGTGCTCGCCGAGAACCCGGATGCCGCTCACGCAGCGTTGGAGCATGCGGGTCGCCGGGATCTCGGGCGGATAGAGCTCATCATCGCCGACGCTCAAGCAGGGGACAACGCGCCCCTGGCCGCCTCGGGAGTGGTTCCTGCCGTATCCGTTGTCAACGCCCCCAACGGCGTACTCGGTCTCCTCGCCCACATGGTCATCGCCGACGACCTCGCAGCAGCACGCGCCCTCCACCGGTCGCTTGAGGAACAGGCCGGTGGGCGCTCCACGACGATCATCACAAAAACGGGCGATGTCCTCACCTCGTATGTGCTTCGGGGTGGTTCAGGCGCCAGGCAGAGCAAACTGGAACTCGTCGCCGAACGGGATGTCGCAGCCGACAAACTCGAGGTGGTCACTTCACGTATTGAGCACCTTCGGGCGGACCTCGCCGAGGCGAGGACGTTCCTGCAGGCGCACAAGAAGCAGTCGAGCGATGTCCTCGCAGCGCTTGGCGAATACAACTCGCGTCGCGCGGCGCGTACGGAGCGACTCAACCGCGCCCGCGTCCAGGCTGAGGCATCCGTTGCCGAACTCGACCGGCTCTCGGCCACGCTCGCGGTCGCCGGCCAATCTGTCGAGGAGGCACGCAGCCAGGCGGAACGCTCCTCAGCGGACTTGCAGAACGCCCGGACCCGGCCGCGCCCGATCCTCGACGTTAGTTCCCGCGACGCGTTGTATGCCGAGCTGGAGGCAGCGCGGGAACGTGAAGTGGAATCCCGCCTTCAGGTCGAGACTTCCCGGGAACGGGTCAAGGCAGAGCAAACTCGACTCGGCGCCCTCAAACGGC
Organism: Cryobacterium sp.; assembly: GCA_025465015.1. Lineage (GTDB taxonomy): Bacteria > Actinomycetota > Actinomycetes > Actinomycetales > Microbacteriaceae > Cryobacterium. The sequence continues at coordinate 500 of JAODMM010000091.1, read as the reverse complement.
AGCTCGAGGCCGACCGGCAGGCAGCCGAGGAAGCGGCGCGACGAGCCGTCATCCGTCGTCGCCAGGTAGACGCCGCGTCTGAGGTGGCAGAAGCTCTGCCCGCGGTGCTCAGTTCTGTCGACGCATCCGTCGGGGAAGCAAGACTGCGCCTCAGCGCGGCGGAGACGGAACGTACCAGCCAGAACCAGGAACTGAGCGCACTTCGGCGAGAGGAAGGCGCACTGCGCGAACGACTGCAGGTGATTACCGAGAACGTGCACGGACTCGAGTTGCAGATCTACGAGAAGAGACTCCACCTGTCGGCGCTGTTGGAGCGGGCGGGAAGCGAACTCGGGCTCGTCGAAGACGTGCTGGTGGCTGAGTACGGTCCGCTTGAACTCGTCCCCGTGGCAGGTGGAGACGGCCCGGATGGGGGAGTGCCGTACAACAGAGAAGAGCAGCAGCGCCGCCTGGTCTCGGCGGAACGCAAACTCAGCCAGCTCGGCCGGGTCAACCCGCTC
>JAODMM010000077.1 GCA_025465015.1 Cryobacterium sp. | reverse complement strand
CGTCGTGCATTCGACGACGAAGTATCTTGGAGGGCACTCCGACGTCCTCGGCGGCGCTTTGGTCATCAACGATGAGGCGCTCGCTGAGAAGGCGACATTCCTGCAATTCGCGGCGGGACCGGTGTCCGGCCCGATGGATGCCTGGCTCACGGTGCGGGGCATCAAGACACTCTCGGTGCGCATGGAGCGGCACTGCCACAATGCACAGGTCATTGCGGAACACCTTGTGGGGCATCCGGCGGTGGAGGCGGTGTACTACCCGGGACTTCCCGAACACCCCGGCCACGAACTGGCAAAGCAGCAGATGTCCGGTTTCGGCGGAATGTTGTCCCTGGCCTTCGCGGGAGGCGCTCGTGCCGCCCGCAAATTCGCGGAGTCAACCCGCCTCTTCCAGCTGGCCGAGTCGCTGGGCGGGGTGGAATCGCTGGTCAACTACCCGTCGGAGATGACCCATGCGTCAGTTCGCGGCACTGCGCTTGAGGTCCCGGACAACATCGTCCGGCTCTCGGTGGGCATCGAAGACGTGGACGACCTCCTTGCCGATGTCGACCGTGCTCTCCCGAAAAGATGATGCGATACCAGGCGCTGGCAGGACCGAAACGCGAAAGGTCGTCCCATGCCTGGAACGGCATTCGATGTCGACCCTCGGGAGAATCGCTTATGTGACTGTCACATAAAGGCGCGACTGGGCCGCGCGCGATGCATAATTGACGTGCGTTCACATTTGTGAACGTGCACATTCCCAGCAAGGGTGTCACGTGACGGTGGATTCGACTCGAGGCCGAGCCCCCAGCATCCGCGACGTTGCACGCCTCGCCGGAGTCTCCCACCAGACCGTTTCGCGAGTCCTGAACGACCATCCCAGCATCCGGGAAACGACCAAAGCACGTGTGCAACAGGTCATGGAGGACTTGCAGTACCGTCCGAACCGTGCTGCCCGCGCCCTCGTGAAGGGGCGCTCGCGCACCATCGGTGTGCTTTCGGCATCAAGCTCGCAGTATGGGCCTGCGAGCAGTATCGCGGCCATTCAGGATGCGGCGAGGGCGGCGGGCTTCTACGTCAACACCGCCAACCTCACATCGATCGACCGAGGCGGCATCGAGGCTGCGGTCGACCACTTGATGTCTCAAGCGGTCGAGGGAATCGTTGTCATCGCCCCGCAGGTGCGGGTCTCTGAGACCCTCGCGCAACTCTCGCTCGACGTCCCGTTCGTGACGCTGCAGTCCACCGGCCGGGACGACGAGCACGCCCTGTCAGTCGACCAGATCGCCGGGGCCAGGATGGCCACCCGGCATCTGATCGACCTGGGACATCGGGACATCTATCACCTCGCCGGGCCTCAGGACTGGATCGAAGCCGAAGCGCGAATGCGCGGGTTCTTGGCCGAGATGAGCGCGATGGATGTACCCACCACGGCACCGATTTTGGGTGACTGGACCGCGGAGTTCGGGTATTACGCCGGCCGGGAGCTCCTACGGGTGCGCGACTTCACCGCGATCTTCTCGTCCAACGACCAGATGGCCCTCGGGCTCATGCATGCCATCCGGGAGGCGGGCCTTGACATCCCCCGGGACGTCAGCATCGTCGGCTTCGACGACATACCCGAGGCCGCGCATTTCTTCCCACCCCTGACCACCGTGCGGCAGGACTTCCCGGAACTCGGTCGCCGTTGTATCTCCCTGCTCCTCGGCGACCTCGGCGAGGGTGGCGACGCCTATGCCGGCGCGATCGTGCCCGCGCTCATCGTGCGCAACTCCAGCGGACCTCCCTCGTTCTAGCCCGCACCGCCGTGGTGGCGGACGTGATGCGCCCAGAAAAGGGCGGGTTATCAAACCGAGATAAATTCGACTTGACAGATAAATCCCTCATGTGGCTAACATGGGCAAGCTGATGTGACCGTTCACATGGACCGTCACACACTCGCACCGCAGCATCCGCAGCATCCGCAGCAAACTATGGACAAGGGAGTCGATTCCGTGAGTATGACCGTGCACCCGGACACGCAGACGCAATCCGACACCGCGTCCTCCGTCATCGGGATCGACTACGGGATCCATGCAACCCACGCCGCAGCGGTGGAGGTGGGGGCATGACCTATGGACCGCAGGTCGAAGTCGCCATCGCGAGGGTGCGCGCCGACGTCGCCCGCTTGCACAACGAACTCACCAGGAACCAACTCGTCGTCTGGACGGGCGGAAACGTCTCGGGTCGCGTTCCCGGAGCGGACCTCTTCGTGATCAAGCCGAGCGGGGTCGACTACACCGATCTCGCACCCGAGAACATGATCCTCTGCAACCTCGACGGAGCCGTCATCCCGGGCACGCCCGGTGCTGAGCGCTCCCCGTCGAGCGACACCGCAGCCCACGCCTACGTGTACCGCAACATGCCGGAGGTCGGCGGCGTCGTCCACACTCACTCCACCTACGCCACAGCTTGGGCGGCACGTGGTGAGTCAATCCCCTGTGTGATCACCGCCATGGCAGACGAATTCGGCGGAGAGATCCCGATCGGCCCGTTCGCGATCATCGGCGACGACTCCATCGGCCGGGGGATCGTCGAGACTCTCACCGACCACCGCTCGCGGGCCGTTCTGATGCGCAACCACGGCCCGTTCACCATCGGCAAGGACGCCCGTGACGCGGTGAAAGCGGCGGTCATGGTTGAAGACGTCGCGCGCACCGTCCACATCGCACGTCAGGGCGGAGCTCTCGTCCCCATCCCCGCCGAGGCCATCGACGCCCTCTTCGACCGCTACCAGAACGTCTACGGACAAGCACCCCAAGGAGCACTCCAGTAATGCCGAAGCTCTCTAACACGCTGGACCACTACGAAGTATGGTTCCTCACCGGAAGTCAGAACCTCTACGGTGAGGAGACTCTCCGCCAGGTTGCAGAGCAGTCCCAGGAGATCGCCCGCGCGCTCGACGCCAGTGGCGACATTCCAGTGAAGATCGTATGGAGGCCGGTCCTGAAGGACTCCGAGTCGATTCGCCGGGCCGCGCTCGAGGCGAACGCCTCCGATAACGTCATCGGCCTTATCGCCTGGATGCACACCTTTTCCCCGGCGAAGATGTGGATCGCCGGCCTCGACGCGCTGACGAAGCCGCTGCTGCACCTGCACACGCAGGCCAACGTCGAACTGCCCTGGGCTGACATCGACTTCGACTTCATGAATCTGAACCAAGCCGCGCACGGCGACCGTGAGTTCGGGTACATCCAGACGCGCCTCGGTGTGTCGCGTAAGACCGTCGTGGGTCACGTCTCCAACCCGGCGGTTACCTCGAGCATCGGCACTTGGACGCGCGCCGCCGCCGGCTGGGCGGCCTCGCGCAGCATGAAGCTCGCGCGGTTCGGCGACAACATGCGTTACGTCGCCGTCACGGAAGGCGACAAGACCGAGGCCGAGCTCCGGTTCGGCGTGCAGGTCAACACGTGGGGCGTCAATGAACTCGCTGAAGCCGTGCACGCGGCATCCGCTGGTAACATCGACGCACTCGTCGTTGAATACGAGGACATCTACGACGTCGCGCCGGAACTCCGCAAGGGCGGGGAACGGCACGAATCGCTGCGCTACGGCGCGGCAATCGAAGTCGGGCTGCGGTCCTTCCTCGAAGAAGGAGGCTTCGGCGCCTTCACCACCAGCTTCGAAGACCTCGGCGCGCTCCGCCAGCTCCCGGGCCTCGCTGTGCAGCGGCTTATGGCTCAGGGTTATGGCTTCGGTGCGGAAGGTGACTGGAAAACCGCCATCCTCGTTCGCATTGCCAACGTGATGGGGACCGGCCTTCCAGGCGGCGCCAGCCTGATGGAGGACTACACCTACGACCTTGTCCCCGGCAACGAGCTGATCCTCGGCGCCCACATGCTCGAGGTCAGCCCTTCTCTGACCACGGCGAGGCCGAGCCTGGAGATCCATCCGCTCGGCATCGGCGGCAAGGAAGACCCCGTACGCCTGGTCTTCAACGCTGACCCCGGCCCCGCCGTCGTCGTCGCCATGTCCGACATGCGCGACCGCTTCCGGCTGGTCGCGAACGTCGTGGATGTTGTCGAGCCAACCGCCGCGTTGCCGAAGCTCCCGGTCGGCCGTGCCGTGTGGCGTCCCCAGCCCGACTTCGCCACTTCCGCAGCCGCCTGGCTCACCGCCGGTGCCGCCCATCACACCGTCATGTCGACCGCCGTTGGCATTGACGTGTTCCAGGACTTCGCCGAGATCGCTCGCACCGAGCTTCTCGTGATCGATAAGACCACCACCCAGCGTGAATTCGCGCGTGAGGTGCGTTGGAACCAGGCCTACTACCGGTTGGCACAGGGCCTGTAATCACACCCTTGTACACATACCCGAACAATCAATGTCGATAAAAAGAAACACGAAAGGAAACACAGTGAAGAAGAAAGTACTTCTCTCCGCCGTGGCCGCTGGTGCCATGGTTCTCTCGCTGGCGGCCTGCTCCAGTGGCGGCAGCGGCTCCGGTGGAGACGGCGGTGGAGACGGCGGCCTCATCGGTGTCGCCATGCCCACGAAGAGCTCCGAGCGCTGGATCGCCGACGGCAACGCAGTCAAGAGCCAGCTTGAGGACAAAGGATTCAAGGTCGACCTGCAGTACGCCGAGGACGACATCCCCACCCAGGTCTCGCAGATCGAAAACATGATCACCAAGGGTGCCGAGGCCTTGATTGTCGCTTCGATCGACGGAACCACGCTCACGAGTGTGTTGCAGGATGCGGCCGACGCCGACATCCCCGTCATCGCATACGACCGCCTCATCCGCGACACCGAGAACGTGAACTACTACGCCTCGTTTGACAATTTCAAAGTCGGACAGCAGCAGGCCACGTCGCTCCTCAATGGACTCGGCCTGACCGACCTGGAGGGTGCGCCGGTCGACGGAGCTCCGGCCGGACCGTTCAATATCGAGCTGTTCGCCGGCTCGCTCGACGACAACAACGCCTTCTTCTTCTTCGACGGCGCCATGGATGTCCTCAAGCCGCTGATCGAGGACGGAACTTTGGTTGTTAAGAGCGGCCAGACCGACATCGAGCAGGTTGCCACGCTCCGCTGGGACGGCGAGACCGCCCAGAGCCGCATGGAGGACATCCTCACCTCGACGTACTCCGACGGATCCAAGGTCAACGCGGTTCTGTCGCCGTATGACGGCATCTCGCGCGGAATCATCTCCGCCCTTGAGGGCGCGGGATACTCCACCGGTGCAGAGTGGCCCGTCATCTCCGGTCAGGACGCCGAGCTCGACTCGGTCAAGGCCATCAACGGTGGCGAGCAGTACGCGACTATTTTCAAGGACACCCGCAAGCTTGCTTCGGTTGCCGTGGACATGGCCACCGCTCTGCTGAACGGTGACGAGCCCCAGGTCAACAACACAAAGGACTACGACAACGGCGTGAAGGTTGTCGATTCCTTCCTCCTCGACTCCGAGATCGTGATCAAGGACAACATCAAGCCGGTGCTCATCGACTCGGACTACTGGACCGAAGAAGAAGTCAACGGCTAAGCACGCCAGATCAGTGCACACCCGCCGGTGGGGGAGTAACTTTACCCCCACCGGCAGGTGGCGCTATCTACAGCAAGGAAGCAGCAGATTAGGCGAATGAAGAAGGTATCGACGTGACCACGAACATCCTCGAAATGCGCGAAATCACCAAGACGTTCCCGGGTGTGAAGGCGCTCTCCGCCGTGACGCTGGATGTCGGGCGTGGCGAAGTTCACGCCATCTGCGGTGAGAACGGCGCCGGCAAGTCCTCGCTTATGAAGTTGTTGAGTGGGGTCTAAACTCACGGTTCCTACACCGGTGACATCGTCTTCGAAGACGAGATCGTCCAGTTCCGCGACATCCGTGACTCCGAGGCCAAGGGCATCGTGATCATCCACCAGGAGCTGGCCCTCAGCCCCTACCTCTCCATCGCCGAGAACATCTTCCTCAACAATGAGCAGAAGGGTTCCAGCGGCCTTATCGACTGGAACAAGACGAACCACGAGGCGTCGAAGCTGCTCGCCCGAGTCGGGCTCCGCGAGAACCCCACCACCAAGATCATGGACATCGGTGTCGGCAAGCAGCAACTGGTCGAGATCGCCAAGGCATTGTCGAAGCGGGTGAAGCTGCTCATCCTCGATGAGCCGACCGCCGCCTTAAATGATGAGGACTCCGATCACCTGCTCAACCTGATCCTTCACCTGAAGGAGCAGGGCATCACGTCGATCATCATCAGTCACAAGCTGAACGAGATCAAGAAGGTCGCCGACTCGGTCACGGTCATCCGCGACGGAAAGGCGATCGAGACGATCGCCAAGCAGGACGTGACAGAAGAGCGCATCATCAAGGACATGGTCGGTCGTGACCTTGAACACCGCTACCCCGATCACACGCCGCACATCGGCGAGGAGATTCTGCGGGTCGAGGACTGGACCGCGCACCACCCCCAGGACACCACGCGTGTGGTCGTTGACAAGGTGAACCTCAACGTTCGCACCGGGGAGATTGTCGGGATTGCCGGCCTCATGGGCGCCGGGCGGACCGAGTTCGCGATGAGCCTGTTCGGGCACTCTTACGGCACCAAGATCTCCGGCCGTGTGTACAAGCACGGCAGCGAGATCAAAACGCGAACGGTCTCCGAGGCGATTCGCAACGGGCTCGCTTACGCCACTGAGGACCGGAAAACCTATGGCCTGAACCTGATTGAGGACATTAAACGCAATATCTCGATGGCCTCTTTGAAGAAGCTCGAGAAGCGCGGCCTCGTGCACGATAACGAGGAGTACCGCGTGGCGAACGAGTACCGCACGAGCATGAACATCAAGGCTCCCAACGTCCTCGTGAAGACCGGAAAACTCTCCGGAGGCAACCAGCAGAAGGTTGTCCTGTCGAAGTGGATCTACTCCGACCCCGACGTCCTGATCCTGGACGAGCCAACCCGGGGCATCGACGTCGGGGCGAAGTATGAGATCTACACGATCATCAACAAGCTTGCGGCAGCCGGTAAGGGCGTCATCGTCATCTCCTCGGAGCTGCCGGAACTTCTCGGCATCTGCGACCGCATCTACACACTTTCTGAGGGCCGGATCACGGGCGAGTTCCCCATCGAGCAAGCCACGCCGGAGACCCTCATCAAGCACATGACTATGGAAAAGGCCCGTTAGCTCGGCTTTTGGAAATAAGGAGAAACGTCAATGAGTGATCTCGACACAAAGCCGGCTGCGGGTGCCCAAATCAACCCGAGTACCTCCAAGGCCGCATCGTGGTTCAGCCACGTCATTACTGACCTCGGCAAGAACGGCATCTTCATCGCCCTCGTGCTCGTGGTCGTGCTGTTCTCCATCCTGACGGATGGCATCCTGCTGCGCCCTCAGAACATCTCCAACCTGATCGTTCAGAACGGCTACATCCTCGTTCTCGCCATCGGCATGGTGATGGTCATCATCGCCGGGCACATCGACCTGTCGGTCGGATCGGTCGCTGCCTTCGTCGGCGCATGCTCGGGCGTTTTCGCGGTGCATTGGGGACTGCCCTGGTGGTTGGCAATCGTTCTCTCGCTCGGGATCGGCGCCCTGGTGGGTGTCTGGCAGGGGTTCTGGATCGCCTACGTCGGAATCCCCGCCTTCATCGTGACGCTGGCCGGGATGTTGATCTTCCGTGGCCTCGCGCTCGTAGTGCTCGGTAACTCAAACATCGGCTCGTTCCCCGCGGAGTACCGTGCTCTCGGCAACGGCTTCCTGACGGACCTGTTCGGCGAGTTTGAGCTTGACCCGCTGACCCTCGGAGTCGCCGCTCTTGCTGTGTTAGCCCTCGTCGTGCAGCAGGTGCGCACCCGCCGCGGACGCCAGAAGTACGGGCAGGAGGTCGAGCCGCTGGTTTGGTTCGTGGTGAAGCTTGCACTCATCACGGTCGCCATCGGATTCTTCGCCTACGCCCTCGCCGCATACAAGGGCATCCCCGTGACGCTGATCGTCCTCGCTGTGCTCGTCTTCGTCTACGGCATCATCATGACCCGTAGCGTCTTCGGTCGGCACATCTACGCAATCGGCGGGAACCGCCATGCTGCTGAGCTGTCGGGCATCAAGACCCGAAAGGTCGACTTCTACCTGTTCGTGAACATGGGCCTGCTTGCCGCGCTGGCCGGTCTCATCTTCACGGCTCGCCTGAATCTCGCCGGCCCGAAGGCCGGCGACGGCTTCGAGTTGGAGGCGATTTCGGCCGCGTTCATCGGTGGCGCGGCAGTGCAGGGTGGGGTCGGCACAATCGCCGGCGCCATCATCGGTGGTCTGATCATCGGTGTGCTGAACAACGGCATGTCGATCATGGGTATCGGTATCGAGTGGCAGCAAGCCGTCAAGGGTATGGTGCTGCTGCTCGCCGTCGCCTTCGACGTGTACAACAAGCGCCGCTCGGGTGGTCGCTGACCGCATCCGCTCGCTGTTCGGTGCAGGGCCTCGGTCGTCTTCGGACACCGGGGCCCTTCCCCGTGCCCTCCCTGCGCGGGCGCCCACCCCAGCGCCCGCCCGCAAACTGGTCCGCGCCCGGTGCCACCCCCGGCCCCACCCTGCGCGGCACACCTTCAGGCGGCGGGCTCGCGTTCCTCCGCCTGCCCGCTTCCTTAAGTCGTGCCGGGAGCGCGGGCACTGTTCTTCACAGCGGATGCTTCGGAAGATGTCTGCACGGCTCTGACCGGCAGTGGTGTTCGCTCGGTGCAGAGCGTCACAGGGCATGGACGAAGTCGTACAACTGCTCGCAGCGCGCCACGACGGGCTGGTCCCCGCTTGGGCGCTGCGAGACTTCAGCGTGAACTCGCACGCCGCTGCAGCCCTGGTGAGAGGTGGCCAGCTTGTGCGCGTCCGCCGGGGCATATATGCCGAGCCAGCTCATGGCACGGCGGTGCTATGAGGAACGAAGACCGCTACCGGCTGAGTGTGCGGGCAGCATCGGCGGTCACGTATCGGCCCATCCTGGTGTCGCACCTTTCCGCCGCCGCACTGCACGGGCTCCCGCTGATTGGGTCCTGGCCTCAGACCGTTCACATCATCGACCGCCAAGCCGCCGGGGGTAGCTCGTCAAAATCGTTCACCGTGCATCGCGGCGGAAGGTTCGGGGTGCGGGGGTGGCGAGCCCGCTGTGATTCGCGATGACCTGTATGAAGAATTGGCGTCAGTGAGCCCTCGGATGGGACTTAGCAAGGCGAAGCGGGCGATCGATTTCGGGGACTGACTCGCGGCAAACCCAGGGGAGTCGCTCAGTCGGGTGCGCATCTTCGAGCTCGGTTTTGAGGTTCCGTAGCCTCAGGTGTGCTTCGCGAACGTCGGTGGTGAGGACTTCTGGGTCGACTTCTACTGGCGGGGTCAAGAAGATCGGCGAGTTCGACGGCAAGCACAAGTACACCCGCGGAGCGATTCTGGGCGATCGTGACCCAGGTGAAGTGGTGTGGCAGGAGAAGCGGCGGGAAGACGCGTTGCGCGCACGTTCAAGCAGTTTCGTCCGATGGGACTCGGACACCGCGATCTCGCCGCAACGCGTCACTCCTTCCTCGCAGAACACAGTGTTCCGCGGGCCGACTCGCACCGGCAGACCTAACCGTGGCCGCGTGCCGAGCTCCGACGTCGCGGCACGTCCTCGGGAGTGGGTCCTCCTTGAAACGCGTGCCGGCTTCCGGAAGGCGTGCCGAGAGAGGGACAGTGCCGCCTTAGTGAGAGGGCCAGCTTTTCCACAGGGCAAATTGTTGCGAACTTGGACCTGTGGATAACCAGCTCGGGTGCCGCGGGAAATCGCGGTAGCTGCGCCCGTCGGGCTGTGGGCAGGCTGTTGAGAACCGGTGGAGTGTCGGTGGATAACTACATAATTGTAATTACTGTATGTTGTGGCCGTTCCCATCCGTGATCACTAGATGTAGTATTGGTAGTGCAGTTCGGCACAAGTGCGGAACCCGCGATCCACACCTGTTCTGAATGACGAGAAGGGTCTCAACGAGATGGCAATCACGGTTTACACCAAGCCTTCCTGCGTACAGTGCACCGCTACCTACCGGGCGCTGGACAACAAGGGCATCGAGTACGAGGTCCTCGACCTCTCCGTCGACGAGGGCGCACTTGAGGCGGTCAAGGCCCTCGGCTACCTGCAAGCTCCTGTCGTCATCACTGATGAGGATCACTGGTCAGGTTTCCGCCCGGACAAGATCAACGAGCTCGCCGACCGCCTCGCGTAGGCATCGAACGGCTCCCAAGCGAGAGGATGCCGGATGACGCGCCTTGTCTACTTCTCCAGTGCTTCGGGTAACACCCATCGATTCGCCCAGAAGCTCAACCGGCCCGCAATTCGCATCCCGCTCTACGCCATGGATGAGCCGCTTCGTGTTGAAGAGCCCTACGTGTTGTGCCTTCCTACCTACGGCGGAGGCAACGGTCAGGGCGCGGTTCCGAAGCAGGTGATCCGGTTCCTCAACGACGAGGGCAACCGATCGCTGATTCGAGGAGTGATCGGCGCCGGCAATACCAATTTCGGCGAGGCCTACTGCCTCGCCGGGGACATTATCGCTGCCAAGTGCGTGGTTCCCCACCTGTACCGCTTTGAAGTTTTTGGAACACCGGATGATGTGCGCATCGTTCAAGAAGGATTGGATTCATTTTGGAAGCAACAGCCGTGAAGACGACACTGATCGACGCGCCCTCCACTCTGGGAATGGACTACCACTCCCTCAACGCGATGCTGAACCTGTACGGGCCGAACGGCGAGATCCAGTTCGACAAGGACCGAGAAGCTGCCCGGGAGTACTTCCTTCAGCACGTCAACCAGAACACGGTATTCTTCCACAGCCTCAAGGAACGCCTTGACTACCTGGTCGAGAAGGAATACTACGAGCAGGCCGTGCTCGACCAGTACTCGTTCGAGTTCATCACCAGGCTCAACGACCTGGCGTACTCGAAGAAGTTCCGTTTCTCAACCTTCCTCGGTGCGTTCAAGTACTACACCTCCTACACGCTCAAGACCTTCGACGGTAAGCGCTACCTGGAGCGTTTCGAAGACCGCGTCGTGATGACGGCGCTGGGCCTGGCTCAGGGGGATGAGGCGCTCGCGGTGAACCTCGTGGAGGAGATCATCGCCGGCCGGTTCCAGCCGGCCACCCCGACGTTCCTCAACACCGGCAAGGCGCAGCGTGGCGAGCTCGTCTCCTGCTTCCTGCTGCGCATCGAAGACAATATGGAGTCGATCTCCCGCGGCATCAACTCGTCGCTGCAGCTCTCCAAGCGCGGTGGCGGCGTGGCATTGCTGCTCTCCAATATCCGCGAGGCCGGCGCCCCGATCAAGCAGATCGAGAACCAGTCCAGCGGGATCATCCCCGTGATGAAGCTGCTTGAAGACTCCTTCAGTTACGCGAACCAGCTCGGTGCCCGCCAGGGCGCCGGGGCTGTGTACCTGCACGCGCACCACCCCGACATCATGCGCTTCCTCGACACCAAGCGCGAGAATGCCGACGAGAAGATCCGCATCAAGACGCTCTCCCTCGGCGTGGTCGTCCCCGACATCACGTTCGAACTGGCGAAGAAGGATGAGGACATGTACCTGTTCTCGCCGTACGACGTCGAGCGCGTCTACGGTGTGCCCTTCGCTGATATCTCCGTCACCGAGAAGTACCACGAGATGGTGGACGACCCTCGCATCAAGAAGTCGAAGATGAAGGCGCGTGACTTCTTCCAGACCCTCGCGGAGATCCAGTTCGAGTCCGGCTACCCGTACATCATGTACGAAGACACGGTGAACAAGGCGAACCCGATCAAGGGTCGCATCAACATGTCGAACCTCTGTTCGGAGATCCTCCAGGTCAACACGCCCACAACGTACAACGAAGATCTTTCCTACGACCGGATCGGTAAGGACATCTCCTGCAACCTGGGTTCGATGAACATCGCGCTCGCGATGGATTCGCCCGACTTCGGCCTGACGGTTGAGACCGCCATCCGCGGACTCAACTCTGTGTCCGAGCAGAGCCACATCTCATCCGTTCGCTCGATCGAAGACGGGAACGACAAGTCCCACGCCATCGGCCTCGGCCAGATGAACCTGCATGGCTATCTCGCCCGCGAGCGGGTTTTCTACGGCAGCGAAGAGGGCATCGACTTCACGAACATCTACTTCTACACCGTGCTTTTCCACGCGTTGCGCGCGTCGAACAAGCTCGCCATCGAACGCGGACGTGCCTTCGAGGGCTTCGAGGACTCCACCTACGCGTCGGGTGAGTTCTTTGACAAGTACACCGATCAGGTCTGGATGCCTGCCACGGCGCGCGTCACGGAACTGTTCGCAACCTCCGGCGTCACGATCCCGACGCAAGCGGACTGGGCCGCGCTGAAGGCATCCGTCATCACGCACGGCATTTACAACCAGAACCTGCAGGCGGTGCCACCCACCGGGTCGATCTCCTACATCAACAACTCGACGTCGTCGATCCACCCGATCGCGTCGAAGATCGAGATCCGCAAGGAAGGCAAGCTCGGCCGCGTGTACTACCCGGCGCCGTTCATGACCAACGACAACCTGGACTACTACCAGGACGCCTACGAAATCGGTGCCGAGAAGATCATTGACACCTACGCCGCGGCCACCCAGCACGTGGACCAGGGTCTCTCACTGACGCTGTTCTTCAAGGACACCGCGACGACCCGCGACATCAACAAGTCGCAGATCTATGCATGGCGTAAGGGCATCAAGACGATCTACTACATCCGCCTTCGGCAGCTTGCGCTCGAAGGCACAGAGGTCGACGGCTGCGTCAGCTGCATGCTCTAGCCCTTCACTCTTGCGATAGAAAGAACACACATGATTGAGAAGCTCAAGCTCGTCTCCCACGTGGACGCGATCAACTGGAACAAGATCGAAGACGAGAAGGATGTCGAGGTCTGGAACCGGCTCGTCAACAACTTCTGGCTCCCCGAGAAGGTGCCGCTGTCGAACGACGTGCAGTCGTGGAACACGCTCACCCCGGCGGAGCAGCAGCTCACCATGCGGGTGTTCACCGGTCTGACCCTGCTCGACACCATCCAGGGCACCGTGGGCGCGGTATCGCTGATTCCCGATGCCCTCACCCCGCACGAGGAGGCCGTCTACACGAACATCGCGTTCATGGAGTCGGTGCACGCGAAGAGCTACTCGTCGATCTTCTCCACGCTCTGCTCCACAAAGGAGATTGACGAGGCGTTCCGCTGGTCGACCGAGAACGTGAACCTGCAGCGCAAGGCTGCCATCGTCATGGAGTACTACCAGGGCGACGATCCGCTGAAGCGCAAAGTCGCCTCGACGCTGCTGGAGTCGTTCCTGTTCTACTCCGGCTTCTACCTGCCGATGTACTGGTCCAGCCGGGCCAAGCTCACGAACACGGCTGACCTCATCCGGCTCATCATTCGGGATGAGGCCGTGCACGGGTACTACATCGGATACAAGTTCCAAAGGGGTCTTG
>JAODMM010000068.1 GCA_025465015.1 Cryobacterium sp. | reverse complement strand
GAGATCGACGACGCCGGCCGGGTGGTCAGGATCAAGAAGACGCCGCGGAAAGCACCACGTCGAGAACGAAAGGCCACCGCGCTGTGATCGACTGGGCTGCTTTCTTCATCGTCGCCATTGCCTCGCTTGTCGCCGCTGCTGTGGTGGTGAGCTTGTTTTCGCTAGGCCTGCGGTTGATGACCACGGCCGGACGTATCCCTGTGGTGGATCCCGCCGAATTCACCGGAGCCATCACCGTGCTCTCGCCCAAGCGCCAGGCGAAAGAGGCCAAACGGGCTCGTAAGGCCGCCGAGGCCAACCCTCTGTCGGCCGGACAGAAACGGGCGGCTGTGGTCGGAGCGTACCTCTGCTTCACCCTTTGCTCCATCGCCGTGCTCTACGGCGTGTATCTCATCGTGCCCGCCCTGCACGGCTGATGCGAGCTTCAGCCGTGTAGGGCGGCTTGCGCTCGGAACGGCGCCGAGCGCGCGGAAGCCGCCGGTCAGCGCGTGCCGCGGGCCCGGGCCACAGAGCTCATCACGTGGTAGATCACGATGGCGGCGATCGTGCCGAGGGCGATGCCGTTGAAGCTGAGGGTCCCCGCGGTGAAGGTATAGTCCGCGATCCCCACGATCAGGGCGGTGGCCGCAGTGAACTGGTTGACAGGCTTGCTGAAGTCCACCTTGTTATCCAGCCAGATCTTCACGCCTATCACGCCGATCAGGCCGTAGAGGGCAGTGGTGACGCCGCCCAATACGCCCGCCGGGATGGTGTTGATCACCGCTCCGACCTTGGGCGAGAGGCCGAGCAGGATTGCAACGATCCCGGCCACCCAGTAAGCCGCGGTCGAGTACACTCTGGTGGCGGCCATGACCCCGATGTTCTCGCCGTACGTGGTTGTGCCTGAGCCGCCACCGAAACCCGCGAGCATCGTGGCGAGACCGTCGGCCAGCAGGGCGCGTCCGGTGAGGCGGTTAACCGTTGTGTCCGTCATTTGGGCGACGCCCTTGATGTGGCCGACGTTCTCAGCGACCAGCACGAGTACCACGGGCAGGAAGGCGGGTAGGACCCCCAACACGGCGCCGGGGTTCAGAAACGGATTCGCCGGGCCGGTGAACTCTGGCAAGCCCACCCATGCGGCCTCACCGACCGAACTGAAGTCGACCTCGCCGCGGATGACAGCAGCGAGGTAACCGACGAGAACTCCGAGAAAGATCGACATCCGGCCGAGGATGCCGCGGAATAAGACCGTGCCGAGGATGACGGCGGCGAGCGTGATGACAGCCGTGAGCGGCGCGGCAGCGAAATTGGATTTGGCCACTGGAGCCAGGTTGAACCCAATCAGGGCCACGATGGCACCGGACACGACGGGAGGCATCAGCACATCGATCCACCGAGTACCGCTCAGTTGAACGACCAGGCCGACGAGCGCTAGGAGTGCACCGACGACAATGATTCCGAAGAGAGCACTGCCCATTCCGGCGGTCGTTGTCGCAGCGGTGATCGGTGCGATGAACGCGAAGGAGGAGCCCAGGTAGGAGGGCAGTTTATTCCCGGTGATGAGCAGGAACAGGATTGTCCCTATGCCCGAGAAGAGAAGGGTGGTGCTGGGCGGAAAACCGGTCAGCAGCGGCACGAGGAACGTCGCGCCGAACATGGCGACGACGTGCTGAGCGCCGAGGCCGATCGTGAGCGGCCAGGCCAGGCGCTGATCGGGCGCGACCACGTCGGCGGCTCCGACTGATTTTCCGTCGCCGTGCAGTGTCCAGGGCAGCGCCATTGTTCCTCGTTCCAAAAAAGGGTGTGGATGATCCTTGCCGATCGTAGTACCCGGCCGTGTCTGCTTCGGCGCTCCGTGCCGATGCGAGGCGGGTCTGCGGTACCCCTAGAATTGGTTCCTGAGAATCCGCCGAGTCGGCCCACGGGAGAAAACCATTTCCGCCACAAAACCTCACACAACCACGTCTGCGCAATCCGGCCTCAAGGGCCGGATGGATCGCTACTTCGAAATCACCAGCCGCGGATCAAGCGTCGGCCGCGAGGTGCGAGGCGGGCTTGTCACCTTCGTGACGATGGCCTACATCGTGATCTTGAATCCGCTCATCCTCGGCGGATTCAGTGCCGACCAGGCTGCTGTGGATGTCGAAGGCGGGTGGCTTCCCAACGCCCAGGTCGCCGCCGTCACCGCGCTGACCGCGGGTGTGATGACCATCCTGTTCGGGGTCGTCGCGCGGCTGCCCTTTGGCTTCGCCGCGGGACTCGGAATCAACTCGTTCCTGGCCGTGAGCGTGGTGGGGCAGGTCACCTGGCCGGAAGCGATGGGCCTCGTCGTGATCAACGGCCTCATCATCGTGCTCCTGGCTTCCACCGGACTTCGCGCCATGATCTTCAACGCAGTGCCGCGCCAGCTGAAGCTGGCCATCACGGTGGGCATCGGCCTCTTCATCGCCTTCATCGGATTGGTGGACTCGGGCTTCGTTCGTGCCAGCGGGGCTGCGTCTCCGCCCGTGCAGCTCGGTGACGCCGGCTCCGTCGCCACCCTCCCGACCGCCGTGTTCGTGCTCGGTCTTATCGTCATCGGCGTGCTGCTGGCCCGCAAGGTGAAGGCTGCGCTGCTCATCGGCATCGTCGCCACCACCATCATCGCCGTGATCCTTGAGGCGATTTTCCAAGTCGGGCCCTCCCTCGGTACCAACCCGGCGGGGTGGAACCTGAACGCGCCGGCGCTGCCGTCGACGATCGTCGCCATCCCCGATCTGAGTCTCCTCGGTCAGGTAAGTTTCGGCGCGTTCGAACGGATCGGCGCACTTGCGGCCACCATGCTGGTCTTCACGCTGGTCTTCACGAACTTCTTCGACGCGATGGGAACGATGACCGGTCTCGCGAACGAGGCGGGGCTGGCGGATCAGAAGGGCAACTTCCCCCGCCTGAAGTCCGCGTTGATCGTGGAAGGTGTCGGCGCAGTCGCCGGCGGTGCGGCATCCGCGTCATCCAACACCGTCTTCATCGAATCGGGTGCAGGGATCGGTGAGGGCGCCCGTACGGGGCTCGCCAACGTGGTCACCGGTGTGCTGTTCCTCGCCGCGATGTTCTTCACCCCGCTGACCCAGATCGTGCCACTGGAGGTTGCGGCAGCCGCCCTCGTCATCGTGGGTGCTCTCATGGTGTCGCAGATCCGCCACATCGAGTTCGACGAGTTCTCGATCGTCCTTCCGGTGTTCCTGACGATCATCGTGATGCCGCTCACCTTCTCGATCGCGAACGGGATCGGTGCTGGTTTCATTAGCTGGGTACTGGTTCGCTCGTTGTCGGGCAAGGCGCGCGGGATCAGCCCACTGCTCTGGGTCGTCGCAGTGGGCTTCCTGGTCTACTTCGTGCGCGGGCCGATCGAAACCCTCCTCGGCTCCTAGGGTTCTCCGGCGCGGTCCCGGAGCATAACGGTCGCGTTTCTATAGCAGCGGCGACCACCCGAGTGGCCGCCGACACCAGTGAGAAGCGCCCCTCCCATAACCGGGAGGGGCGCTTCGTGCCCGCGCCCTAGTTCAAGAATCCCCGAAGAAGCGCGGCGGACCCTGCAACGTGCTCCCTCATTGCCTCGGCGGCCACTTCTGACCTGCCCGTGAGGATCGCGGCGACGACCCGCTCATGTTGTTCGTCGGAGTGGCTGATATTCGGGCCGAGGGAGGGGATACCGTCGAGCAGCTCGTTCACCCGCATGCGAACTTCGGCCACGAGCGGTACCAGCGAGGCAGAGCCGGCCAACTCGGCGATGGTGAGGTGAAGCCGTGAATCCAGGCGACGGTAGTCGGTGCCCGACGCCTCGCGGGATTCCTGCAATCGCGTCCAGAGCGTCTCCCGTTCGCCCGGTGAGAGAGCGCGGTCGGCTGCCTTCCGAGCGGCCCCCATCTCGAGGATCTCGCGCAGGACAAGCGTGTCCTCGATCTCTTCGGGCGTGAATGCGCGGTGAGGGAGCAGTTCTCCGCTTGCGCTCACCGCCACCGTGTGAACGGGCTGGTTCTCGGCAACGAAGGTTCCGCCGTATCGCCCCCGTCGAGCAACCAGGTAGCCGGCCTCGGCGAGCGAGGCGATGGCGTCCCGCAGGGTGTCCCGGCTGACCGCGAGCATGGCTGCGAGTTCGCGTTCCGGCGGCAGCCGGTCACCGGGTGCGATGAATCCGAGGCGCACGGTCTGCAGCAGGCGCTGGACCGTCTCCTCGAACGCGTTGCCCCCGCGTGCGCGGCGCAGCAGCAATTCGGAGCTGATGTTGGGCTGATCCTCGTTCATCGGGCCGGAGTGACGTAGGCGGAGCTGATTCCACCGTCGACGAGGAAGGTGGAGCCGGTGATGAACGAGGAATCGTCGCTGGCCAGGAACGCGACCGCGGCTGCGAGCTCCTCGGGCTCGGCGAAGCGTCCAACCGGGATGTGGATGAGTCTGCGCTGCGCGCGCTCTGGGTCCTTTGCGAAAAGCTCCTGAAGGAGGGGGGTGTTGACCGGCCCTGGGCAGAGCGCGTTCACGCGGATACCCTGCCGGGCAAACTGCACGCCAAGCTCGCGGCTCATGGCGAGCACGCCGCCCTTCGAAGCGGTATAGGAAATTTGGCTCGTCGCCGAGCCGAGGACGGCGACGAACGAAGCCGTGTTGATGATCGATCCCTTCCCCTGCCCGACCATGTGGCGGAGGGCCGCGCGGGAGCAGAGGTACACCGATTTCAGGTTCACGTCCTGTACTTTCTGCCACGCCGGCAGCTCCGTCGTCTCGATCGAGTCGTCATCCGGTGGAGAGATGCCTGCGTTGTTGAACGCCACGTCCACTGAGCCGTACGTCGCGGCTGCCGTGTCGAAGAGCGCGTTCACCTCCTCCTCATCGGTGACATCGACCTTAACGAAAAGTCCGCCGACAAGCTCAGCGGCCGCGGTACCCGAGGCCTCGTCGAGGTCCCCGATGACGACGGTGGCGCCCTCCGCCGCGAACCGCTTCGCCGAGGCCAGACCGATGCCGCTGGCGCCGCCGGTGATGACGGCGACCTTCCCGGCGAGGCGCTGGGTGAGGTCGATCGGGGTAATGCTGCTGCTCACGAGGGCTCCTTGATGTTCCTGATGTTCCTGATGTCTGGGTTCGTTGTGGTGTCTGGGCTCATCCCGGCTACTCGACTGCGAGGAAGACGTTCTTGGTCTCGGTGAAGCTCAGAGGAGCATCCGGTCCCAGTTCCCGCCCGAGGCCGGACTGTTTGAAACCGCCGAAAGGGGTGGAATAGCGCACCGAAGAATGCGAATTCACCGAGAGGTTGCCAGCGTCTACCGACCGTGCAACCCGGATGGCACGACCGACGTCGCGCGTCCATATCGAACCTGAGAGGCCGAAGACGGTGGCGTTGGCAAGCGTGAGGGCGTCCTCCTCGTCATCGAAGGGAAGGACGGCGACGACGGGTCCGAAGATCTCGTCGGTCACAACCCGGTCGGTGCGTGAGCTGGGCACCAAGACTGTCGGCGCGAACCAGTATCCCGGTCCCTCGGGCGCCGTCCCTCGGAAGGCGACCTGGGAGTCGTCGGGAACGTACGCCGATACGGCGGTGTGGTGCTCGGCTGAGACGAGCGGTCCCATCTCGGTGCCCTCGTCGCCCGGGTCCCCGACTCGCACCGCTGCCACAGCTGGTTCGAGGAGTTCCATGAAGCGTTCGTAGGCGCTGCGCTCGACCAGGATCCGGCTGCGCGCACAACAGTCCTGGCCGGCGTTCTCGAAGACGCCGTACGGGGCAGCGGCCGCAGCCTTCTCCAGGTCGGCATCGGCGAAGACGATGTTGGCGCTCTTGCCGCCGAGCTCCAGGGTGACCCGTTTGACCTGGTCGGCGCAGCCCGCCATAATCCGTTTGCCCACGACGGTCGAGCCGGTGAACACCACCTTGCGCACACCGGGATTTGTGACGAATCGTTCACCGACAATCGAACCGTGCCCGGGGAGTACTTGGAACAGCCCCTCGGGAAGGCCGGCCTCGAGCGCGAGCTCGCCGAGACGGATGCTCGTGAGCGGCGTCCACTCGGCGGGCTTGAGCAGCACAGCATTTCCCGCTGCCAGCGCTGGGGCGAAACCCCAGGCAGCGATGGTCATCGGGAAGTTCCATGGGGTGATCACCCCGACGACGCCGATCGGCTCGTGAAAGGTAACGTCAAGGCCCCCGGCTACCGGAATCTGACGGCCGAAGAGACGTTCCGGTGCTGCGGCGTAGTAGTTGAGGACGTCACGCACGTGACCGGCCTCCCAGCGGGCCTGCGTGATCGGGTGCCCGGAGTTGCGCATCTCCGTGGTGGCAAGGTTCTCCAGATCGCCATCCACGGCCTCAGCGAACCGGCGGAGGAGTGTCCCCTTGTCCGCGGGGGACACCCGCGCCCAGGACTTCTGTGCCGCGACCGCGCGCGTGACGGCCTCGTCCGTGGCCTGGGCATCCACCAGTTCGACGGTCGACACCTCACTCTCGTCGGCCGGGTTGATGACGGTGTAGCTGCTCACGAGTGTTCCTCCCGGTACTGCCGAGCCGCATCGACCAGGCCTTCAAACAGTCGCAGGTCCTCGGTGGATTCCTCGGGGTGCCACTGCACGGCGAGCGCGAACGGCCCGCCCTCGAGTTCCACGGCTTCGATGATCCCCTCGTCGGTCCTGGCCGTAACCATCAGCCTCTCGCCGAGCCGGTCGATCGCCTGGTGATGGTAGACAGGAACGCGCATCGGTTTGGGCGATCCCTCGAGGATGCTGTGCAGCCTCGACTCTCGGACGACATCGAAGGCGACCACGTTGAACACACCGCCACCCGCCTGGTAGGTAGTGCTTCCGACGAGATCGGGGAGGTGTTGGTGCAGGGTGCCGCCGAGCGCGACGTTGAGCACTTGCGCCCCCCGGCAGATACCGAGGAAGGGCAGTTCGCGCTCGAGCGCGCGGGTGAGCAGTTCGTGCTCCCAGGCGTCGCGATCGAGTCGCGGTTCGTCCGTAGCGAGGTGCGCAGGCGCCCCGTACCTGGCTGGGTCGACGTCTTTGCCGCCGGTGATGATCAGTCCGTCGAGCCCATCGAGTACCCGGTCGGCGATCTCCCGGTCAACTGGCTGGGGTGGCAGGAGCACGGCAATCCCTCCCGCCCGCGTGACGGCGTCGAAGTAGGCCTTCGGCAGGAAGGAAGCTGGAACATTCCAGACCCCGGTTTGGGCCTGTTCGAGGTAGGTGGTGAGTCCGATGACCGGTCGGCGCCTGACCGGCGATCTGGTGGCTGTGCCATGAGCTGCGTCAGAGGCGTTCAAACCCTCGAATCCTCTCCCAGTCGGTCACTGCGGCATCATAGGCGGCGAGTTCGACCCGCGCATTGTTGAGGTAGTGCTCGACGACTTCGTCTCCGAAGGCATGCCGTGCGATGCTCGACGAGGCGAAGAGGTCAGCCGACTCGCGCAGGGTCGCCGGCACGCGCGGAACGTCGCTGGTGTAGGCGTTTCCTTCACAAGCAGGCCCGAGTTCGAGCTCGTTGTCGATGCCGTGAAGTCCGGCGGCGATGAGGGCAGCGACCGCCAGGTATTGGTTCACGTCACCACCGGGAACTCGGTTCTCCACCCGCATTCCATGGCCTTCGCCCACTATGCGGAGGGCACAGGTGCGGTTGTCCAGGCCCCATGCAATAGCGGTGGGGGCGAAGCTGCCCTCCACGTAGCGCTTGTAGGAGTTGATGTTGGGGGCGGAGAAAAGGGTCAGTTCTCGCATGACGGCGAGCTGGCCGGCGAGGAAATGCCGGAAGAGTTTCGACATCCCGTGCTCGGAGTCCTTATCCGCGAAGACCGCCGAGCCGTCGGGACCGCGAAGGCTGATGTGGATGTGGCAGCTGTTGCCCTCACGCTCGTTGAACTTCGCCATGAAGGTGAGGCTCTTGCCGTGGGCATCCGCGATCTCCTTGGCGCCGTTCTTGTAAATCGAGTGGTTGTCGCAGGTCACCATCGCGGTGTCATAGCGGAAGGCAATCTCTTGCTGTCCCAGGTTGCATTCGCCCTTGACGCCCTCGCAGTACATGCCGGCGCCGTCCATTGCCAGTCGGATCTCTCGGAGCAGCGGCTCCATCCGGGTAGAGGCGAGCAGTGCATAGTCGATGTTGTAATCACTGGCCGGTGTGAGATCCCGGTATCCCTTCTTCCAGGCGTCGCGATAGCCGTCCTCGAAGACGAGGAACTCGAGCTCGGTTGCGACGTAGGGGACCAGTCCCCGCTCGGCGAGGCGGTCGAGTTGTGCCGCGAGGATCTGGCGTGGTGACGCTACAACCGGTGACTCATCGAGCCAGTGGAGGTCAGCCGTCACGAAGGCGGCACCGGGGAGCCACGGGGCTTTTCGGAGGGTTGCGAGGTCGGGGATCATCGCCATATCGCCGTATCCCCGAGACCAGCTGGACATGCGGTACCCGTCAACGGTGTTCATGTCCACGTCGACCGCGAGGAGGTAGTTGCAGCATTCCGCCCCGTGCGTGCCGACGTCTTCCAGGAAGAGGCGGGCCGACACCCGCTTGCCGACCAGCCGGCCCTGCATATCAGTGAAGGCCACGATGACGGTGTCGATCTCGCCGTCGGCCACGAGTGAGGTCAGTGCCTCGATCGTGAGATATCCGGAAGGTGCCGTCATCAACTTCTCCTCAACGAGAGATCGCCATATATGTCTATGGCAGACCATTACATCACAGCAGAATGAGTGGCAGGGATGCGAAGTAGCTGGTCGCACCCCTTCGAGCAGCGCTTATTTACTGCAAAGGTGGTTACATCGCGCCATTGGTGCCCCTATAGTCATGCGCAGGATGTCACAGTGCTGCGTGTGCTGGTCTTGCGAGCGCTCGCACCGGATCGTAAAGGAATCGAGATGGCAAAGGACACGCTCCGAGTCTCTGGAGTGACGTATACGACGGCGAACGAGGGATACTTCGAAAAGCGCAGGCTGAAGCGTTCAGCCGGGGTTTGGGGATTGTGGGGGCTGGCCGTTGCTGCGGTCATCAGCGGCGACTTCTCCGGTTGGAACTTCGGGATCGACGCTGCCGGCTTCGGTGGCATGCTGATCGCGTTCGCACTGCTCGTCCTGATGTACTACGGGATGATCTTCTCCATCGGTGAGATGGCGTCGGCCATGCCGCACACAGGCGGTGCCTACTCGTTCTCCCGCGCGGCGATGGGCCCGTGGGGAGGATTCGTCACCGGCCTGGCCGAAACCATAGAGTACGTAGCCACCACGGCGGTGATCGTGTTCTTCTCCGCGTCCTACGCTGACGGGATCACCCGCGAGCTCCTCGGATTCTCCATGGCGCCGTGGATGTGGTGGCTGATCCTCTATGTGATCTTCATCGCGCTCAACGCCGCCGGAGCGAACATCTCCTTCAAGTTTGCAATCGTGGTCTCCATCATCTCCATCGCCATCCTCGTGGTCTTCTCCGTCATGGCGCTCATGTCGGGCGCGTTCAGCTGGGACAAGCTGTTCGACATCGCACCGGATGCCGGCCAGAGCGCATTCCTGCCGCACGGTGTCCTGCCGATCCTGTTCGCATTGCCGTTCGCGATGTGGTTCTTCCTCGGCATCGAAGAACTACCTCTGGCCGCGGAGGAGTCCCACGACCCGGTGAGGGACATTCCTCGCGCGGGACTCTGGGCCCGCGGCACCCTGATCGCCACCGGATTGCTCGTGCTCTTCCTGAACACAGGGATCGTGGGTGCTGAGGCAACCGGAACCGCCGGCGAACCCCTGCTCGACGGGTTCCGGGTCATCGTGGGCGACGACCTTGCCGCCGTACTGGCCCTGTTCGCTCTGATCGGGCTGTTCGCCTCGCTTCAGGGCATCATGTTCGCCTATGGACGCAACATGTACTCGCTCTCCCGCGCCGGGTACTACCCGAAGTTTCTCTCGCTGACGGGAAAACGGCACACTCCGTGGGTCGCCCTGGTCGCGGGAGCCGCCATCGGATTCGTCGCGCTCATCGTGGTGGACGTGCTCAGCAGCCTCGACGCGACCGGCGCCGGAGCGGTGGCCGGGGCAATCGTCTTGAACATCGCCGTTTGGGGTGCCGTGCTCGCGTACCTTATGCAGATGATCGCATTCGTCATCTTGCGCCGGAAGTACCCCAACGCACGTCGCCCATATCTGAGCCCTTGGGGCGTACCCGGTGCAGTCATCGCAGCTGTGCTGTCCGCGGCGATCTTCGTGGGTTTCCTGCTCAATGAGGCCTTTCAGCCCGCGATTATCGCGATCGCAGCGGTCTACGTGGTCATGCTGATCGGGTTTGCGGCCTGGGGTCGGAACCGCCTCGTGCTCTCTCCCGAGGAGGAGTACGCGGTCTCCGGGGGGCTGCATGGCAACCCGCAGGCCGACGGCTACGGTGGCGCCGTGGAGGAGGAACTCCTTGCGGTGGACGGGACTGATGAGCCCATCCGGTAGTCCGGGTCGTCGTAAGTGATGATGCTGTCCTTCCCGTCCTTCCCGATCGGGAAGGACAGCATCATCACTGCGTGGGGTGCTGCGACAGTGGCCTACAAGGAGACGTCCCCGCAGAGGTGCACCAGCACCCCGAGTTCGTGGAACAACGCCGCCTTGGCCACGAGGGCCTTGTCGGCGGTGTCGACGTCCGGCGCATAAACCACCTGGACGTGGTTGGCCTTATGGCGCGCCATCAGCTGGTCCCTGGACACGCCGTCAAGGACGGCATGCATGATTGGCCACTGCGGGTCGGTGGCGTCGAGCCGGCGCTGGGTTTCCTCGGCAGGCAGTTCGACAACGTGCCCGCGTCCGAGATCGACGTGCAACACGCCATCCAAGATGAATACTCTCGACCAGACGATCTCGCCCGCCTTCGACACGCCTGACAGGGTGCCGCCGCCGAGGGGGAAGAACATAGCGGGCTGGCGCATGCTGTAGCTCTTGTCGTATCCGCCGTTGTGCGACGCCGGGACCGACCCTGAGATCTCGAACACCCAGACGAACTCGCCGTCATACTCCTCGCCCCAGCGCACGTCATGCAACGTGTTGGCGGGGTCAAGGCCCATGGCAGTCCAGATGCGGTTGGTGACCAGTGCGTCCACAGCCACTCCCTCGTCCACCTCGTTGAAGTGGGGGAGGGCCTTGCCGGCGTAGAGCTCCCGTCCACCGTCGGAGAATACCGGGGGGCGTTCGACGTTGTTGAGGAGTCCCTCAGCGAGGTCACTGGCGGGCACCAGGTCTTTCAGGCCCTGCTGGTACTGGATACCCACAGCGTCGAGGCCGAATGCGTCGGACATTCGAACCGCGGCGATGTACATCTTCAGCTGGCTCCGCACCTGCGCCGGGGTCAGATCGCTGGCTTCGTCCTCGCCAAAGTGGAACGTGAACCCCACGCCGTCGAGCCATGCCTTGGCCTGGTCCGCCTCGTCGTCGGTGACCCGGTTCATCTCCGCGAACAGGGCACTCTGCGAGAGCCGTTCCTTGTAGATTCCGAGCGGGTTCAGGAGTTCGTCATCGATGATGGCGTTGTACATGCCCATGCAGCCCTCATCGAAGACGCCGATGATCGCCTTCTCCTGCTGCAGCTGGCGAGCCAGCGCAGTCCCGAGTTGAACCTCGGGCGAGTCCCTGTCGAGCCCCGGTAGGTCGCGCACGTGGCTCTGATCGTGTTCGATCACACCAGTGTCGAGCCATGTCTGCAGATGCTCCCGCGCCCACTCGTCGGTGAAGTCCTTGCTCCAAAGCGATGAATAGGTGATTTGCGCCTTGGTCAAGCTTCCTGTGAGGTTCAGAAGGCCGACGAGCCCAGGAAAGTCACCGGCCCAGTTCGCTACGACGAGGATCGGTCCCTTGTGCGTGCGAAGACCGGCCAGAACATGGTGACTGTACTGCCACACGGCTTCGACGACGACGATGGGGGCGTCGTCGGGGATCGTCTTGAACACCTCGATGCCCGCACGCTGACTGTCGATGAAGCCATGTCCTTTCGCTTCATCGACTGCATGGCCTCGCTGCACCTCCCAACCCAGGCGGTTCACGGCCGCGGCGAAGTCAGTCTCCAGCTGCTGCTGGGTGGGCCAGCACTTCTCGTTCGCGATGGCACGAAGATCACCGCTGGCCACGGTGAACAGTGTCTTGGCGGGTGCTGGCGTCTTCGCCAGCGGGGCGGGCAGGGTGTAGCTGGTCATGCGTGTGGACCTCTTTCCGGGGTGGATGGGGATCCGACCAGCGTCGCAGAAATCGATTTCATATTCAAGGAAGCCGCGTCTGGCTCCTCTATTTCGTTCGGCAGAACCACGGTGCGGGCAGGTCTGCGATCCCCGCCGATCCGCTCAAGAAGTAACCGAGCCGCCGTCACGCCCAAGTTGCGGGCAGGCAGGTGTACGACCGTTATGCCGATCGGAGCAAGAGTGGGGAAAGGCAGGTCCCCGAAGCTGGCGACGCCGACCTGCGGGGGAGTTCGGCCTTGCTCGATGAGCACCTGCAGCGCTCCCACGCTCATGAGGTTGTTCGCGATGAAGACCGCATCGGGCGGCTCGGAGAGCGCGAGGAGATCCGCCATGGCGCGGCGCCCGCCTTCGACGCGGAAGTCGGCATAGCGAAGATACGGCTCTTGTTCAGCCTGGGTTCCTCCCACAACCTGTCGCCAGCCGTCAGCTCGCAACTCGGCGGTCTCGACACTGTGCGGACCGGTTATGCAGGCAATCCGACGAAAGCCCTGCTCAACAAGAGCCCGTGTCGCGTCCCGCCCCCCGGACAGGTTGTCCACCAACACGGCGTCCATGTCGAATCCGTGCGGTCCACGGTCTACTGCCACAACGGGCCGGTTGCGTCGCAGGAGACCGCTGAGATCAACGTTGTCGCTGGCGGTGGCGAGGATGATGCCGGCCATGTTCTCGGAGACAGCGATGCCGAGGTATCGGGCTTCCTTCTCGGCATCCTCATCCGTGTTGCAGAGCACGACCGAGTAGCCCGCCTCCTGTGCAATGTCTTCCACGCCGCGTGCCATGGACGTGAAGAAGGGGTTCTCGATGTCGGGAATCACGAGGGCGATGACCTCGGAGTTCTGGCGTCGGAGCGTTCGTGCAGTGCGGTTCGGCGTGAAGGAAAGGCTCTCAGCCGCTGCACGCACTCGATCTGCCTTGTCTGCAGACACGGCAGCGCCGTTCAGGACACGGGATACGGTTGCCGGCGAGACGCCTGCGAGCGTGGCCACCTCATAGATTGTCGACATGCTGCCTCACCCCGAGGCTCACTCTACCGATTGTCGAGCGGACGGCATCACTGCTGAGTGCGCACAAGCGGCGGAGGAAGACAATTGCATGCGCCCTCGCGCCCGCAAGCGGGGTTGGCTGCGTTTGCATCCAGTTTCCTGCGCGCAGCCCGCGATAGAGTGAAACCGCAAGGAGCCACGAGCTCCATCACCCGCGGCAATGGAGCCTCAGTGTCAAGCAGCGTGTCCGAAACCCAGCGAGCCACCTTTGAACCGACCGAGAGCCTCACGCGCCCGGGAGAGGAGGCAGTGATCGTGCCCACCGCGGACGTCCGCATCGAGAGCGATTCACTGGGGCCCCTTGAGGTTCCCATCGATGCGTATTGGGGTGTCCACACTCGCCGGGCGATGGACAACTTCCCGATCGCCAAGCGCCCCATATCCGTCTACCCGGACTTCATCGTGGCACTCGCCTCAGTCAAGCAGGCCTGCGCGCGGGCCAATAAGGAAGTGGGGTCCCTCTCGCGCGACAAAGCGGGTTGGATCGACGCGGCATGCCAGGAGATCATCGATGGCAGGTTCCACGAGCAGTTCGTCGTCGGCGTGATCCAAGGTGGGGCCGGTACCTCGACGAACATGAACGCTAATGAGGTGATCTGTAACCTCGCGCTCGAGCACGCCGGGTACGACAAGGGACGCTATGACATCCTCAGCCCCATCGACCACGTCAACCGCAGCCAGTCCACGAACGATACCTACCCGACAGCCATCAAGATCGCGCTGACCTTCTCCCTGCAGCACCTGCTTCGGGAACTCAAGGCACTGGAAGGTTCGTTCGCGGCAAAGGGCGTCGAATTCAAGCACGTCCTGAAGGTAGGCCGTACCCAGCTGCAGGATGCGGTTCCCATGACCCTGGGCCAGGAGTTCCACGGTTTTGCTACGACGCTCGGCGAAGACTACGACCGCCTCACCGAGACGGTCTGGTTACTGTCGGAGATCAATCTCGGTGCCACAGCCATCGGAACGGGAATTACGGCGGACCCCGGTTACGCCGCCGCAGCCATCCGACACCTGAATGAGATCACCGGGCTGAAGCTTGAAGGCGCCCCCGACCTCATCGAGTCCACCAGCGATGCCGGCAGCTTCATGTCGTTCAGCGGCAACTTGAAACGCAGTGCCATAAAGCTCTCGAAGATCTGCAACGACCTCCGGCTGCTCTCCTCGGGCCCCCAGGCGGGTTTCGGGGAGATTAACCTCCCTCCCCGTCAGGCTGGATCGAGCATCATGCCCGGGAAAGTCAACCCTGTGATCCCCGAGGTGGTCAACCAGGTGGCATTCCAGGTCGCGGGAACCGATGTCACTGTCACGATGGCAGCGGAGGCCGGACAGCTTCAGCTCAATGCGTTCGAGCCGGTCATTGCGCATTCACTGTTGCAGAGCCTCGCCTGGATGACCCAGGCGATGTGGACACTCCGAATCAACTGCGTGGATGGGATCACTGCGAATGAGGAGCGCCTTGCCGCCATGGTCGGTTCCAGCGTCGGCGTGATTACCGCGCTCATTCCGCACATCGGCTACTCGGCCGCATCGGCCTTGGCGAAGACTGCCCTACTCACCGGCCGCAACGTCGCCGACCTCGTAGTCGAGGCCAGGCTCATGACGCGCGAAGACGTGATGCGCGAGCTTGAACCGGCACGCCTGTCCGGTGCGGACGTGACTGTCCCCACCGTGTCGAGCGCGATCCCGATCATCGAGTAGATCGCTCGTCTGGTGATTGCTGAGCCCGGTAGCCCGCTGTGACTCAGATTTCGCGGCAGTGGGTGGTGAGGTAGCCGATCTTGTCGATCGCCACGGTGACCGTCGACCCGTTTCGGAGGAACACCGGCGGTTTGCGGCTGTAGCCGGCCCCGCCGGGGCTGCCGGTGGAGATCAGCGTTCCGGGCAACAGAGTCGATGTCTTCGAGAGGTAGGAGATGATCTCGGCCACTGTGCGCACCATGTCTCCACTGGAAGCGTCTTGGAGGATGCGACCGTCGACATGCGTTGTCAGCCACACATCCTGGGGATCGCCGATCTCGTCGGCTGTGACGACCACCGGGCCTGTCGGAGTGAACCCGTCGAACGACTTGCACCGGGACCATTGTGCTTCCGAGAACTGCAGGTCCCGCGCCGTGATGTCGTTGACGACTGTGTAACCGAACACGTAGTCCAGGGCCTTCTGCACCGAGACGTTCCGAGCAGGACGCCCAATGATCACGCCCAGTTCGGCCTCGTAGTCGACTTGACTGGTGAGGTCGGACGGCCAGGTCACGGTGGCATCGTGTCCGGTGAGCGAATTGGGCCAAAGGGAGAACACCGTGGCCGCGGTCTCCGTGCGCAGCTTCAGCTCGGATGCGTGGGCCGCATAGTTGGCACCGATGGCGATGATCTGCGGCGGCCGAAGCACAGCCGAGGAGTGCCGCAGGTCATCAATGGGGGTGGAGCTCGTGCCGTGGGACGCCGCATGAGTGCTCATCGCTCTCACCCGGTCCATTTCGGCGGAGCCACGTTCGATCATGTCCTGAAGGTCCCGCGGCGCATCGTCCATGACCTCGTCGAGGAAGAGCGCCGAATCTTGGGAGATCACCGCAAGCCGGGGTGTCGAGGAGCCTTCGACTCTGAGATGGGCGAACTTCACTCTCCTAGGTTATCCGGCCGTCGAGTGCTTTCCGCCCAGTTGGGCGGAAGCGCCGGTGCCAAGCTGCGGTTGTGCGGGTCGTGCCGCCGCCCGCCACAGGTGCATCCCTGCGTAGCTTCGCCACGGCGCCCAGAACGCCCCGCGTGCAGCGAGGGCGCGCGGCTCTGCCGGCAGCAGCATCCGTCGGGCGCCTGCCCGGAGGGCGAGGTCAGCGGTCAGCAGGATGTCGGGGCTTCCCAACACGCGCATGGCCACGTACCCGGCTGTCCACGCTCCGATGCCGGGCAGCGCGGTGAGTCGCGACTCAAGTTGCTGTCGCGTGTCTCCGACATCGAGCACCAGCTCACCGGTGGACAGCGCCTCGGCGACGCCGATGATGGCGTCGATACGCGCGGCCGGGCCTCGCAGCACGTCACGACCATTCGCCGCGATGCTCGCCGCGGACGGGAACAGCAGCCGGTGATCGCCGTTGTCGAGGTTCGAAGGAACCCGTTCACCGAGGTCGGTGGCGAGGCGACCGAGAGTAGTTCGGGCGGCGGCGACCGAGATCTGCTGGCCGATCAGGGCTCGGAAGAGGGTCTCTTGGGGATCGAGACTGCCCGGCACTCGGATTCCGGGAACGGCCCGGACCGCCACGGCCAAGCCAGGGTCAGCAGATAGAGCCAGGTCGATGGCTTCTGCATCCGCGTCGAGGTCGAGCAATCGGCGAACGCGGCTCACCAACGGTGCGAGGTCCGCAAGATTCGTCAGGCGAGCCGCGCACACGACATGGGGCGACGCTACCGTTCCGGCCAGGCGCAACTCGAGGAACGCCTGACCGTGGGGGAGACGCAGCGTGCGGGAATAGGAGTCAGCGGTTCCCACCTCGACGCCGGTCACTGTTCGGGCGCCGAGGAAAGCGAGCAGGCCGTGCCCGTCGAACGGCGCCCGTGTCGGTAGATGGAGAGTGAGCGCCGTCGACCGGGCTACCGGCACGCCGTCGCCGCTGGATGCCGCGGAAATGTGGCCGGCTCCGGCTCCGGTCCCGGCTGAGGGCGGGGTCCAGGCCCCGATCGTCCTCAACTGTGACGGGGTGCATCCGTACACGGCCGCGATGGTGTCGTTGAACTGGCGGACACTGCCGAACCCGGCAGCATAAGCGACCTCGGTGATCGGCAGCGCTGTGCTCAGGAGCAGCGCTCGGGCGGTCTGTGCCCGGTGGGCACGAGCGAGAGCCAAAGGCCCCGCCCCCAGCTCCGTCGTCAGTGCACGGGTGAGGTGGCGCGGCGTGTACCCCAGCCGGCTCGCCAACCCGGGAATTCCTTCCCGCTCAACGGTGCCGTCGGCGATCAACCGCATCGCCCGTGCGGCGAGGTCGTCCCGGATGTTCCACTCGGGGGAGCCGGGGACGGCGTCGGGCAGGCAGCGCTTGCAGGCTCGCAGGCCAGCCTCGTGTGCAGCGCCGGGGGTGAGGTAGAACGAGACGTTCGACGGCTTCGGTGTGGCCGCTGGACAGCTCGGCCGGCAGTAGATGCCGGTCGAGTGCACGCCCGTGATGAACTGTCCGTCGAATCTGGCGTCCCGGGAGGACATAGCCCGATAGCGCTCATCAAACAGCGGGTCCGGCAGGGCGGGACGAGGGTTTCGTGGTGTTGCCACAGGATCAGCCTGGCATCGACCGAGCTCATCCCCTAGCGGGAATCGGACACGAGAGGCGCGCTAGCCTGAGATCGGCTGGACGGTGGACAGCCGGGAGGATGGGGACCATGGGTGCACTCGTCAGGCTGCAGGCCGCTCTGGGCGCTGCAGTGACCACGGAACCCGCAGCGCTCGCTGCGACCCGCGTCGACAGTTCGGGTTGGGTGGCTGAGGGAACCCCATTGGCCCTGGTGCATGCGACGTCCATCGCCGATGTGCAGGCGACGCTTCGAATAGCGACGGAATTCAACGTCCCGGTCGTCACCCGCGGCGCCGGCACAGGTCTCGCCGGCGGCGCCTGCGGCAGCGGGGGCACGATAGTTCTGAGTGTGGCTCGCATGAACCGGATCCTGGAGATCCATCCCGAAGACGAACTGGCGGTTGTTGAGCCGGGAGTCATCAACCAGGACCTGAACGATGCGCTCGCTGCACACGGCCTCTGGTTCGCGCCCGACCCGGCCAGCAAGGCGATCTCCTCGGTCGGCGGCAATATCGCCACGAACGCCGGGGGCTTGCTGTGTGCAAAGTACGGCGTGACCCGGGACGCGGTGCTGGGGTTGAAGGTCGTTCTTGCGGACGGTCGCCTCCTCGAGACGGGTCACCGCACCGTCAAAGGGGTCACAGGGTACGATCTCACCGCCCTCCTCACTGGCTCGGAGGGGACCCTCGGCGTCATCGTGGAGGCGACCGTACGGGTGCGTCCGGTCACCCCGGGTGAGGTCGTCACGATCGGGGCAGTCTTCCCTGGCGTGCGGGCGGCGGCACGCGCATCTGCTGCTTTGACGGCTTCCCGCCTACGTCCAGCGGTGATGGAGATCATCGACCCCGTCGCACTCACCGCCATCGCCGCCTACTTGGGCCCAACGGGCTCCGCCGGGCTGCCGCTCGGGAAGGGAGCCTTCCTCCTCATCCAAACCGACGGTCCCGCAGCTGCAGCCGAGGCCGAAGCAGCGGTTCCGGTGCTCCAGGCGTTGGGCGGGGAGGTTCGCCTCTCGACCGATCCCGAATCGGGGGAACGGCTGCTCGCAATCCGCCGTGCCATGCACCCGGCGCTTGCCGCCCAGGGCGACGTTCTCATCGAGGATGTGTCGGTGCCCCGCTCCCGTATGGCCGAGATGTTCGAGGTGATCAGCCGGATCAGCCTCAAGACCGGTGTGCCGATCCCCACGGTCGCGCACGCCGGTGACGGCAATCTGCATCCGAACTTCGTGATCCGGTCCGACCCGGACAGGGCGGTCGATGCGCCGTTCGTGCCGGAGGAGATCTGGGCCGCGGCCGATGAGTTGTTCCGTGCCGCACTCGAGCTCGGTGGGACTCTCACCGGCGAACACGGCGTCGGCGTCCTGAAGCGTCGCTGGCTCGCCGATGAGCTCGGCGACACGAGCTATCGAATTCAGCGGCAATTGAAGGCGGTATTCGACCCGGCCGGGATTCTCAACCCCGGCACCATGTTCGCGTCCTGACCTCCAACCAGCGCGCAGCGCCCTTATCCTGTCAGGCATGACTTTTGACTCTGTGTTCGGGCAGGGTGCCGGCACTGAACCTTCCCAGTCCGCTCAGCCTGTTCAGCCCACGCCGCACGCCGTGCAGCCGGTGTGGACGGGCCCGGTCCGGCAGTCCGGTGCCGCGCGGATCCTGCTCGCCATCGCGGGAATCGTCTTCGGGGTGCTGGCGCTGCTCGTCGTGCTCGTCTACTTGGCCACCTTCCTCGGCGCCACGGGCTTGATCGTGAGCCTGGTGCTCGCGCTCATTCCGCTCGGAGCGGTGCTGCTGGCCGTGCGGTGGGTCGACAGGTGGGAACCGGAGCCGCGGCCGGCACTGTGGTTCGCCTTCCTCTGGGGTGCAGGGGTTTCCGTCGCGACGGCCCTCATCTTCGACCTCGGGCTTCAGCTGGCCGTCCTCGCGGGCGGAGGAACACCCACGGGGAATGAGTTCCTCTCCGCCGTCGTTCAAGCCCCGCTGGTGGAGGAGGCAGCCAAGGGGTTCGGAATCCTCATCTTGTTCTGGGCGATGCGCAGGCACTTCGACGGTCCTATCGACGGCGTCGTCTACGCAGCGACGATCGCCGCCGGATTCGCCTTCACCGAAAACATCCAGTACTTCGGTGTCGCCTTGATCGAGGGTGGCGGGGGCAGCCTGGGGATGACCTTCATCGTGAGGGGGATTTTCTCACCGTTCGCCCATGTCATGTTCACAGCCTGCACCGGGTTCGCGCTCGGTCTCGCCGCTCAGCGAACGAGGGGGTTGGGGGGAATTCGCTACTACCTGCTCGGGCTGATTCCCGCTGCACTTCTGCATGCGCTGTGGAACGGTGCGTTCTCCGTGCTGGTGGGCGAGTCGTCGCTCATTCTCTATTACTTCACCGTCCAGGTGCCGCTTTTTGTTGCGACCATTCTCGTGGTGGCCGCGTTGCGGCGGCACGAAGTGGCTCTGACCAGGGCGCGGCTGGGTGAATATGCGGCAGCGGGCTGGTTCAGTCCGGGCGAGGTCGAAATGCTGGCAACTCCGGCCGGGCGGCGCCAGGCTCGGGCATGGGCACGCACTCAGCCCGGAACGAAGCGAGACGCGATGCGCAGGTTCACCACCGACGCCACCCGTCTTGCATTCGCACGCCAGCGTGCGCTTACCGGGCGTGCGGGCCTTGTCGACCGCGCAGATGAGTCGCAACTGCTGCGGCGGGTTGTCGCAGACCGGGCCGAAGTGCTGAGCTGACGCCTCACGGAGGGCAGAAAAAACTCGTCGACCGGTGGTGGGGCACTGCCGCCAACGCTCCCGGTGCGACGAGCTTTTCTTGTTAACAGACTGCACCGGGAGCCTCGAATACGCAAGAGCGAATTGCTGTATGTGCAATCAGGACGGGAATCAGCTTGGATGGGAACATGACCGATCTCAATGCAAAGCCAGAACTCGAGTTCCCCGAAGGCCCGGCGCCCACCGACCTGGAAATTTCCGACATTGTCACCGGGGAAGGTGTGGAGGCGAACTCCGGCGCTACCGTCGACGTGCACTACCTGGGGGTGGAGTACGACTCGGGTGAGGAGTTCGATTCCTCATGGAACCGGGGGCAGTCGATCAATTTCCCGCTCGGCTCACTCATCGCCGGCTGGCAGCAGGGGATCCCCGGGATGAAGGTCGGCGGAAGGCGCAAGCTCGTGGTGCCCCCACACCTGGCCTATGGTCCTGCCGGATCAGGCCACCGCCTGGCGGGCAAGACGCTGATCTTCGTCATCGATCTGCTCGGCGTCAGCTGACCTCTGGCATGATCTCGTCAGAGCTCGCGCATGCCCTTCAGGCGAACGGGCTGGCCTGGCACCCGGCTTCCGGGGACTCATTCCGCATCGACCGACCGGATTTTGAGGGCGATGTCTTCACCGTCAGCGACATGACCATTGAGCCCCACGAATTCGACACCGGAACCATCCTCGGTTTCAACGGAACGACGGAGTGGGCGCTGGACTCGCTGGCATTGGAACACGCACTCTGGCTGCCTCGTGAGGACCAGCTTCGGGAGCGACTTGGTGACGCGTTCCGATCCCTTCGGCGCGTCTCGGAGTCGGAGTATCGGGTGGAGCTGGACATCGACGGGGTGAAACGTGGCTTCGCTGCGGCCGATCCCGCTGACGCTTATGCGCGGGCGCTTCTGGCACGAATGGACGACCGGCAGGCGCGCTGACAGGTCCCCGGGGGCACGTGCGGTGAACGGGCCCGGTCAATGGCGCTCGTTCACCGCCCGGACGCGGTCGACGAGTTCGCGCCACATCCCCTTCAGCTCCGGTTCCCCGAGAATCACGTCGTGTAATTCGCAGCGGATGCGGTAGACGTAGCGGTCGGGCTGTGGGGCGCGGTGCTCGACTTGGTCCCAGGGGAGTTCCTTGAGGAGCTCCGCCCAGCGCGGGGCATCAGGCTGGTCGTCGACCTGCACCTCCCAGGTCGTGCGCATCCCGGTGATACCTCCACTGCGGGAGACGACGACCTTCATGGGGCGATGCTACTCCGGCTGGTCCTGCGCCGGGGAGGACCGGGGGATCGCGGAACCTTTGGTGGACCCGCTGGGTGCCTTAGGATCGCCGACTGCGACGCCCACGCCCACGCCCACGCCCACGGCGGACCAGGCCGCCCTGACCGCACTCGCCTCCGGCGAGCCGTGGCCGTACCGTTCAACGGCGCTTGCGGCCGTCGCTTCTGCGAAACCTGCGAAGTCGACAGCAGTGCTCAATCCACCGCGGGTAAGGGTGTCGTACCAGATCTGGCCCGGCGCCCCCCACGCGTTGCCACCAAGAGCATCGGCGACTAGGTAGAAGGCGCGGTTCGGGATGCCGGAGTTCACGTGAACTCCGCCGCTGTCGTCGGTCGTTTCGACATAGCCCGACATATGGCCGGGCTGTGGGTCCTTGCCGAGCACGTCGTCGTCGTACGCGGTGCCCGGGTCTTTGATTGAGCGCAGGGCCGCGCCCTCGACCTGGTCGGTGAACAACCCGGCGCCGATGAGCCAGCTTGCTACGGCAGTGTCCTGGCCGGCCGCGTGCTGCTCCACAAGTGAGCCGAAGATGTCGGAAATCGATTCGTTGAGAGCGCCGGACTGCCCCTCGTAGGCCAGGTTCGCAGTGAACTGGGTGAATCCGTGCGTCAACTCATGACCGATGACGCTCAGGGACACCGTGAATCTGTTGAACACCTCGCCGTCCCCGTCTCCGAACACCATCCGTTGCCCGTCCCAGAACGCATTGTCATAGTTTCGGCCGTAGTGAACGGTCGCGTCCAGGGGCATTCCCGCGTCGTCCATCGAGTCGCGCCCGAATCGCGACCAGTACAGCCGATAGGTCTCCCCGAGGCCGTCGTAGGCCTCGTTCACTGCGACATCAGACGCGGGCGGCTGGCCCTCGGTCCGCACAATCCGCCCGGGAAGGTTCTCCAGCCCGCCCGCATCCGCAATGCTCCGATCGGGGCTCCCCGGCTCCGCGGTGTCGCCGGGCAGCGCGCCGACGCGCCGTCGTGGTTGCGCAGAAGGAACGGCATTTCGCAGATCACGGATCGGGCTGTCCCGTTGCAACGAGTGCCGGGCGGCGTCGGATGCCGCGGCGAAGCGGGGGTCATCGAGTTCGGCGAGGCGCATGAGTAGGTACGGGGGAACGATGGTGCAACGCGTGGGGTGGGAGGGTGCTGCTGCCATGCCGGAAGTCTGCCACCGGCCGACGACACGGGCCAGATCTCGTCCGGTCTGTCGGCGAAGGAGCGGATGGGACCGCAAGGCGGGAACGGCATGGGGAGGTCCCCGCTAGTCGCCTCGCAATCGGGATTCTCCTGCAGGAATTGTCGGCCTGCCACCCGCGGCGTCATTGCGTAGGGACGCTTGCTGCTTGAGATCGGCTCAGGCGGCATCGGATTCGATGTCGTCGTGCTCCGCCCCCACGAGCTCAGCCCGGCCGGCACCGTTGGGGTGCGGACCCTAGCCGACTGGGAACAATCCGGTGCCAGCGTGTAGGTTCGCATCGGAGGCGCGCAGAGAAAGCGCGTCGGAGGGAGCACCACATTGTTGAAGAACATCGACCCACTGCTAAGCGGCGAGCTTCTCAAGCTGCTCGATGAGATGGGGCATGGCGAGTTGCTCGCACTGGTCGACCGCAACTTCCCGGCGTTCCGTTACGGAAAACCCGTCGTCCGACTTGACGGAAGCGACACGGAGGCCGCAGCCACCGCCATCCTCTCAGTTTTCCCCATCGACAGCTTCGTCGAGTCGCCCGTCGAACGGATGCAGATCGACGGCCGCGCAGACGAAGTCACTGAAGCCGTAGCGACATTCGGCCGCATCGCCACTGCTGCCGAAAAGCGGGAGATCACCCCAGTCGGGGTCGGGCGGCAGGAGTTCTACGCGCTCGCGGGAGAGGCATCCGCTTTCGTGCTCACCGGCGAGACTATCCCCTACAGCTGCTTCCTCATTCGCAAGGGCGTGGTCTGACCGGTCGTACTCCTCATTGGGGCACCGTCCTGCCTGCGTGCGCCGCGGCCGCGGATCCGTTTCACCGTCGTGGCCAACTCTGGTAGACTCTTGAGGTTGCCGTGAAGCGGCCGCGGACAAAGAGAGCTCAGGCATCCCGCCCCGGGCACCGCGCAGCAAGTCCAAGAGAGAGAGGGGATCCCATCTATGGCTCTTGAAGCCAATGTCAAGAAGGCGATCATCGACGAGTACGCTACCCACCCAGGTGACACCGGGTCCCCCGAGGTTCAGATTGCAATGCTGACCCAGCGGATCAAGGACCTGACTGAGCACCTCAAAGAGCACAAGCACGACCACCACTCACGTCGTGGACTGCTTCTGCTGGTTGGACAGCGTCGCCGTCTGCTCGGTTACCTGTCGGACGTCGACATCAACCGTTACCGCTCACTCATCGAGCGCCTCGGGCTGCGCCGCTAGGCACACCCCCAGGCAGCGCGTCGATACGCAAAGCTTCTTACGAAACGGGCCGTCACCTGCAAAGGTGGCGGCCCGTTTCGTCTCCCTTTCCTCTTTCGCCGCCCGTTCCGCAGATCGCCAGAGCTAGGGTCGTAGCGACAAGCGAAACGCGCAGCCAAACCATTCGGTCTAGCCACCCTGTGCGTGCGGGCCTGTCAGTCCTACCATGGACGGCATGAGCCGCTGGCGTACCAAGAGCATCGAGAACTCACTGGCTGACTCGCTTGAGGAGGGCCACAACCTCAAACGCAGCCTGGGCACCTGGGATCTCACGATCATGGGTGTGGCCGTCGCCGTGGGCGCCGGTATCTTCTCCGTCGGTGCGCGGGCTGCGGGCAGCTATGCCGGCCCGTCGGTGACCGTGTCTTTCGTCCTGGCCGCCGTCACGTGCGCCCTGGCCATCATGTGTTACGCCGAGTTCGCGTCCGCGGTGCCGGTAGCGGGCTCCGCCTACACGTTCACCTACACAACCCTCGGCGAACTGGCCGCGTGGATCATCGGGTGGGACCTCATCCTTGAGATGCTCACCGGCGCAGCCGTGATCGCCAAGTTCTGGGGAATCTACCTCAGCAACGTCTTCACGTTGTTGGAGTGGGACGTTCCCGCCACCATCCCTGTGCTGGGGTTGGACATCAGTTGGGGCGCATTCATCATCGTCGCGATCTTCACAACGTTGTTGGTGCTCGGAACCAAGCTCTCCTCAAGGGTGAGCGGTGTCATCACGGTCGTCAAGGTCGCCATCGTGCTCTTCGTGATCGTGGTCGGCGCGTTCTTCGTCAACCCCGCGAACTACACGCCGTTCATCCCCGAGTCGGTTCCCAGCGAGGGGGGCGCGGGGGAGGCGTGGTCGCAGTCGTTGTTCTCCTTCCTCACC
Source organism: Cryobacterium sp. (assembly GCA_025465015.1). Lineage (GTDB taxonomy): Bacteria > Actinomycetota > Actinomycetes > Actinomycetales > Microbacteriaceae > Cryobacterium. The sequence goes on along the minus strand of JAODMM010000068.1, from coordinate 5,359 downwards.
GGTGCAGCGCCGGCGCAGTACGGGGTATTCGGCCTGCTGGCCGGTGCCTCACTGGTCTTCTTTGCGTTCATCGGATTCGATGTGGTCGCGACATCCGCTGAAGAGGTGAAAGACCCCCAACGCACTCTCCCTCGCGGCATCTTCGCTGGCTTGGCCATCGTGACCGCGCTCTACCTTGGCGTCAGCCTGGTTCTGACCGGGATGGTGCCGTACACGGTCCTCGCCGAGGACCCGGAGGCCTCGCTGGCCACCGCGTTCATCGCCGTCAACGCCGATTGGGCGGCCCAGGTGATCTCCGTGGGCATCCTCGTCGGACTCACCACGGTGATCATGGTCCTCCTCCTCGGCCTGTCCCGGGTGCTGTTCGCGATGAGTCGTGACGGTCTCCTGCCGCGCTGGTTGAGCCAGACCTCCGCGAAGCGCCGCACCCCGGCGCGCATCCAGATCATTGCGGGCGCGATCGTCGCCCTGATCGCGGGTCTCACCGACGTCGGCGTCCTCGAGGAGATGATCAATATCGGCACACTTTCGGCGTTTGTGCTGGTCAGCATCGCCGTGGTCGTGTTGCGTCGGAACCGACCGGACCTGCCACGGGCGTTCCGCGTGCCGTTCTCTCCGTTCGTTCCCATCCTCTCGGCGGTGCTGTGCTTTTGGTTGATGCTCAACCTGACCACGCTCACCTGGGTGCGGTTTCTCGCCTGGCTGCTGGCTGGTCTGCTGATTTACTTCAGCTACGGCAGACAGCACTCGCTCGTCGGGCGCAGGGAGTCGGACGTCGTCGGTCAGGCGGCGGGGAACTAGGCGACACTGGCAGCGCCGCGCCTTCCCTGCACTACCGTTACCGTGTCGGCTGGGAATTGCTCGAATAATGCGGGAATACACCGCGGTTGCACTCCGTTGGATACGACATACATGCAAACGCATTGAAATCGGAGGCACCACGAATGCAGTTCGGAATCTTCACCGTCGGCGACGTCACAACAGACCCCACGACCGGTCAGACGCCCACGGAGCACGAGCGCATCAAGGCCATGCTCACCATCGCTCAGAAGGTCGAGGAGGTGGGAATGGATGTCTTCGCCACCGGCGAGCACCATAACCCGCCGTTCGTTCCGTCGAGCCCCACGACCATGCTCGGCTACATCGCCGCGAAGACCGAGAAACTCATCCTCTCCACGGCCACCACGCTGATCACCACGAATGACCCGGTGAAGATCGCGGAAGACTTTGCGATGCTCCAGCACGTTGCCGACGGGCGCGTCGATCTCACCCTCGGCCGCGGCAACACCGGCCCCGTGTATCCGTGGTTTGGCCAAGACATCCGACAGGGCATCCCTCTGGCGCTAGAGAACTACGCACTGCTGCGCCGCCTCTGGCGTGAGGACTTCGTTGACTGGGAGGGTCAGTTCCGCACGCCCCTTCAGGGTTTCCAATCGACACCGCGCCCCCTTGACGATGTTCCACCGTTCGTCTGGCACGGCAGCATTCGCAGCCCAGAAATCGCCGAGCAGGCCGCCTTCTACGGCGACGGATTCTTCGCCAACAACATCTTCTGGCCCAAGGAGCACTACATGAAGCTCATCGGGTTCTATCGCCAGCGCTTCGAGCACTACGGCCACGGCACGGCAGAACAAGCCATCGTCGGGCTCGGTGGGCAGGTGTTCATGCGGGCGAAGTCGCAGGACGCCGTGAAGGAATTCCGGCCCTACTTCGACAACGCTCCGGTCTACGGACACGGGCCGACCCTTGAGGACTTCACCGAGCAAACCCCCCTCACCGTCGGCAGCCCCCAACAGGTCATCGACCGCTACGCCCGGATGCGCGAGTACTACGGTGACTACCAGCGTCAGCTCTTTCTCATGGATCACGCTGGGCTGCCGCTGAAGACGGTCCTCGAGCAACTCGACATTCTCGGTGAGGAGGTCGTGCCGGTGCTTCGTAAGGAGTTCGCGAAGGACCGCCCGGCGAGCGTTCCCGATGCCCCGACCCACGCGTCGCTGAAGGCGGAGGCTGAAGCGAAGGCCGCAGTGGAGTTCGCCGAGGCTGAGGTTTCCGGGTCCACGGGGTCCGTCCGTTCTTCAGAATCCTCAGCGCCGGGTGCGGCCTTCGGTCTCTCATCCGACCGCTCTACCTCGACGGGAGCCTGACCGTGACCACCCGTAAGCTCGCGGTCGTATCCGCTGGACTCAGCCAACCATCTTCCACACGCATGCTCGCCGACCGGCTTGCGGTTGCGACCGTCGGCCGGCTCGCCGAGGACGGCATCGAAACTGAGGTCGTGACCTTTGAACTCCGCGACGTCGCACAGGACATCACGAACAATCTGCTCACCGGGTTCCCGAGTCCGAAGCTTGACCGCGTCATCGAAGCGGTCACGGGCGCCGATGGCTTGATCGCGGTCACACCCATCTTCACCACGAGCTACAGCGGCTTGTTCAAATCCTTCTTCGACATCGTTGACAACCGCTCGCTGACCGACATGCCGGTTCTGATCGGTGCCACCGCCGGGACTGCTCGGCATTCATTGGCCCTCGACTACGCTGTGCGCCCCATGTTCACCTACCTGCACGCTGTCGTCGTACCGACTTCGGTGTACGCGGCGTCGGAAGACTGGGGCAGCGGTGCCGATACGGTGAAGACCCTTCCCGACCGCATCGACCGGGCGGCCGGCGAGTTGGCCGCTGTGATGGCGCGATCGGAACGGTCCGGCCAGGTGCGAGATCCTTTCGCCCTCGACTCGTCGTTCAGCCCGACCGGTGGTTTCCAGGCGCAGTAGCGCACCAGCGTCGACCGCGGATACCGCTCCCGGACCCGGGGAGGTGTCCGTTGTCGAATCTGAACGCCGCGAGGCGCCGTGCCGACCGCGATCGTTGCGGAGGCGGGTTAGATCGGGGCCAGCGGAATGGCCTCGAATACCTCGATGGTTCCCTCGTTCAAGTGCGGGTGCCCCTGAACGAGGTCGATGGCAGACTCGATGTCGGACGCTTTGATGATGGAGTACCCGGTGACTTTGCTCGCTGAGGCGGACGACCCGGCCGCGGTCACCGCGCGGCCGTAGCCAAGGGGAAGGCCGAAATCGACCAGAGCGTCCCCGACGCGTTCCGACCACGCCATCCACTCCTGCATCTGGGTAACATCCGCGGCCTCATCGAGGTCTTCCTCGACATCGTCGATACCGTCGTCCTCGAACCCGTCGTCGTCCACGAGTGGTAGTTCCGACTCCTCCTCAGGCTTGGTCGAGGTGGTGGTGTAGAGGAGCACGTAGTTGGGCATGGCGAGGTCCCTTCATCGGTGGCGCCACGTCGATGGCGTTCGGTGGCGCTCAATCTACGCCCGGCTCACGCTGTCATCCAGCCCTTTTCGGCGCCTTCCTGCTAGACTCGCCTAGATAAATCCTCGGGAATATACCGAGCAACATCGGCGCAGGCTGGCAGGAAGCTGGTCCTCGGTGGTGGTTTCCCAACACGGCGACAGGTTTGTATCGAACCGCTCCGTTGGTGAATTTCTACTGGTGGCCAGCACAAGACCGGCGTGAGAAACCCGGCTTAGTTCTGCCTGTTCCCCTGCCCCGAACGTATGACTCGCGTGCCACACGGGCGCGCGGGATTTCGTTGCCAGTATGGCAACGAATGACACGTAAGGAGAAAGACCTCTTGGAAGGTCCAGAAATCACGTTCGCCGAAACCGTTATCGACAACGGGAAGTTCGGCACGCGTACCATCCGATTCGAAACCGGGCGACTCGCGCAGCAGGCGCAGGGTTCTGCCGCCGCCTACATTGACGAAGAGACGATGCTGCTCTCCGCCACCAGCGTGAGCAAGCAGCCGAAGGACAACTTCGACTTCTTCCCGCTGACCATCGACGTTGAAGAGCGGATGTACGCCGCAGGGCGCATCCCCGGCAGCTTCTTCCGCCGCGAGGGCCGTCCCTCGACCGAGGCCATCCTGACCTGCCGTCTGATCGACCGGCCCTTGCGCCCCTCGTTCGTCGACGGTCTGCGCAACGAGATCCAGGTCGTCGTCACCGTGCTGGCCATCGAGCCCGACGAGCTCTATGACGTGCTCGCGATCAACGCTGCATCCATGTCCACCCAGCTCGCCGGCCTGCCCTTCTCCGGACCGATCGGCGCCGTGCGCGTCGCGCTCATCCCGGACCAGAACGGCGGAGGCCAGTGGGTCGCGTTCCCGAAGCACTCGCTCTTGGAGGAGGCCGTGTTCAGCATGGTCGTCGCCGGCCGTGTGGTGACGGACGCGAGTGGTAGCCAGGATGTCGCGATCATGATGATCGAGGCAGAGGCCACCGACAATGCGTGGACGCTGATCCAGGGCGGCGCTGTGAAGCCGAACGAAGAGGCAATCACCGAGGGCATCGAGGCATCGAAGCCATTCATCAAGCAGCTCGTCGAGGCGCAGCAGAAGGTTGCCGCCTCGGCCGCCAAGGAGACCGGCGAGTTCCCGCTGTTCCCGCCCTACGAGCAAGCCATCTACGACGCCGTCCAGGAGATCGCGTACGAAGAGCTCAAGGACGTCTACCAAATCGCCGGCAAGACCGAGCGCCAGAACGCGGATGACGCCCTCAAGGCACGCGTCAAGGCAGTCATTTCGGCGAAGGTCGAGAACGGCGAGCTCCCGGCCGGCGCCAACAACCAGGTGTCCGCCGCTTACAAGTCGGTGACTAAGCTGGTCGTTCGTTCACGCGTGCTCAACGAGGGCGTTCGCATGGACGGCCGCGGCCTGGCCGACATCCGGCCGCTCGACGCGGAGGTCGCTGTGATCCCGCGCGTGCACGGTTCGGCGATCTTCCAGCGCGGTGAGACCCAGATCTTGGGTGTGACCACGCTGAACATGCTCAAGCTTGAGCAGTCGATCGACTCCCTGAGCCCGGTCACCAAAAAGCGCTACATGCACAACTACAACTTCCCGCCCTACTCGACCGGTGAAACCGGCCGGGTCGGAACTCCCAAGCGTCGCGAGATCGGCCACGGAGCGCTCGCCGAGCGCGCCTTGGTTCCCGTGCTGCCGACGCGTGAGGAGTTCCCGTACGCAATCCGTCAGGTCTCCGAGGCTCTCGGATCCAACGGCTCCACGTCGATGGGTTCCGTGTGTGCGTCGACCCTTGCCTTGCTCAACGCGGGTGTGCCGCTGCGCGCACCGGTCGCCGGTATCGCAATGGGTCTCATCTCCGATACCGTCGATGGTGAGACCCGCTACGCGGCGCTCACCGACATCCTCGGGGCCGAAGACGCGCTCGGCGACATGGACTTCAAGGTTGCCGGGACATCTGAATTTGTGACGGCGATCCAGCTCGACACCAAGCTCGACGGCATTCCCGCGTCGGTCCTGGCGGGTGCGTTGAAGCA
>JAODMM010000063.1 GCA_025465015.1 Cryobacterium sp. | reverse complement strand
CAAGACCGGTGGTCGTAACAACCAGGGTCGCATCACGACGCGTCACATCGGTGGTGGCCACAAGCGCCAGTACCGCGTGATCGACTTCCGCCGCAACGACAAAGACGGTGTCAACGCCAAGGTCGCTCACATCGAGTACGACCCCAACCGCACGGCGCGCATCGCGTTGCTGCACTACGTTGACGGCACCAAGCGCTACATCATCGCGCCGAACAAGCTCAACCAGGGCGACATCGTCGAGTCCGGTGCGGGTGCGGACATCAAGCCGGGTAACAACCTCCCGCTGAAGAACATCCCCACCGGTACCGTCATCCACGCGATCGAACTGAAGCCGGGCGGTGGCGCCAAGATGGCCCGCTCAGCCGGAGCATCCGTTCGCCTCGTCGCCAAGGACGGCCCCTACGCCCAGCTTCGTCTGCCGTCCGGAGAAATCCGCAACGTCGACGCGCGCTGCCGCGCCACCATCGGCGAGGTCGGCAACGCCGAGCAGTCCAACATCAACTGGGGCAAGGCCGGACGTATGCGCTGGAAAGGCGTTCGTCCGACCGTTCGTGGTGTTGCCATGAACCCGGTCGACCACCCGCACGGTGGTGGTGAGGGCAAGACCTCCGGTGGACGTCACCCTGTGATCACCTGGGGCCAGAAGGAAGGGCGCACCCGCCACCCCAACAAGGAAAGCGACAAGCTCATTGTTCGTCGCCGTACCGTCGGCAAGAAGCGTAAGTAGGAGTAGACGATGCCACGCAGTCTGAAGAAGGGCCCCTTCGTTGACGACCACCTGCTTCGCAAGGTTGTCTCGGCGAACGAAGCCTCGAGCAAGAACGTAATCAAGACCTGGTCCCGCCGGTCGATGATCATCCCCGCCATGCTGGGGCACACCATCGCCGTGCACGACGGTCGCAAGCACATCCCGGTGTTCGTCACCGAGACCATGGTTGGGCACAAGCTCGGAGAGTTTGCTCCCACCCGCACCTTCCGTGGACACGTGAAGGACGACAAGAAGGGCCGTCGCCGCTAACGCGGTGACGTGAAGGAGGAGAAGAAATGGTGGAGTCGACCGCACGTGTGCGTCACATCCGCGTAACCCCCCAGAAGGCTCGTCGCGTTGTCAACATGATTCGCGGCAAGCAGGCACAGGAGGCCTTGGCCATCCTGAAGTTCGCCCCGCAAGGCGCGAGCGAGCCGGTGTACAAGCTGGTTGCCTCGGCCATCGCCAATGCGCGGGTCAAGGCGGATGCCTCGAACACCTACCTGGACGAGCAGGACCTGTACGTGAGCAGCGCATTCGTTGATGAGGGCACGACCCTCAAGCGTTTCCAGCCGCGCGCCCAGGGCCGGGCATTCCAGATTCTGAAGCGCACCAGCCACATCACTGTTGTGCTCGCCACTCCTGAGGAGGGTACGAAGTAATGGGTCAGAAAGTAAACCCCTATGGCTTCCGTCTGGGAATCACGACCGACCACGTGTCGCGATGGTTCTCCGACTCAACGAAGCCGGGTCAGCGTTACAGCGACTTCGTCGCCGAGGACGTCAAGATCCGCCGCCTGCTGTCGACGAGCCTCGACCGCGCCGGCGTCTCGCGCATCGAGATCGAGCGCACCCGTGACCGGGTACGCGTCGACATCCACACCGCCCGCCCGGGCATTGTGATCGGTCGCCGTGGTGCTGAGGCCGAGCGCATCCGCTCTGACCTTGAGAAGCTCACCGCAAAGCAGATCCAGCTCAACATCCTCGAGGTCAAGAACCCCGAGGCCGACGCCCAGCTCGTCGCGCAGGGAATTGCCGAGCAGCTTTCCGCCCGTGTGGCTTTCCGCCGCGCGATGCGCAAGGGCTTGCAGGGCGCCCAGCGTGCCGGTGCAAAGGGTGTTCGCATCCAGGTCTCCGGTCGCCTCGGCGGCGCTGAGATGAGCCGGTCCGAGTTCTACCGTGAAGGACGGGTGCCCCTGCACACCCTTCGCGCGAACATCGACTATGGCTTCTACGAGGCTAAGACCACCTTCGGCCGCATCGGCGTGAAGGTCTGGATCTACAAGGGCGACATCACCAACCAGGAACTCGCTCGTGAGCAGGCGAACGCAAAGTCGTCGCGCCCCGAGCGCCGGGACGACCGTCCCCGCCGTGCGCCCCGCGCAGACGCGCAGGCACCGGTCGCAGCAGGAGTTGAGGCATAACCATGTTGATTCCACGCAGAGTCAAGCACCGCAAGCAGCACCACCCCGGCCGTAGCGGACACGCCACCGGTGGCACCGAGGTGTCGTTCGGTGAGTACGGCATCCAGGCGCTCACCCCCGCCTACGTGACCAACCGTCAGATCGAGTCCGCTCTTATCGCGATGACGCGTCACATCAAGCGTGGGGGGAAGGTCTGGATCAACATCTACCCCGACCGCCCGCTCACCAAGAAGCCGGCCGAAACCCGCATGGGTTCCGGTAAGGGTTCACCCGAGTGGTGGGTCGCGAACGTCAAACCGGGTCGCGTGCTCTTCGAGCTCAGCGGTGTCTCCGACACCGTCGCTCGTGAGGCGCTCACCCGGGCAATTCACAAGCTGCCCCTCAAGGCACGCATCATCAAGCGCGAGGAGGGCGACGCATAATGGCGATCGGATCCAAGGAGCTCGCCTCGAACGAGCTCGACACTTTCGAGAACGAGCGGCTTGTCGACGAGCTGAAGAAGGCCAAGGAAGAGCTGTTCAACCTGCGCTTCCAGGCCGCCACTGGCCAGCTCGACAGCCACGGCCGCCTGCGTGCGGTCAAGCGGGACATCGCCCGCATCTACACGGTCATCCGTGAGCGGGAACTGGGCATCCGTCCGACTCCTGCGCCGGTCGAGGCTCCTGCGGAGCCCGCGAAGAAGTCCAAGAAGGCCAAGGCTGAGACGGTTGACGAGACCGCTCCCTCCGCGGCTGAAGAAACGAAGGAGGCCTAGTCATGGCGAAGAGTGACGAAAAGGTCGTCGCAGCCGAGGCTGAGGCTCTCGTGCGCGGTTACCGCAAGACAGCCCGCGGCTACGTGACCAGCGACAGGATGGACAAGACCATCGTTGTTGAGGTCGAAGACCGCGTGAAGCACCCCCTGTACGGCAAGGTCATCCGCCGCACGTCCAAGCTGAAGGCTCACGATGAGGCGAACAGCGCCGGCATCGGCGACCTGGTCCTGATCAGTGAGACCCGTCCGCTCAGTGCTTCCAAGCGCTGGCGCCTGGTCGAGATTCTCGAGAAGGCCAAGTAAGCCTCGCGCTTGCTTGATAGAAGGAGTTAGAAAGTGCTTCAGCAAGAATCACGACTCAAGGTTGCCGACAACACCGGTGCTAAGGAGCTGCTGACCATCCGTGTGCTCGGCGGTTCCGGCCGTCGCTACGCGGGGCTCGGTGACGTCATCGTCGCCACCGTCAAAGACGCGATCCCCGGCGGAAACGTCAAGAAGGGTGACGTCGTCAAGGCAGTCATCGTTCGCACCAAGAAGCAGACCCGTCGCCCAGACGGTTCGTACATCAAGTTCGACGAGAACGCCGCAGTGATTTTGAAGAATGACGGTGACCCTCGCGGTACCCGCATCTTCGGACCGGTCGGTCGCGAGCTTCGCGACAAGAAGTTCATGAAGATCATCTCGCTGGCGCCGGAGGTTATCTAAGTCATGGCCAGAATTAAGAAGGGTGACCTCGTGCAGGTCATCACCGGCCGCAGCCAGGCTCGCGGAGGCGACCGTGGCAAGCAGGGGCGGGTCATCGAAGTGCAGGTTGAGAAGAACCGCGTCCTCGTCGAGGGTGTCAACTTCATCACCAAGCACGTTCGTGTGGGCCAGACCCAGCGCGGCACCAAGACCGGTGGCATCGAGACCCGTGAGGCACCGATCCACGTGTCGAACGTCGCGCTCATCGACCCGGAGACCAAGAAGCCGACGCGTGTCGGGTTCCGCAATGAAGAGGTAACGAAGGACGGCGTCACCAAGACGGTCCGCGTTCGTTACGCCAAGAAGTCAGGTAAGGACCTGTAATGACTGACACTGCAGTTGCTGCTGGCAAAATCCAGCCGCGTCTCAAGCAGAAGTATCGCGACGAGATCTCCGCTCAGCTCTCCTCCGACCTCGGCTTCACCAACGTGCACCAGGTGCCGACGCTGGTGAAGATCGTCGTCAACATGGGTGTCGGCGAGGCTGCCCGCGACGGCAAGATCATTGACGGCGCCGTCGCCGACCTCACCAAGATCACCGGCCAGAAGCCGCAGGTGACCAAGGCGCGCAAGTCCATCGCACAGTTCAAGCTGCGCGAGGGGCAGCCCATCGGCGCCCACGTCACCCTTCGTGGCGACCGCATGTGGGAGTTTCTTGACCGCCTGCTGAGCCTCGCGCTTCCCCGAATCCGTGACTTCCGCGGACTTTCCGACAAGCAGTTCGACGGCAGCGGCAACTACACCTTCGGTCTCACCGAGCAGGTCATGTTCCACGAGATCGACCAGGACCGGATCGACCGGGTCCGCGGCATGGACATCACCGTCGTGACAACCGCACGCAACAACGAAGAAGGCCGTGCGCTGCTCAAGGCGCTTGGATTCCCGTTCAAGTCGGCCGAAAACCAGCAGTAACACACAGGGGCTGCACAACCGTGCAGCCCCTTCACCACCACAGGTCGTCATCCCTGTAACGGATGGACGAAACCAGGCGAGAAAGGCACCACAAATATGACAATGACAGATCCGGTCGCAGACATGCTGACCAGACTGCGCAACGCGAACTCGGCGTACCACGACACCGTCTCGATGCCGCACAGCAAGCTCAAGGCGCACATCGCTGACATCCTCAAGGCCGAAGGTTACATCTCGGCTTGGGACGTCAAAGATGCAGAGGTCGGGAAGACCCTCACGCTGAACCTCAAGTTCGGCCCCAACCGCGAGCGATCCATCGTCGGCATCAAGCGCGTATCCAAGCCCGGCCTCCGGGTGTACGCAAAGTCGACCGAGATCCCCACGGTTCTCGGTGGCCTCGGCGTTGCCATCCTGTCCACCTCCAGCGGTCTGCTCACCGACCGCCAGGCCGAGAAGAAGGGCGTAGGCGGAGAAGTCCTCGCCTACGTGTGGTAGCCGACAATGTCACGTATCGGAAGACTTCCCATCGACATCCCTGCGGGAGTCACGGTCGTTGCTGACGGGCAGAGCGTCACCGTCACCGGACCGAAAGGCGAGCTCGCACTCACCGTTGCCAGTCCCATCGAGGTCAACATCGAGGACGGCCAGGTTCTGGTCACGCGTCCAGACGACGAGCGTGCTTCGCGTTCGCTGCACGGTCTGACCCGCACACTGATCGCCAACCAGATCATCGGGGTCACCCAGGGTTACACCAAGGGCCTCGAAATCGTCGGTACCGGTTACCGCGTTGCCCAGAAGGGCAACTCGGTCGAGTTCGCCCTCGGCTTCTCGCACCCGGTCCTCGTCGACCCGCCCGCCGGCATCAGCCTGACCGTTGAGGGCAACACCAAGCTCACGGTCAGCGGTATCGACAAGCAGGCCGTCGGTGAGGCCGCCGCCAACATCCGTAAGATTCGCAAGCCAGAGCCCTACAAGGGCAAGGGTGTGCGTTACGCCGGCGAGAATGTTCGCCGCAAGGCCGGAAAGAGTGGTAAGTAACCATGGGTCTCGGAACTAGAGGAAAGAGCAAGTCGGCTGCCCGCGATCGCAGGCACGCCCGTCTCCGCAAGAAGATCGAAGGCACGGCACTGCGTCCGCGCCTGGTCGTCACCCGTTCGGCCCGCCACGTGTTCGTGCAGGTTGTCGACGACAGCAAGGGCTTCACCCTTGCGTCGGCATCCACGCTCGAGACGGACATGCGTACCTTCGACGGTGACAAGACCGCCAAGGCTCGCAAGGTCGGTGAGCTGGTTGCCGAGCGCGCCAAGGCCGCCGGCGTCGAAGCCGTTGTATTTGACCGTGGCGGCAGCAAGTACGCAGGTCGCGTCGCTGCCATCGCTGAGGGAGCTCGAGAGGGTGGATTGAACCTGTGAGCACTGAAACCAACAAGGAGCAAGAGGTGGCTGCAGTCACTGAGACGCCGGTGGAAACCGCTGCGTCAACAGCGCCCGCCCAGAACGAGCCTCGTGAGGCCCGTCGTGGCGGCCGTGAGCGCAACCCCAACCGTGATCGCGGCAGTCGCGACGCGGAGAAGAGCCAGTTCCTGGAGCGTGTCGTCACCATCAACCGTGTCTCCAAGGTCGTCAAGGGCGGTCGTCGCTTCAGCTTCACCGCACTTGTCGTCGTCGGTGATGGCAACGGACTGGTGGGCGTCGGCTACGGCAAGGCCCGTGAGGTCCCGACCGCGATCTCCAAGGGTGTCGAGGAGGCGAAGAAGAACTTCTTCCGCGTTCCCCGCGTCGGCCTGACCATTCCCCACCCTGTCCAGGGCGAGGCCGCCGCAGGCGTTGTCCTGCTGCGCCCGGCCGCTGCCGGTACCGGTGTCATCGCGGGCGGGCCGGTACGCGCCGTCCTCGAGTGTGCAGGTATCCATGACGTTCTGAGCAAATCGCTCGGATCGTCCAACACCATCAATATCGTGCACGCCACGGTCGCGGCACTGAAGCAGCTCGAAGAGCCCCGCGCAGTGGCCGCTCGTCGCGGCCTCGCTTATGAGGACGTGGCTCCGGCTCGCTTCCTGCGTGCCGAAGCCGATGCAGCAGCAGCTGCAGCGACAGCAAAGGCAGGTGCCTGATGGCCGCGCGCCTCAAGGTGACACAGATCAAGTCCAAAATCAGTGAGAAGCAGAACCAGCGCGACACACTTCGCAGCCTGGGTCTCAAGCGCATTGGCGACGTCGTGGTTCGTGAGGACAACTCGCAGAACCGCGGATACGTCAACACGGTTGCTCACCTCGTGAAGGTCGAGGAGATTGACTAATGGCGAACGAAACCGACGCTGTCAACACGGCAGCAGACAAGCCCGCCACCAAGACCGCAGCCGCCAAGGCTGCTGCGCCCAAGGCGGAGACCAAGAAGGCAGCTCCTAAGACTGCCGCAGCCAAGGCGGACACCACGGGAGCGGCCGCCACGGCTGTTGCCGCGACAAAGCCGGCCGCTGAAGAGTCGCAGGCGGCGTCCCGCGAGCACGTGCTCAAGGTGCACCACCTTCGCCCGGCTCCCGGAGCCAAGAAGTCCAAGACGCGCGTTGGGCGTGGTGAAGGATCCAAGGGTAAGTCCGCAGGCCGCGGAACCAAGGGAACCAAGGCTCGCTACACCGTCCGTATCGGCTTCGAGGGTGGGCAGATGCCCCTGCACATGCGCACCCCCAAGCTGCGCGGATTCAAGAACCCGTTCCGGGTCGAGTACCAGGTCGTCAACCTGGAGCGTCTCGCGGAGCTCTACCCCAACGGGGGCGACGTCACCATCGCCGACCTAGTGGCCAAGGGTGCCGTTCGGGACAATGAGAAGGTCAAGGTTCTCGGCAACGGCGACATAGCCGTTAAGCTGAACGTTGCAGTTGACAAGGTCTCCGGTTCTGCCGAGCAGAAGATCGTCGCCGCAGGTGGCTCTGTCAAGTAAGTCCATAGACGCTGGTCGAGCTTGTTGAGACCACCAACCGAGAAAATCGTTGGTGTGACTCGACAAGCTCGATCAACGCTATTAACTGGAGGCATTTTGTTTAGCGCCATTGCGCGGATTTTCCGCACACCCGATCTCCGCAGGAAGATCGGGTTCACTCTGGGCATAGTCGCGCTGTTCCGGCTCGGCTCGTTCATTCCCGCCCCATTCGTGGACTTCGGCAACGTGCAGGCCTGTCTCGCAGCCAACCAGGGAACCAGCGGGCTCTACGAACTGGTGAACCTCTTCAGTGGTGGCGCCCTTCTCCAGCTTTCCGTCTTCGCGTTGGGCATTATGCCCTACATCACCGCATCGATCATCGTGCAGCTGCTGCGCGTGGTCATCCCCCACTTCGACACCCTGTACAAGGAGGGTGCAAGCGGTCAGAGCAAGCTGACGCAGTACACGCGTTACCTCACCATCGCTCTCGGCGTGCTGCAGTCGACAACTCTGATCACCGTTGCCCGTAGCGGTGCCCTCTTCGGTACGTCCGCCAGCTCCGAGTGTTCACAGCTGATCACGAACGACGCTTGGTATGCCATCATGCTCATGGTGATCACCATGACCGCCGGCACCGGCGTCATCATGTGGATGGGTGAACTCGTCACCGAGCGTGGCATCGGCAACGGCATGTCCCTCCTGATCTTCACGTCGATTGCGGCACTCTTCCCCAACTCTCTCCTCTCGATCGCGCAGCAGCGCGGGATTGAGACGCTCCTGATCGTGATTGCGGTCGGATTGCTCGTCGTGGCCGCGGTCGTGTTCGTCGAACAATCTCAGCGGCGCATCCCGGTGCAGTACGCGAAGCGGATGGTGGGCCGTCGGACCTACGGCGGCAACAACACCTACATCCCGATCAAGGTCAATATGGCCGGCGTTGTTCCTGTCATCTTCGCGTCCTCACTGCTGTACCTGCCCGCGCTGATCGCGCAGTTCAACCAACCTGCTGCCGGCCAGGAGCCGACCGCATGGGTTGTCTGGATCACCAATTACCTCACCCAGGGCGATCACCCCCTGTACATGCTGCTGTACTTCCTGCTCATCGTCGGGTTTACCTATTTCTACGTCGCGATCACCTTCAACCCTGAGGAGGTCGCCGACAACATGAAGAAGTACGGCGGTTTCATCCCTGGGATCCGCGCTGGTCGCCCGACTGCCGAGTACCTCGACTACGTGCTCACCCGCGTGACTTTGCCCGGGGCGCTGTACCTGGGCTTGATCGCGCTCCTGCCGCTGATTGCGTTCTCCACCATCGGCGCTGACCAGAATTTCCCGTTCGGCGGGGCGAGCATCCTGATCATCGTGGGCGTCGGACTCGAAACGGTCAAGCAGATCGATTCGCAGTTGCAGCAGCGTCACTATGAGGGCTTGCTGCGATGAGCACTGCGGACGCTTCAAGCGCGACGAATCGCGGTGCGCGCCTCATCCTGATCGGGCCTCCCGGTGCGGGAAAGGGGACCCAGGCCGTGCGGCTCAGCGAGGCCTTCGGTGTCCCCGCCGTCTCCACCGGTGATATCTTCCGCTCGAATGTGAAGAACGAGACCGAGTTGGGACTGCAGGCCAAGGCCTATATGGATGCGGGGGAGTACGTCCCGGATTCGCTCACCAACGCGATCGTGCACGACCGGCTGCAGGAGGTGGACGCCGCAGGCGGTTTCCTCCTGGACGGCTACCCGCGCACCACAGAACAAGTGCATGAGCTCGACCGTCTGCTTGAGGAAGACAGGACAGCTCTCGACGCCGTCATCCAGATCGTGGCCAATCCTGAGGAAGTGGTCCGCCGACTCCTCAAGCGCGCCTCAGAGCAGGACCGGGCCGACGACACGGCAGATGTGATCCGCCACCGTTTGGCTCTCTACGAAGAGCAGACCGCTCCGCTGATCGACGTTTACGGCAGTCGCGGAATCGTCGTCACCGTCGACGGGTTGGGATCCGTCGACGACGTGACAGAGCGCATCCTGGGCGCGCTGAGAGAGCGCGGGCTGCAATCAGAGCGCTCCGTCGAAGATGCGTCCAACGCCTAGAAACTCTGAGACGCATCGATGAGCTTTCGCCGATCCCTGTATAAAACGCCTGCGCAACTGCGCTTGATGCAGGCCCCGGGACTCGCCACCGCCGCGTCGCTTGACGCTGCCCGCGCGGTTCTTCGCGCCGGTTCGACCACCCTTGAGGCGGATGCCGCGGCAGAGGCTGCGATCACCGCGCGCGGCGGGCGATCCAATTTCAAGCTGGAGCCGGGATACCGGCACACCGTGTGCGCATCCGTGAATGAGGATGTCGTTCATGGCATCCCGTCGGGGCGCAAGCTGGAGCCAGGGGACATCGTCTCCATCGACAGCGGCGCGGTAATCGACGGGTGGAACGGAGACGCCGCCTTCACGCTCGTGATCCCCGACCCCTCTCGCCCCGACCGCACCGCTGAACGTCAGCGACTCTCCGATATCACAGAGCAGTCCCTGTGGCGCGGTATCGCGCAACTCGCCAAAGCCCGGTACCTCAACGAGGTGGGCGAAGCAATTCAGGACTACATCGAGTCGCAAGGCAGCTACGGGATTCTCACCGACTACGTAGGTCACGGGATCGGCCGCTCAATGCACGAGGCGCCGCCGGTCTTCAACTACCGTGTGCGCCAGAAAGGGCCAGAAGTCAGGCCCGGGCTCGTCGTGGCTATCGAACCGATGGTGGTGCACGGTGACATCGACACCTTCGTGCGCGAGGACGGCTGGACCGTGGCCACGAGCGACGGCAGTGCCGCAGCCCACTGGGAACACAGCATCGCCGTGCACAAGGACGGGATCTGGGTGCTTACCGCCTCGGACGGAGGCGCTGAAGCGCTCAAACCTCTCGGTGTGACACCGGTTCCCATTTCCTGACAAGCGCACTCGCAGCGCGCTCCTTAGGCGAAGGCCTACTGTTCCATCGTGTGCACGAGCTCCTCGATGAACGACGAAAAGTCCAGGGACCGTTTGATCAGCCGCTGCACGTCACCCCGGTCGGCGAACACCTCGACGAACTGGTCGAACACCGCCTGGAATGCGTTACGGCCGCTGGCGCTGAAGGCGACGAGTGCCACGACGTTAACTCGGTTGTCCCCCCAGTCCATCGGTGAGTCGTTGATGACGATGGCGATCGATGTGCGGCGAGCGGTCATGGCCATGGCATGCGGGACGGCCAGGTTGTCTGTGAAAGCGGTGGAGGACATCCGTTCGCGCTCGATGGCGCCCGTGATGTAGGCCTCGTCGATGATGCCCTTCGCGGCCATCTTCTCCCCCAGAGCGCGGATCATCGAGGCTTCGTCCCGAGCGTAGAAGTTGCGCAGGAACAGCGACTCGTCGAAGAACTCGAGAAGTTCATCCTTGATGCCCGCCCGCCGGCGAAGGCGACGCACGCGTCCGGCCGCCTGACGGATCCGGTCCACGTCGCCCTCGGTGAGGAAGGGCTGGATGACAATCACGCCGTCGGCATGGAGCCGCGGGTCGATGGTGGTGAGCACCAGGTCGGTGTCGAGTGCGCCCCAGTCCACGTCGCTTCTCGTGATCACGGTCGCCACTTGGAGGATGTCGCCGAGGGTGCGTTCGACCCTTTGGCGGAGGATGACGTGCATGTCGTAATAGTTGGGGCAGACGATGGCGCAGGTGACGAGCTCAGCCCGCCGGGACTGTTGCTCGAGATGGGCGCCCACATGCATCGCGATGTAGGCGATCTCGTCGTCCGTGACGGCGATCTGTTCGTGGCGCTGTAGTTCACTGGCGATGAAGACGGCCAGTTCATACGTCATGGGATACGACGATTTAATCGATCTGGTCAGCGGATTCCGCGAGTAGGATTGCGTCTCCGCGCGGCTGACCAAGTTTCGGACGTGCATGGCGAGGCGCACAATGAACGGTTCGTCGTTCAGGTCGACGAGGTACTCCTCGCTGGCGCTGGCAACGATTCGGCGCACCACCGCCAGATCGTCGTGCCGGACTTGGGTTGCGGCATCCGTGGCCTGGTCCTGCCCGGTGATGACGCGGGTTGTGAGCAGGAGCGCGAGATACTCCAGATCACGTGCGTCGAGGTCGACGGAGAAGTGACGCGCGACGAGACGTTCCAGGTCTGCCTCCAAGGGACCCGCTTCTCCTCCATCGGGAGCTGATGCCGGCTCTCGTTTCGACACACGATCCACGGCGATCGCGACGTGGAGGAGCACGTTATCTGTGCCGTACTCGTTGACGAAGTATCCTTGAGCGCCGAGCATGGCGATGAGGTCGGTTTTGAACGCGGCAAGTCCCTCGGCGGCGAACTCCTTCTGGATCGCCTCCAGTTCAAGGAACCCCCGAGCGCTCTCCTCGCGGAACATGCGGCTGAGGAGGCGCCTTCGATCTGTCTCCGATCCCACCAGCGTCACCAGTCCGCCGTGCCTTGCCAGGCTGAGGCCGCTGTCGGTCAGGAGAGCCCGGACGCGCGACAAGTCCTGCTCAATGGTCGATTCACTG
>JAODMM010000050.1 GCA_025465015.1 Cryobacterium sp. | reverse complement strand
GAGGTCGCGCCCATTCCCGCTGACGTCGTGTCCTCGCAGGAGCAGGCACTCAGCCTCTGGCCTGCGATCGACCAGCACTTCAGCACCCTTGACCGCGACATCACCCGCGTCTTCCTCGTCGGCGCAGGCGGGTCGTACCTCGCCATGGTGCCGGCCCAGTGGATGCTGGACAAGTACTCTCACATTCCCGCCGTCACCCTCAACTCGGACGAGTTCACCTATCGAGCCCCTGTGAGCGTGGGTCCCGGCACGCTCGTGGTTGTCCTCTCCGGCACTGGCAACACCCCCGAGTCGATCAAGGCCGGGGAGTGGGCGCAGTCACGCGGGGCCGCAGTGGTCGCGGTGACTCTGAAAGCAGACGGTCCCCTCGCCCAGAGCGTGAAGACGAGCTTCGTCACCGAGACAGGGCAGGGTTCACAAATCGTGTTGCAGTTGGTCGCCTTAGCTCTCCTCAAGCGCGATGGGTTCGACGTTTCGCGATTCCACGCAGCGCTCACCGCACTGCCCTCCGTGCTGCTTAGCGCCCTCATCGAGCTTGAGCCGCTGGCGGAGGAGATCGCCAGGGAGATGAAGGACGTTCCGGTCACCCACGTCATGGCATCCGGGCCCCTCTTCGGCGCAGCCAGCACCTTCACCATGTGCTACCTGCAGGAGATGCAGTGGAAGCACGCCACCACGATCAACTCCGATGAGTTCTTCCAGGGCCCGTTCGAAGTGATCGACAAGGACACGAAGACGATCGTGTTTCTCGGGGAAGACGACACGCGGCCCATGGGGGAGCGCGTGCGCCGGTTCCTCGGCACGTACGGCGGCGAGACGTTCTACGTCGACTCGCGCGACATCCCTCTCCAGGGTATCGAGGAGAGTGAGCGGGCCTTCGTATCCCCGCTGGTGTTCCACGCCTGGATGGCGAGGCTTGCCGCGCACTATGCCGCTGCTCGTGGGTACACCCTCGAGGGCCGGCGTTACATGTGGACGGTCGAGTACTAGGGCAGCGATAGGGTTCCACCGTGGCCATCAAACGAACCGACAGCGTCACGATCACCCGCGTCGCCGCATTGGCAGGGGTGAGTACGGCCACGGCAGGCAGGGTATTGGGAGGATACGGGTACTCGAGTGAGGACATCCGTGACCGGGTGCAGGAGGCTGCGCGGGAGCTTGGCTATCGTCCGAACCGGCTCGCCCGGGGATTGATTACGGGGCGGACACAGACCATCGGCGTCGTGGCCGGCGACATTAGCAGTGACTTCTACGCCACGGCCATGCGGGGAATCGCGGACGTTGCCCGCCGCGAGGGGTTTGGCGCCATCCTCACCAACAGCGATGAGAAACTCGACCTCGAACGAGAGGCCGTTCAGCTGCTTCGGGAGAAGCAGGTGGATGGCCTCATCGTGTCACCGTGCGATCGCGGAGAATCCCTTCACCTCCGCGAGGCGGTGGCAGCCGGATGCCCGGTCGTGCAGGTGGACCGCGTCGCTGCGGGCCTCGCGGCCGACTCCGTGACGGTCGATAACCGCAGTGCCGCCAGAGAATGCGTGCAGAAGCTGCTGGCTGCGGGGCATCACCGGATCGCCTTCATCGCGGAGCTGCAGTCGTCGCACGGCCACGACCTCGCGCGATTCGCCGCGGACTGGGCGGAGAACCGGCAACCGGCCAGCCCTCAGGAACTTGACCCCAGCTGGCAGCGACTCCTCGGCTACCTGGAGGCGCACCGGGATGCGGGAGTGCCGGTCGACCTCGGGCTCGTCCGACGGGTCGGGGCGTATTCGGTCGAGGCGGCTAAGGATCATGTGCTCGAACTCTTGGTTCGTCGACAACACAACGGTGTCACCGCCTTGTTCACCAGCGACGGGGTGATGTCAACGGGGGCCATGCGAGCGATCTCCGCCCTGGGCCTCTCGATCCCAGGCGACCTCTCACTCGTCTGCTTCGACGACCTCGACTGGATGGGGTTCGTCAGCGGCGGCATCACCACGGTGGTTCAGCCGGTTCACAGGATGGGAACCATGGCCGCCGAGTTTCTGCTCGCCCGCATCGCCGGCGACACATCGGACTTCCGGCATGTTGTCCTGCCAGCTCAACTTGCCGAAAGGGCCTCGATCGCTCCTCCGGCGGATGCGCGAGGGGGAGCGACCGACTCACGCTGAACGAGGGTCGCCTGGAACGCACGTCGCTCCGGCACTGCCCTGCTCTGCACCCGCGCGATGACTGTCTTACCGGCTGCCACGCCCATGTCGTAGATCGGCTGAGAGATGACCGTGAGCGGGGGAGTCGTCAGGGTTGTCCACTCGAAGTCGTCGAACATGACGAATGACACGTCGTCGGGCACGCGGAGGCCGAGCTCTTGGAGTGTTCCGAGGACCGCGAGGGCGATCAGGCTGTCTGAGGCGATGATCGCCGTGGGGGCATCGGGCAGTGCGAGAAGTTCACGTGCAACTGGGCGGATGCCAGCCGATCCGTCGGCGAAACGCACCAGACTCCCCGGGTCCGGGATGCCCGCCTCCTGCTGTGCGCCGAGGACTCCCTGCAACCGGTCCGCGACCGATGACACGCGCAGGTCGAGTCCGTCGTGGTACGGACCCTTCACGTCGAGCGTCGAAATGAAACCGATCCGACGGTGTCCGACATCGACCAGATGGCGGGTGGCCTCGAACGCGACGGATGCCATATCTGCCTCGATGACATCGACGTCGAGTCCGTCAACGCGACGGTCGAGCAGTACCAGCGGGCGCCCGGAATTGTAAACATCGCGTAAATGGCCTGTTTCCCCCGACGACGCCGGGGCCACGATCAAGCCGTCCACCCGCTTGTCCAGAAGCACCCGCACCGCGTCAATCTCGGCGTCGACGTCCTCGCTCGTATTCACGAGGATCACGTCGAAGCCCTCTTCCTTCGCCGCGTCGGAGATTCCTCTCATCGCGAGCCCGAAATAGGGGTTCTCAATGTCGCCCACGATGACGCCGATGGTATTGGACTTGCCCGTATTCATGCTGCGGGCTAGCTCATTCGGGCGGTATCCGAGGGCTTCGGCAGCAGCCTGAACACGGTCCCGCACCGTGTCGCTGACAGCCCCGTAGTCGCCGAGCGCCCGGGCCGCCGTGGCCTTGGATACACGGGCATGCTTGGCGACGTCGGAGACGGTCACGTCACGACGGCGTGGAGGCGGTGGAGCCATGAGATCCTCTCGGGAAGCCTGCTTGACGTGTGTTCCTAGAACGGGTATGGTCCTTGGAAAGCCACTGAGACCGGTCTCATTCTAGCTGATTGAGACCGGACTCACAAGGTAAGCCCCACAACGTTGTCGTGCATCACGGCAACGACCCAGAGGAAGGTGCGGCATGGTCGTGTTCGATGCAGACGTTGCAGTCGTGGGCCTGGGCGCCATGGGTTCCGCTGCCGCCTGGCGCTTGGCAGAGCGTGGCGTCGACGTCTTAGGCATCGAACGCTTTCACCCCGGACACGTGCAGGGTTCCTCGCACGGACAGACCCGTCTCTTCCGGGTGGCGTGCCTCGAACACCCCAACCTGGTGACCCTTGCCCGGCGATCCCGTGAACTCTGGGAAGAATTGCAAGCGCGGACCAGCACGCCCATCATCCGCATCACGGGCGGCATCATGATGGGACCGGCGGAGAGCGACGTCATCCGCGGCACCCTCGCTGCGGCAGCCGCCCACGACTTGCCCGTGACGCACCTCAACCGCGACGAACTCGTCAGCCGTTTCCCCCAGCACGAGAATCTTCTCGAGGGAACCGTCGGAGTGTGGGACCCGGAGGCAGGCGTCCTCCATCCCGAAGCCGGCGTCATCGCCGCCGTCGCTGCCGCCCGCGAAGCCGGTGCCCAAATTTTCACCGACACTCGTGTGGGAGACATCCAGCTCGTGGAGGGGGGCGTGCGCATCCAAACACCCGCCCGTGTCTTCATGGTGCGGCAGGTCGTCATGGCGGCCGGTGCGTGGCTTGGGAAGTTCCTCCCCGAGCTGCCGCTCGACCCGTGGCGCACGCCGATGACCTGGTTCGAGACGGATGCCTCGACGACACACTCATTCACCCTCGAAGACTTCCCCGTCTTCATCCGCGCCGTCACCCCCGACAACTGGATCTGGGGCCACGGCTCAGCCGACGGGTTCGGCGTGAAGGTGGGTCCCGACCGTGACCCGAACTTCGTCTCCGTCGACCCCGATTCCATCGACCGAGGGATCAGCCCGCACGACCACGAGCTCGTCTCCATGCTCGTCTCCCACGCGATCCCGGGTCTCCACCCCGAGCCAGCCAAGATCACCACCTGCATGGTCACGCAGACGCCGGACGGGCAGTTCCTCATCGGTCGCCCCGGTGGCGACCCGCGGCTCGTCGTCGCTGGGGGCTGCAGTGGTCACGCGTTCAAGCACGCCACCGGCATCGGCGAACTTGTCGCCCAGATCGTGACCGGCGACGACACCCTGATCGACACCGCCTTCGTCGATCCCAACCGCTTCCTCCGCGAGGAGAAGAGCCTCGCCAGCTGAAACGGCGATCCCCCCCCACCACGATTGGAAAAGCTGTGAACAAACGCACCACCTTCCGCCCACTCGGCGTCATTGCCGTTGCGGCAGCGGCAGCGCTCGCTCTGTCAGCCTGCGGCGCCAGCAACACCGGATCCCCGTCGTCGTCCTCGTCCTCGTCAGCAGAGGCGAACGAATTCAACCTCATCGAGCCGGGCACCATCCGCGTGGCCAGCATGGGTGACGCCAAGCCCTACACCTTCACCGACGCCGATGGTTCCTTCACCGGCTTCGACGTCGAACTCTTCACCGATGTCGCAAAGCGCATCGGGTATGACGAGGTCGTCTTCACCGGGCAGGATTTCTCAGGCCTCCTCGCCGCTGTCGCGAACCATCAGTTCGACGTCGGCGTCGCTGCCATCGGAATCACCGATGAGCGCAAGGAGACGGTCGACTTCTCCGACGGCTACCTCGCCGGCTACCTCACGGTCATCGCCGACAAGTCCGTCGGCGTGAAGACCGCAGATGACCTGGCCGGCAAACGACTGGGCGTCGTTCAGGGCACACTCCAAGAGGCGTACGCCGTCAAGAACTTCCCCACCACCGAGCTGGTTCGCTTTCCCGACAACAACGCGGGCATCTCCGCACTGAACAGTGGAACGGTCCAGGCTCACTTCACCGACTACGAGAGCGCCAAGACGTACGGGGAGCAGTACACCAACCTCGACCTCGCGATCAACATCCCGTCCTTTGACGCACCGGCCGGTTTTGCCGTAGCCAAGGGCAATGAGAAGTTCGTCGCCGCTCTGAACGAGGGCCTGCACGCGGCCATGGAGGACGGCACCTGGAAGGAGCTGTATCAGAAGTGGTTCCCCGGCTCCCCGATGCCCGACATGTACCTCCCCGAGGCGGAGCAGACCTCCACGCCCACTCCCGCTTCCTGACTCCGGTGATGGTGCGGGCCGACCGGCTCGCACCATCCCACCCACTGCAACCCCACAAGTCTGAGAGACACCATGGACTGGCTCGACAACATCATCAAGACGTTCTTTGACTGGGAAGCGATGTGGGCGGTGTTCCCTCAGCTCCTCGGCACCGGACTCGTCAACACTCTTGTCATCTCCCTGGCCGCGACCGTCATCGGCGTCGTTCTCGGCATGATCATCGCCGTCATGGGCATCTCCACCTCAGCTTGGCTGCGCATTCCCGCCCGCATATACACCGACATCTTTCGCGGCCTGCCCGCGATCCTCACCATCCTGCTGATCGGGCAGGGTTTCGCCCGCTTCGCACAGTCGATCTTCGGGCCGTCCCCGTATCCGCTGGGCATCCTGGCCCTCAGCCTGATCGCCAGCGCATACATCGGGGAGATCTTCCGCGCCGGCATTCAAAGCGTCGAGCGCGGGCAATTGGAGGCCTGCCGAGCCCTCGGCATGAGCTACGGCAAGGCCATGCGCCTCGTCGTGGTGCCCCAGGGCATCCGTCGAGTTCTTCCTGCGCTCGTCAATCAATTCATCGCCATCGTCAAGGACTCCAGCCTTGTCTACTTCCTCGGCTTGCTCGTCAGTGAACGTGAGCTGTTCCGCGTCGGCCAGGATGCGGCAGTGCTGAATGGGAACCTGTCACCGCTCGTGATGGCCGGGCTGTTCTACCTCGTCATCACGGTGCCCCTGACACATCTGGTGAACTACTTCGACAATCGGTTCCGCACCGGACGGCGCAAGGCCGCTCCGCCCAAGAGCGGGCTGGACGAACTCGATGAACTTGACGAGACACCGGTACCGGTGCCCCCCCTCACCTACGGGAGCAACACATGACCTACACCAGCCCCCTGCCCGTGCAGGACGTACAGAAGTACCGTGGCTCAAGCCTTGAACTCGCAGACCTCACGATGGCATACGGTGACATCGAAGTGCTCCGTCAGGTGAGTTTCACCGTGCAGCCAGGAACGACCACCTGCATCATTGGGCCCTCGGGCTCAGGCAAGTCGACCCTCCTTCGCGGTGTCAATCGGCTCCACGAACCTAAGAGCGGTGATGTCCTACTCGCGGGGGAGAGCGCGCTCACGGTCAAGCCCGACCGTCTCCGCACCCGCATCGGCTTGGTCTTTCAGCACTTCAACCTTTTCCCCGACCACACCGCGCTTGAGAACGTGGCTTTGTCACTGCGCAACGTCAAGGGCATGCCCAAGGCTCAGGCGCGGGAGGTCGCCCACCGCCGCCTCGCTGAGGTGGGGCTGGCAGAACGCACCGATCACCGGCCCCGCGACCTCTCCGGCGGGCAGCAGCAGCGTGTTGCGATCGCCCGCGCCCTGGCGATGGAACCCGAGGTCATGCTCTTCGACGAGGTCACCAGTGCCCTCGACCCCGAACTTGTCAAGGGAGTGTTGAACCTCATGGCCACGCTCGGCCAGCGCGGCATGACTATGGTCGTCGTGACGCATGAGATGAAGTTCGCCCGCCGGGTTGCCGACCAGGTTGTCTTCATGGACGAGGGCAAGGTCGTCGAAGTCGGCGCCCCCGCCGATCTGTTCGACAACCCGCAGAGCCCGCGGCTCCAGCGCTTCCTCTCCGAAGTTCTCTAGCCCTGCACAGTCGCCTGGTCCTCGCGCACGTCGCCTCGTTCTCTGCCCTTCGAAGTCTTCTGCCCTCCGAACCGCCATTTCAAGAAAGCACCACAACATGACATCGATATCCCCCATCAAGCGCGTTGCCGTGATCGGCGGAGGCATCCTCGGCGTCTCCAGCGCCGTGCAACTGGCCCGGCGTGGCGCGCACGTGGTCCTCGTCACCGACCGTGAGGTCGCCAGTGAGGCGTCCGGCCGCTCCCTCGCCTGGTTGAACTCAGCCGGCATCCGTTCCGAGGCGTACCACCGCCTACGCCTGCTCGGCATCGACCGCTACCGCACCCTCGCAGCGCAGAAGCCCGAAGTTGACTTCCTGCACTTCGACGGCGGCCTCACCTGGAACGCCCCCGGTGAGGCGGACCGGCTGCGGCGGAACTTCGCTCACGAACGCTCCATCGGCTACGACACCCGGTGGCTCGCCGCAGATGAGATCACCAAGGTGACCCCGGGGGTGGATGCGAGCGCCGTTGCTCCTGAAGGTGCCGTCTTCAACCCGGGCGAGGGCTGGGTCGACCTCCCGTCGCTCATCCGCGTGCTGCTGGATGAATTCGCCGAGCTCGGCGGTCGCCTCATCACCCGCGCAGGGCGGGCATCCGTCGTCATCACCGACGGCCGCGTCACCGGCGTCTCCACCGCTGAAGGACTTGTCATGGAGGTGGATGCCGCATTGCTGGCCACGGGCGCCGAGGTGCCGAAGATGGTTGCCGAGCTAGGTGTCGCCATTGGGGACCAGACTCCCATCGCCCTGCTCGTTCGTACCAAACCCGTCGACGTCGGGCTGCGCGCCGTGCTCAACACGCCGCGCGTCGCCGTCCGCCCCACACCGACCGGGGCACTTGTGCTCGACTCCGCATGGTCCGAAGACGAGGTCGTCGTCCGGGAAGACGGTACCTACGAAATCCACGCCTCAACCGTGCAAGGACTTCTCGATGAGGCGTCCGCCGTACTAGAGGGCAATCCGGAGCTGGAACTCGACTCCTACGGGGTCGGCCCGAAACCCATCCCGGGTGACGGCGAGCCGGTCTTCGGCGAGCTCGACGAGGTGAGCGGTTACTACGTGGCATTCAGCCACAGCGGTGCCACGCTGGGCCTCATCGCCGGTGAACTCCTCGCCGAGGAGATCGTCTCGGGCGAGCCTCACCCGCTGCTCGACTCCTTCCGCCCGGGGCGGTTCCGATCGTGAACTCGGACACGGCCGGTGGCAGCCCGATCCGTACCGGCGGCAGCCCGATCCGTACCGGTGTCATCGGGTTCGGTACGTCAGGGCGGGTGTTTCACGCCCCGTTCCTCCAGGCGTCACCGGAGTACTCCCTCGACGTGATCGTCACGGCGAACCCGGACCGCCAGGAGCAAGCCCAGCAACTGCATCCGGCGGCGCGCGTCGTTCCCACGGTCGCTGACCTCGTCACCGGCGCCGC
Source organism: Cryobacterium sp. (assembly GCA_025465015.1). Classification (GTDB taxonomy): domain Bacteria; phylum Actinomycetota; class Actinomycetes; order Actinomycetales; family Microbacteriaceae; genus Cryobacterium. The sequence goes on along the minus strand of JAODMM010000050.1, from coordinate 17,866 downwards.
CGAGCTCGATCTGGTTGTGATCGGATCGCCCTCGGGGACACACGTCGAGTTGGCCGACCAGGCACTCGATGCTGGCCTCGCGGTTGTGGTCGACAAACCCTTCTCTGTCACCGCGGAGGAAGGGCGGGCTCTGATCGCCAAGGCTGAGAGAATGGGTCTCGCGCTCACCGTCTTCCAGAACAGGCGGTGGGACGGTGACTTCCTCACTCTGCGGGCGCTCCTCGGTAGCGGCGCCCTCGGCGAGGTTCGCGTGTTCGAGTCCCGGTTCGAGTGGTGGAAGCCCGAGGTTACGAAGTCGTGGAAGGCGGAGGCGACGATCGGGAAGGGCGGCGGCATCCTTTACGACCTCGGAACGCACCTGATCGACCAGGCACTGTTCCTGTTCGGCCCGGTCGATGATGTCTATGCCGAGGTCGTGACCCATCGCGAGGGCGGACCGGCGGATGATGACACTTTCGTCTCGCTCCACCATCAGTCCGGGGTGCGCTCGCGCCTGTGGATGAACGGGTTGGCCGCACAGGTCGGGCCCCGCTTCCACGTGCTGGGTTCAAAAAGTGCCTACACGAAATGGGGTTTGGATGGGCAGGAGGCTGCGTTGAAAGCTGGAGCGCAACCCACCCAACCTGAGTTTGGAATCGAGCCGGAGTCGGCGTGGGGCGTCCTCGGAATCGACGGCGCACTTGAGCGCATCCCTACTGAGCGCGGTCAGTACGAGGCGTTCTATGCGGGCCTCGCTGATGCCCTGCTGCGTGGGGGTGGGCTGCCGGTCGACCCCCGGGACTCGGTGCTGGTGATCGAGATGATCGAGAAGATTCACGCCGCTCGCTCTCGCTGAACGCAGCCTCGGCCGGCCCGGGGTTCACAGCCTTTCCCTGGCGTGCCGGCCTGCCACAGCCCGGAGTGCGGATGCATCAGCACTCGATGACGTTGACTGCGAGTCCGCCCTCGCTGGTCTCCTTGTATTTGGTCATCATGTCGATGCCGGTCTGCCGCATGGTCTCGATCACCATGTCGAGCGAGACCAGGTGCGTGCCGTCCCCGTGCAGGGCGAGTCGGGCTGCCGATACCGCGGTCGAGGCAGCAATGGCGTTCCGTTCGATGCAGGGCACCTGCACTAGACCCCCGACGGGGTCGCAGGTCAGGCCGAGGTGATGCTCCATCGCAATCTCGGCCGCGTTCTCGACCTGCCGCGGCGTTCCGCCGAGAACGGCACAGAGCGCCCCGGAAGCCATGGCGCATGCCGACCCGACTTCAGCCTGGCAACCGCCCTCCGCGCCGGAGATTGATGCGTTCGCCTTGGCGAGGGACCCGATTGCCGAGGCGGTCAACAGATACCGCCGGATGCCCGCGGCGTCCGCACCGGGGACGAATCGCAGGTAGTAATGGCCCACGGCGGGGATGATGCCGGCCGCGCCGTTGGTCGGAGCCGTCACGACGCGGCCACCGGAGGCGTTTTCCTCGTTCACGGCAAGGGCGAAAGCGTGCAGCCACTCAGTCGAGGTGTCTCGCTCATGCCGGGAAAGAGCGCCGTACTCCTCAAGGTGCTCCCGCACTGCGGCCGCGCGCCGCTTTACCCGCAGGCCCCCGGGAAGCTCGCCCGATGCGTGCAGGCCGGCCTCGACGCACTCGTGCATCGCGGCCCAGATCACGTCCAATGCCGGGTCGATCACCCCCGTGCCATGCATGGCGTCCTCGTTGGCACGGGCTAGTCCTGCGATATCCAGGCCATGCTCCTCGCACAGCGCCAGAAGCTCTCCGCTCGTGGAGAACGGCAACGGCTGGCTCCGTCCCGTCGTCGGCCCGGCATCGTCTCCATCGCGCCGGATGAAGCCGCCGCCGATCGAATAGTAGGTCTCCTCAAGCAGGGGTAGCACCTCTTCTTCGCCCCACGCCGTGAGGGTCAGCGCATTGGGATGCCCAGGGAGGCGGGTGCGCGGTTCGAAGCTGATGTCATCCTTGATCACCGTGATCTTGTGCCTGCCGGCGAGCATCAGGGTGGCCCCAGGTGCCAGCCCGGCCCATGCCGCTCGGACGTCCGCGGGGTCGCAGGTCTCCGGGCGGAACCCGGCGAGCCCGGCCAGGACGGCGTCAGGAGTTCCATGCCCGAGACCGGTGGATCCCAGTGAGCCGTACAACGAACAGCTGATGCGATGCACGCCGGTCAGCTTCCCGCTTGCCGCGAGGTGGTCGGCGAATGCGCCCGCAGCCCGCATCGGGCCGACGGTGTGCGAGCTCGATGGGCCGATTCCGATGGAGAAGAAGTCCACGGCTGAGACGTACGCTGTCACGCTCTTATCGTAAGACGTGGTGAACGCAGTTCTCTGGGCGCCGCCCCCGGGTTTTCCCCCAGAGCGTACCTAAAGCGTCAGCGGATTGTCTTGCGTGCCGTGATCTGCCCGGTGTCGAATCCCAGCAGGTGCAGCCCGCCGTGGAACCGCGCGTGCTCGATTTTGATGCAGCGGTCCATGACGACGTTGAGGCCCTTCGACTCGCCGTACTCCGCCGCATCCTGGTTCCAAATCCCCAGTTGCACCCAGATCGTCGGAGCGCCGATTGCGACGACCTCGTCCATGACGGCCGGGATGTCGCTGGCTTTGCGGAAGACGTCGACGATGTCGGGTACCTCCGGCAGGGAGGCCAAATCCGGGTATGCCTTCTCGCCGAGGATGGTGTCTGCGTTCGGGTTCACGAAGTACACGCGGTAGTCGCTTGACTGCTGAAGGTAGGTGCCCACGAAGTAGCTGGAGCGCACCGGGTTCGGCGACGCTCCCACGATCGCAATCGACTTCGCCTCACGCAGCAGTCTCAGTCGGGCCTTGGCATCGGGTCCCACCCAGGTGCGCTGTGAGCGCAACAGCTTCGCGAGCGGGGAATTCGCCGGGACTGTGCAGCTGAGCCCATTGACCAGCTGCACAGTCTCAGAAACGGATGCCTCGGTAACGGTGCTCATTTCTTGCCTCCCACGGCTTTCGCCAGCGCCTGGTCAAGATCGTAGAGGATGTCTTCGACGTCCTCGATGCCCACGCTCAGCCGCACGAGGCCGGGCAGTACGCCCGCGTCGAGCAGCTGCTGGTCGCTCAGTTGCGCGTGGGTCGTGGATGCCGGATGGATGACCAGTGTCTTCGCATCGCCGATGTTGGCGAGATGACTGGCCAGGTCGACCGACTCGATGAAGGTGCGCCCCGCGTCGCGCCCACCCGTCACCCCGAAGCTGAAGACCGAGCCCGGACCCTTCGGCAGGTACTTGCGCCCACGCTCGAAGTGCGGATGGCTGGTAAGCCCCGCCCAGTTGACGAAGTCGACGCGAGGGTCGGCATTCAGCCATTCCGCCACGATGCGTGCATTGTCGACGTGGGCCTGCATGCGGTACGGCAGCGTCTCGACGCCCTGCGCGAGGAGGAACGCGGAGTGCGGGGCGAGGGAGGGGCCGATGTCTCGCAGCTGTTCGGCACGCAGGCGCGTGAGGAAGGCGTACTCACCGAAGTTACCCGACCACTCCAGCCCGCCGTAGCTCGGTACGGCCTCGCCGAACAGCGGGAAACGCTCGCTGTGCCACGGGAAACGGCCGCTCTCGACGACGACCCCGCCGAGGGTGGTCCCATGGCCTCCGAGGAACTTGGTGGCGGAATGGATGACGACGTCTGCTCCCCATTCCAAGGGACGAGAGAGGTACGGTGTCGCGATGGTGGAGTCGATGATGAGGGGGATGCCGGCTGCGTGCGCGACCTCAGCGAGGCCCTCAATGTCGGCCACCTCGCCGGAGGGGTTAGCCACTGTCTCGGCGAAGATCAACTTGGTCTTGTCCGTGATGGCCGCGGCGTAGTCGGCCGGTTCGGCACTCTGCACGAAGGTCGTCTCCACGCCGAAACGCCGAAGCGTGACATCGAGCTGAGTGATGGAGCCGCCGTAGAGGTTGGCGGATGCGACGATGTGATCGCCGGCTCCGGCGAGGCTGGCGAAGGTGATGTACTGCGCCGAAAGACCGCTCGAGGTGGCGACGGCACCCAGTCCGCTTTCGAGGCTCGCGATGCGCTCCTCAAAGCTCGCCACCGTCGGGTTCGACAACCGCGAGTACACGTTGCCGTACTTCTGCAGGGCGAAGCGCGCCGCGGCGTCCGCAGTGTCGTCGAAGACGAATGCGCTGGTCTGGTAGATCGGGAGCGCCCGGGCGCCGGTCACCGGGTCAGGGATGTTGCCCGCATGAATTGCGCGCGTGCTGAAGCCGTACTCACGATCTGCCATGAGTTCACGCTACCTCCCGCAGCGATGAGCGCCGGCGGCGAACGTAACATTCGGAAAAGGGCGAGGATGGTGGGATGGATTTCGATGTGGAGACGATCGTCATCGGCGGCGGCGCGATGGGTTCGGCGACCGCGTGGCAGTTGGCCCGGCGCGGTCGCTCAGTGCTGCTGCTCGAGAGGTTCCTTCCGGGGCATCTGAACGGCGCGTCGCACGGGGCGTCGCGCAACTTCAACACGGCTTACTCCGACCCGACCTACGTCGCCATGCTTGCCGAGGCGCTGCCGCTCTGGCGCGAGCTGGAGGGGGAGTCGCAGGTGCGGGTGCTCGACCAAGTGGGGATGGTGAACCACGGACCCAACCCGGCGTTCGACGACGTGGTCTCGTCGCTCGCCCGGGTGGGGCTCGGTGGTTCCTTCCTGCACCCGGCCGAGGCTGGCGAGCGCTGGCCCGGCATCCGCTTCGACGGTCGAGTGCTGCACACACCTGACGCCGGTCGTCTCAACGCCGACGCTTCGGTGGCCGCGCTGCAGGTGGCTGCGGCCGGGCACGGCGCCCAGATCAGGCACGACACCCGTGCAACGCGTCTGCAGGTGCATGATGATGACCACGTTGTCGTCACTACTGATGCGGCGACTATCCGAGCCCGACGCGCCGTAGTCACCGTGGGCGCGTGGACGAGTTCGCTGCTTGCCGGCGTGGTGCCAACGCCGCGGCTGGTGGTGACCCAGGAGCAACCCGCGCACTTCTCCCTACGCGATGCATCGCCGGGCGCATCAACCCGGGCCGCCTCAGACTGGCCCGGCTTCAACCACTCCTACGACCCCTCCGAAGCCCGGTACGACTACTGGTACTCGCCTGTCTACGGCATGTTCACGCCAGGACAGGGGGTGAAAGCCGGCTGGCACGGAACTGGTCCGGTCACCGACCCCGATGCCCGCACCTTCACACCCGAACCTCTGCAGCTGGCAGCCCTGCAACGTTACGTGCGTGACTGGCTCCCGGGAGCCGACCCCGACGCCGTCGCGCCGATCAGTTGCACCTATACGACGACGCCCGACGAGGATTTCGTGCTCGACCGGGTCGGACCGGTGATCATCGGCGCAGGCTTCAGCGGGCACGGGTTCAAGTTCACCCCCGCCGTAGGCCGGGTCCTGGCCGACCTGGCGACGGATGTCGCTCCCGGGCCGGGCCGCTTCGCCCTGTCCCGCACGCCCAACGCCGCCCCGGGCGGCTGGCTGGCGCGCCGGTAGGGGTACTGATGATCCCACAGCGGTCGATCCTGCCGGTCATCGCTCTGTGCGACGACGACGCCGAATCACGGTACCGCTTCTCCGATCGATGCCCCGTGGTCGCACGATTCCGCCCGGTCTTCGGTCGGCACTAGGCGACCTGCACGGCGCTGAACGCGAGTAGCGCTATCAGGGCCCAGGAGATCAGGCCGACGACAAGCGCTCGCCAGCCGGTGCGCACCAGAGAGCTCAGGCGCACCGCGGAGCCGAGTCCGAACAGGGCCATCGCCAGCACCACCGTCTGCAGCGTGTCCGCTCCCGCCACCACGACGTCGGGCAGCGGGACGACGGTACGAACCAGCACTGCCGTGACGAACCCGGCCACGAACAGGGGAATGACCGGCGGGCGCGGACCCGGAACCCGATCCGACCCTGCGCGCCGGTGGTGTTCGACAGCGGATACCACAGCCACGACGGGCGCCAGCATCAGCACCCGAGTCAGTTTGACCATGACAGCCACGGCGAGGGCGGCGGGCCCCGCGACCTGTGCTGTGGCGACGACTTGGCTCACGTCGTGAACTCCTGCGCCAACCCAGTGACCGAACTGTGGGGCCGATAGCCCCAGCGGATGCCACAGGGCGGGCAGTACGGCGATCGCCAGAGTCCCGCAGAGCGTCACCAGCGCGACCGGGGTAGCGCTCTCCTCATCCTTCGCCTTCACCACACTGCTCATAGCGCCGATTGCCGATGCCCCGCAGATGGAGAACCCGGCCGCAATGAGAAGAGGCTGGTGGCCGGGCAGGCGGGCCAGGCGGCCGAGCGCCCACGTGCCGGCGAAGGCGACCAGAAGCACGGTGACCGTGGTGCCCACCGTCACCCAGCCGAGGCCGGCGATGTCGGTGAGGCTGAGCTTGAGCCCGAGGAGGACGACGCCCAGGCGCATCAAGCGCTTCGACGCGATCGAGAGGCCGGGGGCGAGGGACCCGGATAGGAAGGGTCGGGCGAACGGCAGCTGTCCGACAAGGATTCCGAGGGCCACCGACACGGTGAGCAACGGAATCGCTGGTGCAGCTGCGTGGGTCCCGAAGGCGGCCGCTGCAGCGGCAGCCGCGACAAGCACCCCCGGCAGCCACATGGCTTCAGCCTAGGGCGAGCGGTGAACGGGGCCGGCTACCGAACGCGGAAGCGCGACACCATGGGGCAGTCGAACGGGTCGCGGGCCGACAGGCCGACCCTGTTCAGGTAGGCGATCACGATTCCGTAGGACTCCAGCAGGGACGTCTCCGTGTAGAGGATGTTGTTCGTCTTGCAGTATTCCTTGGTGATCTCCTGCGCCTTGCGGAGATTGGGTCTGGCCATGTTGGGGAACAAGTGGTGCTCGACTTGGTAGTTCAGTCCACCCATGAAGGTGTCCATCAGTGCGCCACCGCGGATGTTGCGGGAGGTGAGCACCTGGCGGCGGAGGAAGTCCACCTTGCTCTCGTGCGGGAGCTGCGGCATTCCCTTGTGATTGGGGGCGAACGAGGCGCCCATGTAGACCCCGAAGACCGCCAGCTGCACGCCAATGAAGGCGAACGCCATACCGACCGGAAGGAAATAGAAGATGACGCCGACATAGAGGGCGATTCGCATCGTGAGCATGGAGATCTCCAACCAGCGCTTGTCCACCTTCTTACGGCCGAACACGGTGCGGAAACCGTGCACGTGCAGGTTGAGCCCCTCCAGCATGAGCAGCGGGAAGAACCAGTAGCCCTGTTTGCGAGTCATGAACGACGTGATCCAGTTCACCTTCGCGGCATCCTCTTCCCGGAAGACGATGAAGTCGGGGTCGATGTCGGGATCTTTGCCGACGACGTTCGGATTTGCGTGATGACGGCTGTGCTTGGTCATCCACCAGGCGTAGCTGATGCCGACGAAGGCGTTGGCGAGGATGCGTCCGGCGGCGTCGTTTGCCTTGCCGGACTCGAACACCTGCCGGTGCGATGCCTCGTGGGCGAGGAACGCGAACTGGGTGAAGATGATGCCGAGTGCTGCGGCGATGAACAGCTGGAACCAGCTGTCGCCCAGGAGCGCGAAGCCCGCGGCGGCCCCAGCCGTTGCTACGAGGAGGATGGAGAACACCATCCAGTAGAAGCCCGTGCGTCGGCGCAGGAGCCCCAGGTTTCGCACGGTGTGCAGGAGTGCCGAGTACTCGGTGGTGGGATTCTTGGCGTCACCGCCGCGACGGGTCTTGACGATGCGGACCGCTGACGCGGAAAGAACCTCCGACATGAAGCCTCCGGTTATAACTCTTGACTTCTCAGCCGGGGGATTGAGCGATCACTCGTGGAACAGATACCGCCATACTACGCACGAATTGCGTTTTGCCAATCCCGTTCACACGGCTTTCCCAGTCGTTATATGCCTGATGGGGCATGCATTCCGCTCTCGGCATGACGTCTTCCCTACCGCCAGCCCGGTAACCAGATGTGCGCCTGCCAGAACCTGAAGGGGATCTGCATCCCCGTCCAGAGCGGATAGAAGAAGGCGCTGACCAGTACCGCCACTACCAGGAAGACGATCACGACCCGCGCCCTGCTCGTCTTGCGGGATGGAGCATCCCCGGGGCGTCCGAGGAAGATTCCGATTGCGCACGTCAGGGCGAGAATCAGGTACGGCTCGAACACGATCGTGTAGAACTGGAAAACCGTTCGGTTCAAGTACAGCAGCCATGGCAGGTACCCGGCGGCCACCCCCATGAGAATCAACCCCACGCGCCATTCGCGCACGCGCGTCAGCCGGTACACCAGGTACAGCACCGCCGCGACTGCGGCCCACCAGATGAGCGGATTCGCGACCGAGGTGATTGCCTCGGCGCAGCTGCCCACGCCGCAGCCCTCCTGGCCCAGAGTGGTGCCACGGTAGTACATGCTCGTCGGTCGCAACATCAACAGCCAGGTGAGCGGGTTCGCCTGGTACGGATGGGGCGACTCGAGATTCACGTGGTAGGAGTAAGCCGCCACCTGGTAGTGCCAAAAACTCTGCAGCGCGCGGGGCACCCATGCCAACGCACCGGTCCACGCGGCGTCGGGAAGATCGGCCCAGTTGCGGTAGAACCCACCCCGGGTCACGAACCAGCCGGTCCAGGAGGCAAGGAACGCCGCCCCGGCGACCGGCACCATCAGGAGGAAGGACGCCGGTGCCTGTTTGAGGACGGCGGCGCTTGACCAAAACGGCAGCCTGAGTCTGCGACGAGCGAGCGCGTCGACGACGACCACATAGACGCCGAAGGCCAGGAGGAAGTACGCGCCCGACCATTTGACGGAGGAGGCGAGGCCGAAAGCGAGCCCCGCGCCCAGGAGCCAGGGGCGCCACCACAATACCGGCCCCCAGTGCGGATTCTCGCCGGCCACGTGGGCCCTGTGCAGGGTTGCTCCCAGGCGTGCCGCATGCCAGTACCGGTCCATCAGTATGGCCCCGAACCCTACGAGCGCGAGGAACATCAGGATGTTGTCGAGCAGGGCGACGCGGGACATGACGATTGCGTGACCATCGACGGCCATGAGGAACCCCGCAATCGTCGCCAGCACGGGAGAGCCGAAAAGCTTGCGGGCGATGACCATGAGAAGTACGACGGCGAGGATGCCGATCAGCGCCGTGACAATGCGCCAGCCCCAGCTACTGTCGGCGCCGAAGACAGCCATCCCCAGCGCGATCAGCCATTTCCCCAGTGGAGGATGCACGACAAACGAAGGGGCGGAGGAGTAGATGTCGCTTTGGCCAGATTCGAAGGCGCGGTTCGGGTTCTCGGGCCAGGCGGACTCATAACCGTTGTTGAACAGGGTCCAGGCGTCCTTCACGTAGAAGGTCTCATCGAACACGAGCGTGTGCGGGGAACCGAGGTTCCAGAGCCTGAGTACAGCAGCAAGCACAGTCACGGCGAGGGGTCCGGCGACGCCGAACCAGCGGCTGGTTGCAGGCACCTGACCATCGTAGTGAGCGGCGACTGCGAGACTGGGAGCATGATCATCCTTGCCGCGACGCCGATCGGGAACCTGGGCGACGCGTCCGCTCGCCTTGTCGAGGCGCTGACGGTCGCCACGGTCATCGCCTCGGAGGACACGCGGGTCACCGTGCACCTGCTCAAGGCTCTGGGCATAGAGAACCGACCGCAGTTGATCAGCCTGCACGAGCACAACGAGCGCGGAAAGGCCGCGGAGCTCGTCGAGCTCGCGCGGGACCAGGACGTATTGGTGCTGAGCGACGCCGGGATGCCGACCGTCTCGGACCCGGGTTTCCACCTGGTTGACGCTGCGGCCTCGGCCGGGGTGGTCGTCACTGCGCTGCCCGGCCCCTCGGCCGTTATCACGGCGCTTGCCGTCTCGGGGCTGCCCACCGACCGGTTCAGTTTCGAGGGCTTCCTGCCGCGGAAGCCGGGGGACCGTCGCAAGGCGCTCCGGGACCTCGCCGATGAATCTCGCACCATGGTGTTCTTCGAATCCCCCAACCGCCTCGCCGCGTCGCTGGCCGACCTTGCCGCCACCCTCGGTGAGGACCGCCGCGCGGTCGTCTGCCGCGAACTGACCAAATTCTTTGAAGAGGTCAAGCGCGGTACCGCGATCGAGCTCGCGGAATGGGCATCCGGTGGGGTGAAAGGCGAGATCTGCCTCGTCGTGGCCGGCGCCACCCCGCGGATTCTCGACCTGGGCTCGGGCGTTGAGGAGGTGCTTGCCCTCGTTGCGGACGGGGCCCGGCTGAAGGAGGCGGCAGTGGAGGTCGCAGCTGCCACGGGACTGTCAAAGCGGGAACTATACGAGGCGGCCTTGAAGTCCCGCCGATAGCGGGACACGCCAGCGACTGGCGCTCTGCCGAAGCAGTGGAGCGCCGAGAATAGACGCGGATTCGCCCACTTCCTGCTGGGCGGAAAGCGACTTCGTCGACCGTGCGCTGGCCCCCGGGCGCAGTTGCGGTCGGAGGATGTCAGAAGGCTGCCTCCCGCGCCTCCCATAGGATGTCAGCATGTCCGATGGCTCCTCGACCTACATCACCACACCAATTTTCTACGTGAATGATGTGCCGCACATCGGGCACGCATATACGGAAGTCGCCGCCGATGTGCTCGCCCGCTGGCACCGCCAGTCGGGCGACGACACCTGGCTTCTCACCGGCACCGATGAGCACGGGCAGAAAATTCTCCGCACCGCAACCGCGAACGGCATGACCCCGAAAGAGTGGGCCGACCGCCTCGTGGAGTCAGCGTGGAAGCCTTTGCTGGCGACCGTGAACATCGCCAATGACGATTTCATCCGCACCACCGATGAGCGGCACGAGGTCAACGCCCAGAAGTTCCTGCAGCACCTCTACGACACCGGGTACATCTACACCGGCGAGTATGAGGGCTACTACTGCGTCGGGTGCGAGGAGTACAAGCAGCCGAGCGACCTCGTCGACGGGATCGGTGAGTACACTGGCGAGCTTGTCTGCGCCATCCACTCCAAGCCGGTCGAGCTGCTGCACGAGAAGAACTACTTCTTCCGCATGAGCGCCTTTGCCGACCAGCTCATCGACCTCTATGAGAGCAACCCGACATTCGTGCAGCCGGAGTCAGCACGTAACGAGGTGATGTCGTTCGTCCGGCAGGGGCTGTCGGACCTCTCCATCTCACGGTCGAGCTTCGACTGGGGCATCAAAGTGCCCTGGGATGAGAGCCATGTCGTCTACGTCTGGTTCGATGCGCTGTTGAACTACATCACGGCCGTGGGCTACGGGCAGGATGAGGAAAACTTCTCCCGGCGTTGGCCTGCAACCCACGTCGTGGGCAAGGACATTCTTCGATTCCACGCCGTCATCTGGCCGGCCATGCTGCTGGCCGCCGGTCTTCCCGTGCCCAAACAGGTGTTCGGTCATGGCTGGTTGCTCGTGGGCGGCGAGAAGATGTCGAAGTCCAAACTGACCGGAATCGCGCCCAGCCAGATCACGGAGACATTCGGCTCCGACGCCTTCCGCTATTACTTCATGCGTGCCATCAGCTTCGGCCAGGACGGCTCTTTCTCCTGGGAGGACCTGTCGGCCCGGTACCAGTCAGAACTCGCCAACGGATTCGGCAACCTCGCCTCACGCGTCATCGCCATGGTGGTGCGCTATTGCGACGGCGTCATCCCGGCGGCCGCGACCCTGACACCGGAGGACGAGCTGGTCCGGGACACCGGGAGGCGGGTGACGGATGCCGCATCCGAAGCCATCGACCGGCTCGCGATCCACGAGGCGCTCGCCTCCGTCTGGGAGCTCGTCGACGAGCTGAACGGTTACATTACGAGCCAGGAACCGTGGGGCCTGGCTAAGGACCCGGCCAATCGCGAGCGGTTGGAGACAGTTCTCGCCATCGCCCTACGCGGCCTCGGCACTCTTGCCGTGCTGCTGTCCCCGGTGCTTCCCGACGCCACGGCGAAACTATGGTCCGCGCTCGGTGGCACCGGCGAGGTCACCGACCAGCGCCTCGATCGCGCCTGGGAGTGGACCGGCGGAGACTCTGTCACTCCGCTGCAGGCATTGTTCCCGCGGATCGAGGCGAGCGTTGGCTGACTACCCCCGTCAGCGTGAGCAGACCGTGGGGCGCGACCTCAGCTATCCGCCCTTGCCTGTGCCGCTGGTGGTCGGCGTCTACGACAACCACACCCACCTGGAAATCGCAGACGGCGACAACCCGCTGAGCGTGGGCGAGCAGCTGGACCTGGCGTCATCCGTCGGCGTTCGCGGGGTGATTCAAGTCGGCGGTGACCTGGAGACGTCGCGCTGGTCTGCTGAGGCTGCCGCCCTCGAACCACGGATGCTGGCCGCGGTGGCCATCCATCCCAACGAGGCGCCGGCCTACGAGGAGGCGGGCGCCCTCGACGACGCGCTAGCCGAGATCGCCACCCTCGCCGCGCGTCCACGCGTCGTCGCCGTCGGCGAAACCGGACTCGACTTCTTCCGCACGGGCCCTGGAGGTCTCAGCGCACAGCGGCGATCATTCGAAGCGCACATTGAGATCGCCAAGCAGAACAACCTCGCCCTTCAGATCCATGACCGTGACGCCCACGCTGACGTCATCGCCACACTTCACCGAGTGGGAGCGCCCGAGCGAACCGTGTTCCACTGCTTCTCCGGCGATGCCGAGATGGCAGAGCTCTGCGCTGCGAACGGTTGGTACATGTCCTTCGCCGGGACGGTGACGTTCAAGAACGCAGGCAAACTGCGCTCGGCACTGGCCGCCGCCCCCCGGCACCTCATCCTGGCTGAGACGGACGCACCCTTCCTGACCCCCACGCCGTACCGGGGTCGCCCCAACGCCCCCTACCTCCTGCCGAACACCGTGCGGGCGATGGCCGAACACCTCGAAACGGATGTCACGGTGCTGGCCGCGCAAATCTCCTCCAACACCGAAACCGTCTATGGGCGGTGGGACGCCGAGGCCGTCACGTCGCCTCAGGCGCTCTCCCAGCCTGAGGCCGGTCCTGATGGGGGGCTGGCATGAGCGAACCGGGCGGGACTGCGCCGAGGAATCCGCACGGGCGCCACGCCGACCCCCAGCAGGCCAAGGCCGAAGCAACCCTGCTCGGGCCGGCTGAGATCCGGGACCTGGCCGAGATGCTGGGTGTCAACCCCACCAAGAAGCTCGGCCAGAACTTCGTTATCGACGGCAACACGGTACGGCGCATCGTCAAGGTTGCGCAGGTGGAAGCCAGTGAGACCGTGGTCGAGGTGGGCCCGGGGCTCGGCTCCCTCACCCTCGGGCTTCTCGAGGTCGGCGCCCGGGTCGTCGCCATCGAAATTGATTCCCGCCTTGCCGAGCAACTGCCCGTGACGGTGGAGCTCATGCAGCCTGGTGCCGCGCTGACAGTGATCCGCGACGACGCGATGCGCGTGTTGGACATCCCCGGCGCTCCCTCCCGACTGGTCGCGAATCTTCCCTACAACGTCTCTGTTCCCGTGCTGCTTCACCTGCTCGAGCATTTCCCTTCCATTCGGGCCGGCGTCGTCATGGTGCAGGCAGAGGTGGGGGAGCGGCTCGCTGCCCTTCCCGGTTCCAAGGTCTACGGAAGCCCGAGCGTCAAGGCCGCCTGGTACGGTGCCTTCCAGCTCAGTGGCAAGGTGAGTCGCCAGGTATTTTGGCCGGTGCCGAATGTCGACTCGATCCTGGTGGGGTTCGAACGTAGGGCGGAGCAGCTTGAATCCGAGGAATTCCGCCGGTTGACGTTCGCCCTCGTCGACGCCGCATTCCAGCAGCGCCGCAAAATGCTGCGGCAATCCCTCTCCGTGGTACTCGGTGACTCCGCCACGGCATCCGCAGTGATGTCCCGGGCCGGCGTCGACCCCACCACCCGCGGCGAGCAGCTCACCGTGCACGACTTCCTCGCGATCGCTCGTGCTCAGGCCGGTAACTGACAATGGGTCCGGCCGGGGTGAACGGACACAGCCCCGGGTGGGCTGGGTTAGGTTAGAAGTATGACCATCGCGGCCGGCCCTCAGGTTGTGCACGCGAGAGCACCGGGCAAGATCAACGTCTTCCTCAAGGTCGGCGCCGTCATGGAGGACGGCTACCACGACGTCGCAACCGCATACCAGGCGGTGTCACTCTGCGAAGACGTCAGGGCCTACCCCGCAGACAATTTCTCCGTTGAGTTCGCGGGCCCCATCGACACCTCCGGGCTCGAACGCGGCGGCAGTAACCTCGCCATCAAGGCCGCCCGTGCCCTGGCTCGCAAAGCCGGGTATCGCGGGGGCGTGCACCTTGAGATCGAGAAACGTGTCCCCATCGCCGGTGGCATGGGCGGCGGGTCGGCGGATGCTGCGGCCACCCTCCTGGCCTGCGACGCGCTCTGGGGCACTGAGGCCACCAAGGAGGAACTCCTCGCGATCGCCGCCAAGCTCGGCGCGGACGTCCCATTCGCGCTCACCGGCGGCACGGCGATCGGGACCGGTCGTGGTGACCAGCTGAGCCCGGCCCTGGCCAAGGGATCGTTCCACTGGGTGTTGGCCCTGGCGGAGTTCGGCATGTCGACGCCCGAGGTCTACCGGGAACTCGACCGTCACCGTGAGCGTCACGCGCAGGACATCTTCCCCGCGCAACAGCAGCCGCGAGTCGACGCGAACGTCCTCCAAGCGCTCCGCGCCGGAGACCCGAGCATGTTGGCGGATTGCCTGCACAACGATCTGCAAGCCCCCGCCTTGCACCTCGCTCCGGGGCTCGCGAACGTGCTCGAACTCGGCGAGGAGAACGGCGCACTGGCCGGAATCCTCTCCGGTTCCGGTCCCACGGTCGCGTTCCTGGTCGCTGACGCGGACACCGCCCTCGAGCTCCAGGTCGCCCTGAGCGCGCTGCGGTTGCACGTGGTTCGGGCAACGGGTCCCGTGCACGGTGCCCGGCTCGTTCATGACTGAGTCGACGGTTTCCCGGGCGGGGACCGCGGGCGAGCGCCCAGGGAGCGGCAGGTAGGCTCGAAGGACAATGGCACATCTGCTCGGGGCTGAGTCCCTGCACCTCGAATTCCCCACTCGCGTCATCTTCGACAGCGTGACCACCGGCATCGAAGAGGGAGACCGTATCGGCGTCGTCGGGCGCAACGGTGACGGTAAGTCCACGCTCCTGAACCTCCTCGCCGGGCGCATGGAACCCGATTCCGGCCGGGTGACACGGCGCCGTGGCGTGACACTCGGCATCCTCGACCAAGCCGACGACCTCGTGCAGGGGGTCACGGTCGGCCAGGCCATCGTCGGCGGCATCGAGGAGCACGTGTGGGCGGGGGACGCCAAGGTGCGTGACGTGATCGCGGGCCTGGTTCGCGACATTCCCTGGGACGCCCTCGTCGACGACCTCTCCGGAGGCCAGCGCAGGCGCGTAGCGCTGGCGGCCGTGCTCACCGGCGACCACGACATCATCTTCCTCGACGAGCCCACCAACCACCTCGACGTCGAGGGCATCGCCTGGCTCGCCGGCCATTTGAAGACGCGATGGGCGACCAACTCCGGCGGACTCGTGGTTGTCACTCACGACAGGTGGTTCCTCGACGAGGTGTGCACCATGACCTGGGAGGTGCACGATCGCATGATCGAACCTTTCGAAGGCGGATACGCGGCGTACATCCTGCAGCGCGTCGAACGTGACCGGATGTCGGCGGCCACGGAATCCAAGCGCCAGAACCTGATGAAGAAGGAACTGGCGTGGCTGCGCAGGGGAGCACCCGCCCGCACCGCCAAGCCGAAGTTCCGCATTGACGCCGCCAATGTGCTGATCGAGAATGAACCGCCGCCCCGGGATACCGTGTCACTGCAGTCGATGGCTATGCAGCGGCTCGGCAAAGACGTCGTCGACTTGATCGACGTCTCTGTCACGTACCCGCCGTCGGGGCGGGGCGCGAGCGAGAAGCACGTCCTGAAGGACATCACCTGGCGCATCGCGCCGGGCGAACGAACCGGCATCATGGGAGTGAACGGCGCCGGCAAATCGACCCTTCTCGGCCTCGTCGCCGGAACGGTGGCCCCCACGAGTGGACGGGTCAAACGCGGCAAGACGATCAAGGTGGCGGTGCTCACGCAGCAGCTGTTCGAGCTGGAGGGAATCCAGAACGACCGTGTGAGCGAGGTCATCGGCAGGCAGAAGACGTCGTACATGGCCGGCGGCAAGGAGATCACGCCCGGCCAGATGCTCGAGCGTATGGGGTTCATGAGTGCCCAGCTCTCGACCCAGGTCAAAGACCTCTCCGGCGGGCAGAAGCGCCGCCTGCAGTTGCTGCTGATCGTTCTCGACGAGCCCAACGTGCTCATCCTCGACGAGCCCACCAACGACCTGGACACCGACATGCTCGCCGCGATGGAGGACCTGCTCGACTCCTTCCCGGGAACCCTGCTCGTCGTCTCCCACGACCGGTACCTGATCGAACGCGTCACAGACAACCAATACGCGGTGACGGATGGCGCATTCCGACACTTGCCCGGAGGTGTGGAGCAGTACCTCGAACTCCGCCGGAAGGCCGATTCCAGCGCCGCCCCCGGTTCGACGGGATCGCCGACCGAGGCATCGGGAAGCGCAGTCGGTCCGCGGAAGCTCAGCCTGGGTGGTGCCGAGCTCCGGAACGCGCAGAAGGAACTCGCCTCGATCGATCGCAAAGTGGCGAAAGCGCAGGCACGCGTGGCGGAACTGCACGAGAAACTCGCCACCCACGACCAGTCGGATTTCGACGGGCTGGGAACCCTCACCGGGGAACTCGAACGGCTCGACGCATCCGTAGCCGCTCTGGAGGTCCGCTGGCTCGAACTTTCTGAGCTTCTCGAGGGTTAGATCCGCAGCTTCTGTCACGAGGGAGATCGCCCGGTTTCATGGGCGCAGCATCTTGCGGATACCCTAGATGAGTGCCTCGCAGAGCTGCGGCACAGACTCCCACTCTTTTCTCCGCGTGGTTCCCCTGTGCCGTGATGCCCCTGCGTCCGCTGGCGAGGCCCACACAGCGAAAGGGAACACTGAAGTGAACAAAAAGATCTGGGCCGCCCTGACGGTTGTACCGCTCGTCGCGCTCCTCAGCGGATGCGCCGGCGCAAGCGGCGAAGCGGGCGGCAGTTCAGGCGCCTCCGACGAGGTCGTCAAGATCGGCGTTGTGGGTGCCAGCGACCCGTACTGGGCCGACTACAAGGCCGCTGCCGCGGATGAGGGAATCAACGTCGAGATCATCGACTTCGCCGACTACCCGCAGCCGAACCCGGCGCTGACCGAGGGTGAGATCGACCTCAACCAGTTCCAGCACATCGTCTACCTCGCCGACTACAACGTGTCGAACAAGCAGGACCTCGTGCCCATCGGTGCCACGGCGATCTACCCGCTGGCCTTGTACTCGACCAAGGTGACGAGCGTCGACGACATCAAGAAGGGCGACACTGTCGCCGTTCCGAACGACCCGAGCAACCTCTCCC
Source organism: Cryobacterium sp. (assembly GCA_025465015.1). Lineage (GTDB taxonomy): Bacteria > Actinomycetota > Actinomycetes > Actinomycetales > Microbacteriaceae > Cryobacterium. Next base: position 473 of record JAODMM010000050.1, on the reverse strand, counting down.
GCGCGCTCCTCGTGCTGCAGTCGGCCAAGCTCATCACGCTGAAGGACGGCGGGAGTATCTTCTCCACGCTCGACGACATCGACACCGACAAGTCCAAGGTCACCGTGAAGGCGCTTGAGGCATCCCTGACGCCGACGTCGCTCCCCGACGTCGCCGCCGCGATCATCAACAACGACTTCGTGGAGAAGGCCGGGCTCAAGTTCGAGGACGCCATCGCCAAGGATGACCCGTCCGACCCCAACGCGCTGCCGTACGTGAACGTCTTCGCTGCGCGCGCTGAAGACAAGGACAACGCGACCTACAAGAAGCTCGTCGAGATCTACCAGGACAGCGAGAAGGTGCGCGAGGGAGTGCTCGACGTCTCCGGCGGAACCGCAATTCTGGTGAAGACCCCGGTTGCCGAGCTCGAGAAGTCTCTGAAGACTGTCGAAGAAGACACCGCAGCCCAGAAGTAGTTCGTCCCGCGATCCGCG
>JAODMM010000008.1 GCA_025465015.1 Cryobacterium sp. | reverse complement strand
CGCGCGGCCGCGTGTCCATGGAGGCGTTCGGTCGGCGCATTCCAAGCGACACGTTGCGCCTGGCTGTGAGCGTGGTGCTGTGGGGAGCGACGACCGTGGCTGTCTGCAGCATCATCATCCTGCAGATTTCCAAGGAGCCCTTCGACGTCGTGCTCTTCGACGTGATTTCCGCGTTCGCAACCTGCGGACTGTCGACGGGCTTGGCGGCGGAATTGCCGCCAGCTGGGGTCTACGTGCTCGCTGCGACGATGTTCATGGGCCGCATTGGTACAGTGACACTCGCGGCCGCGTTGGCGGCGAGCCAGAGCAGGCAACTGTTCAGACGTCCGGAGGAGAGGCCCATCGTTGGTTGATCGCATCAAGCACGATGCGCCGGTTCTCGTGATCGGCCTTGGCCGCTTCGGGGCGGCCACCGCAGGGCAGCTCGACCGGTTAGGCCGGGAAGTGCTCGTTGTCGATGACAGCGATGCGCTGGTACAGAAGTGGGCGGAGCGGGTCACGCACGCCGTTCAGGCCGACGCACGGTCCATTGACGCCCTCCGCCAGGTCGGTGCCCAGGACTTCTCGATCGCCGTATGCGCCGTCGGGTCATCCGTTGAAGCGAGTGTTCTCATCGTGGCGAACCTCGTTGACCTTCGGATCCCGCAGATATGGGCGAAAGCTATCTCGAAGTCTCACGGCAAGATCCTGGAGCGGATCGGCGCCCACCACGTGATCTATCCGGAAGCCGAAGCTGGGGAGCGAGTCGCGCACCTCGTGTCCGGACGCATGCTCGACTTCATCGAGTTCGACGACGATTTCGCCCTGGTGAAGATGTACCCGCCCAGGCCGATTCGCGGCCTCAACCTCACCGAGTCGGGAGTCCGATCCCGCCACAATGTCACGGTGGTGGGGGTGAAGAGTCCCGGCAAACCATTCACCTACGCGACGGCCGACACGGTCGTCTCGAACCACGACCTGATCATCGTGTCCGGCACCGAGCGCGACATCGAACGGTTCGCCGCGCTCGGCTCGTAAGGGCGCGAAACTTCAGTGTGCCGGACGCCCGGTCAGGCTGAAGCGGCGAGCTCGCGCGCACGGGCCAGCGCGGCATCCGTCGCCGTGTCGAAAACGGCTTTCAAGTCTGCCTTCTCCAACTCGGCAACCGCTCGCTCAGTCGTGCCGCGTGGACTGGTGACCTGGCGTCGGAGTTCTGCCGGGGATTTCCCGGAGGCGACGAGCAGCTCGGCTGCGCCAACGAAGGTGCCGTTCACGAGGAGTGCGGCCTCCTCCGGGGAGAACCCCTTAGACACGGCTGTCGCCGTGAGCTGCTCGATCAGGTAGAAGACGTATGCGGGGCCGGATCCGGAGATGGTGCTCAACGCGTCGAGCTTATCTTCGGGCACAACGAGGACGTCTCCGACCGTTTCGAACAGGGCGGTCGCGAGGTCGAGGTCTTCACGGCTGGACCGGGTGCCCGCGCTCACCCCGGTCACGGCTTTACCCACGAACGCCGGAGTGTTGGGCATGGAGCGGATCACTGTCACCGACTCAGGGAGGAGACGCTCGAAAGTCGCGATCGGAACGCCGGCCGCCACGCTGACGACCAGGGTTCCTGGCTTCAGGGCATCGGCGATCTCACCGAGGAGGTCCGGGACCATCGTCGGCTTGACCGCGACGACAACGATGCGCGCGTCCGCGACGGCCTTCCGGTTCGCCTCGGTGTCGGTCTCAGTAGCCCACGCGATGACCCCGTCGAAGTCATTCAATTCAGCTGCCTTCGAGGCGGACCGGTTCGTGGCCCGGATGCCACCCTCCACGAGAACGCCGGGCTGCCGGAGACCGGTCAGGATGGCCCTTGCCATGGACCCGGCTCCGAGGAAGGCGATCGTGGGCAGGGACACGGGGCTGGTCGACATGCGTTCAGTGTAACTTTCGGGCCGCGGCCGGGCGGGGCCTGTCGGGAGCGGCAACGTCTCCCGTTCTAGGATTGCAGCATGAGCGCATCGGGCGGAAACAAGGCAATCGTCGCGGCATTCATGGCGAACCTGGGCATCGCCATCACGAAGTTCATCGCCTGGGCGTTCTCGGGATCGTCCTCGATGCTCGCCGAAGCCGTGCACTCGGTCGCCGATGCGGGGAACCAGTTGCTACTGCTTCTCGGCGGACGCAAAGCGAGGAAGGAAGCGACTCCTGAGCATCCGTTCGGCTACGGTCGCGAGCGTTACGTCTACGCCTTCATCGTCTCGATCATCCTCTTCTCCATCGGGGGCGTCTTCTCCATTTACGAAGGCGTCGGCAAGTTGCAGCACCCACACGAACTCGAGGTGCCGTGGTTGCCGATCGTGGTCCTTCTCGTTGCCATCGTGCTGGAGTCCTTCTCGCTGCGAACCGCGGTGGTGGAATCGAACCACAGCCGTGGGAATCTGAGCTGGGTGCAGTTCGTGCGGCGCGCCAAGGCACCCGAACTGCCTGTCGTTCTCCTGGAGGACCTCGCCGCTTTGACCGGTTTGATCTTCGCCTTGATCGGTGTGGGCCTCACGATCCTCACGGGCAATCCCCTCTGGGATGCCGTCGGAACGGTCGCGATCGGACTTCTGCTGGTGGCCGTGGCCGTGATCCTGGGCATTGAAACGAAGAGCCTGCTCGTAGGTGAGGGCGCCACGGACAAGGACGTTCACGCGATCGAGCAGGCGATCCTTGCAGGTCCCCAAACCCGTCGGATCATCCACATGAAGACCTTGTACCTCGGACCGGAGGAACTCCTGGTCGCAACGAAGCTGGCCTTCGATCCGTTGAGCCGCTTTGCAGATATCGCAAGCTCCATCAACAGCATTGAGACCCGAATCCGGCAGGCCGTGCCCGCCGCGCGGGTCGTTTACATCGAGCCGGATCTCTACGTCGACCCCCGCGAAGCGCACCCCGCCACTGACAGCATCGTGATCAAGGGACTCGAATGACCCGCACAGCCCTCGTCCTCCGACACGACCGGAGTATCCACCTCGGAAACCTGGAGCCGGTCCTACGGGAGTATGGATACGACGTGCGAACTGTGGACACCCATGACGACGACGTGCGCGCGGTGGACCCCGCCGAAGCAGACCTCGTGATCGTGTTGGGCGGCGAGATGGGTGCGTACGAGACAGAGCAGTTCCCGGCGCTCCTGCACGAGATCCGTTTCCTCAAGCACCGTTTGGACGCCCGGCGGCCGGTATTCGGGGTCTGTCTCGGCGCCCAGCTTATGGCCAGCGCCTTGGGCTCCGCCGTCTACCGGGGCCCCAGCAACGAGATCGGCTATCGCGAGGTGGTTCCCACAACCGCGGGAGCCGATTCCCCTGTCCGCCACCTGACCGGGGTGCCCGTGATGGAGTGGCACAGCGACACGTTCGACCTCCCGCCAGGGGTGTCCCGCCTTGCAGGGTCGAGCCAATACGGCAACGAGGCGTTCGGCATCGGCAACTGGGCGCTGGCGGTGCAATTCCACCCCGAGGTAACCGATGAGATGCATGAGGACTGGCTCCGCTCGTCAGCGACCGAGCTCGAGAAGGAGGGGCTGGATGCTGAAGAGCTGCGCCGCGACCGCGAGCGGTACTCCGCTGGAATGCAGGAAGCTTCCCGCCTGATGTTCAGCGAATGGCTCGCCGGGCTGGATTCAAAAAAAACTGCCTGAGTAGGGCGGCGCACTCAACTTCGCAGACGCCCGCGTAAACCTCAACCCGGTGATTCAGTCTCCGATCGCGGAGTATGTCGTAGACCGAACCTGAGGCGCCTGCCTTCTCATCCCACGCGCCGAACACCACCACCGGCACTCGCGCAGCCACAATCGCGCCCGCACACATGACGCACGGTTCCAAGGTGACCACCAGCGTGCAGCCGGTGAGGTGCCAATCCTCGAGCGCGTCAGCCGCCTCGCGTATCGCCATCATCTCGGCGTGCCCAGTGGGGTCGTGGCGGAGCTCCCGCTCGTTGCGCCCCCGCCCGATGACCCGGCCTGCGGCATCGATCACCACGGCACCGACGGGTACGTCATCGCTTTCAAGCGCCGCGCGCGCCTCGGTCAGGGCCAGGCTCATCCATTCCTCGTACCGCCCCAAGCTGCACCCCTCCCTGCTCGTAGTATTGAGCCTATGCGAGTCCACGTTGCCGACCACCCGCTCATCACGCACAAGCTCACGGTGCTCCGCGACAAGGACACCTCATCACCGATGTTCCGGGCACTGGTCGAGGAGCTCATGACCCTCCTGGCTTATGAGGGAACCCGCGGCGTTCGCGTGGAGGAGGTAACCGTTCAGACGCCGGTCGCCGAAGCCCGCGGCGTGAGGATCAGTGATCCGAAACCTCTCGTCGTGCCGATTTTGCGCGCCGGGCTGGGCATGCTCGAGGGCATGGTGAAGCTGCTACCCACTGCCGAGGTGGGGTTCCTCGGAATGGCACGGAACGAAGAGACGCTGGAACCGACCACCTACGCCGAACGCCTTCCGGACGACCTTTCCGACCGGCAATGCTTCGTGTTGGACCCCATGCTGGCTACGGGAGGATCGTTGATCGCCGCGATCGAGTACCTCTTTGACCGCGGGGCAGTGGATGTCACGGCCATCTGCATCCTCGCAGCTCCGGAAGGCCTCGCTGCGGTCGAGACGGCCCTTGCTGGCCGCGAGGTCACGATCGTCCTCGGCGCGGTCGACGAGCGCCTCAATGAGCTCGGCTATATCGTTCCCGGCCTTGGGGACGCCGGCGACCGACTTTACGGCCTCGTCTGAGCGCTCGTCGCGCAGTTCCTTCGAAGGCGGACACGCCCATCCGGGCGTCGGCAGAGGAACTTTGATTAATTCGACTTCTGTCGCGGATTCTTTGAAATATCGCTGCGTGCAAGCGGATGCTCCGAAGGCACTATTCCTGGTCGGAACGTGATTCAGGCGCGTGCCCGCAACCAGACGACTCTGAATTGACACCCGGCGTAACAATCCGCTTTACTCGCAGCTATGACGACAAGCGCACGCCCCCTGACCTCCTCCGAGGCTCCCGGGACTGCCGGCATGATGATGCCCCGCAGTGGCGCCGCCATCTGTTGCCGAATGTGTCGCTGACAGCGCACCCCTCGCCCGGTTCTCGCCCCTGGCTCTTCCGCCCCGCGAGTGAACCTCGAAGGTTCATCAGGAATCTCTCAGCACTGCCCAGATGGGCATCCTCATTCGAACCCTTCCGGCGTCGACCGGCGGTTCATCGCATCATCACAGCATCATCGCTGCGTCACCAAAGGACTTCTTCATGTCTCTCACACACCTCAGCACCGCCCGCTCGCACCGCCCCAGCCGGCCTGACCTCGCACTCGCGCCTGCTCCCGCAGCTCCCCCTGCGCCCCGCATTCGCGCCGTTCCCGAAGGCACCGAAGCCCGCGGTTTCGTGCTCTATGTCGGCGTAGATGAGGCGAAGGCCGCAGAAGCCGGAACGAACCTGCACCGCATCGTCGAAGCGCTGAAAAAGCTCACCGCAGACATCGCGCCCTCAGCGGAAACCTATGCCGCGGTAGCGCTCGCACCTGAAGGCGCCGGCGGTCGCGACGTGGATGTCGTCCGCCTCGCCCTGCAGGATCCGTCGGCACTGGCCAGCCAGCGCAACACCCCCGACGAGGCCGACCGTGCGACCAGCGGCGTCGTCGTCGACATCTCTCGCAAGCGGGTGCTCCTTGACGGCGAGGGTGCTGCTCTCACCTACAAGGAGTTCGAACTCTTGCAGTACCTCGTGCTCCGCGAGGGGCGCACCATCGACCGGGCCGAACTGATTTCCTCACTCTGGGGCGCCGCCGACGAGGAGGATGCACCGAACGAGCGCACGATCGATGTGCATGTGCGGCGGCTTAGGGCCAAGCTCGGCCACTACGAGGACATCGTGCGAACGGTGCGCGGCATTGGTTACCGGTTCGACCGCCACGCGGACGTGTCCATCCGTCAGGCGTCCACGCCCAGCCCCGACGTGTTCTAAGCGAATAACCCACAGTCCGCGGGTTTCGATCAAGGCTGATTTGACCCGTAAATGTGATTGAGGGCCGGTCGTAGAGGCTAACGACCGACCCTCTCCCCTTGCACCAAGAGTGTCCTGCAATCACATTTGCGACGACCGCCACAGCAAACGGTTGACGCCTTATGAATATATAACGAACCGGTAACGGGCGCCAGTCATGCGCCCGTTATTTCTCAAAATCATCGGGACGATGATCCATGCAGCCACGCATATGCTCACCGACTCCGACGCAGGCTCCCCTCGTAAGACCGCGAACAACGCGCGGGCGGCATCCACGCGATCGTGCGTGTGCACCCGACCTAGCACCCATGTGGACAGATCGAGGACCACATCGGCACGAGACCCGACATCATTGGGAGAATGCGATCCTAGGAGCTATTTCAGTGACAGATTCGAGGGTAAAGGACATCATGAGCCGCGCTGGCTGCCCCAGTCCGTATCCTTGGCTCAAGCCACGGATGACGCGAGGAGGAACGCCGTGAACGATCGCACGTTAGCGGTGACCGCCTGGGAGTCGCTCTTCCGGGCACAAGTGGAGATTATGCGCGGCCTGGCCGCAGACTGGCCATCGAACGAGATATCGTTCAATGAGTACGACGTGCTCTTCAACTTGTCCCGGTGTCCGGACCGGCGCATCCGTCTTCGGGAACTGAACAAGCACGTCCTCCTCACTCAGCCCAGCGTCAGCCGACTGGTCGATCGCCTCGTGTCGCGCGGTTATCTGGAGAAGATCGGCGATCCCAACGACGGACGCGGCGCGATCGTGGGTCTGACCGAGGCTGGATACGCGTTGTTCCGTCGCGTCGCCGTCTCGCACATGGCGACAATCTCAAACCGCATCGGCAGCGCCCTGAGCGAGGAGGAATTCACCGAACTCGTGCGCCTCTGCGACCGTCTCAGGGCGGGCACGGGGTAGCCGACGCCTCTCAAGCCACCGAACCTCCGGGCCCCGTACGCCGACCGTCGTCGAGGGCTGGTCCCCCGAGCGCCACCCCTGTCCAAGCGAGGGCAGTCCAACCGCCTGGGGATCCCTCGAGCGTGATGACGGCTGTGTTGTGAAGCGGATGCGCCATTGCGAAGCGGGAGGTGATGTTGGTGGTGCGGGCACCGACCCAGCTGCGGATGATCTGGCCATGGGCGAAGCAGGCCACGGTCTCCAGCCCGGCGGAGCTAATCTCGGCGACTACATCGTCGAAGCGTGCGAACACCTCGTGCCCGTCCTCACCCCCAGGCATCCGCTGCTCCAGCCTTCCCTCCGCCCATCCGAAGGAGATCTCGTGATATTGGCGCACTGCCAGGGAATCATTCCTCATCTCCAAGTCGCCAGCACTGATCTCCCGCAACCCTTCCCGCACCAGTGTCGGCTGCCCGAGTGTCAGCGCCAGCGGGAGCGCGGTCATCTGCGCCCGAATCTGCACCGATGCGTAGACCGCCTGAACGTCTTCCTCGGCGAGCGCCGCAGGAATCGCGTCTGCCTGCTGACGGCCAAGGCGGGTCAGCCCCGGCCCGGGAACCGCGGTGTCGAGCGCGCCGAGCACGTTCGAGGGAGTCTGCCCGTGACGGATCAGCAATAACCGCATGCCGATCATTCTGCCCGCCCGACGGGCGATCCGGCATCCCTGAATCCGGAAGACAGCGCGGAAACGGACCATCTCAGGTAGGATCTGAGAAGTTCTCACCGATGAGTACAGTGGACCCGAAGCCACCGGAATACGCTCAGTCGTCGGCCCAAGACATCGTCGTTTTGCGGAAGGCGGAAAAGTGAGCTTTACAGTCTCGACCGCAAAAGTGAGCATCGCCCCGACTCTGGCGACGAATCCGCACATGGGTGGCTATGGGCTGCAGGCTGGAGCGCGGGTCGCGTCGAGGAGCGCGCCCTACCGGGAGCCGCTGTGCGCGCGTTGCGTGATCATCTGGGATTCTGGGAGTCCCAACGCCATCATCTCCCTCGACCTGCTTGCCCTCCCCCGGTCGATGCACCAGGCCGTTCGTGCACGGTTGCTCCCACTCGCCGCGTGGGCAAGCTCGGACATCATCATCCAGGTCACGCACACCCACAACGGCCCCACGTTAGAAGGCATGCTGGATCCGTTCACGGCGTACGCGCTGACCGACCTCACCCTGGTGGCGAGCTACTCGGCTTTTGTGCAGAACAAGATCGTGGAGGTGGTGCAGACCGCACTGAAAGCAGCTCAGACACCCGTCACCCTGGACTACAAGCTCGCTTCGGCCCGATTCGCCTTCAACCGGGCGCGACTTCCCACTACTGAGACGAGTGTCCCGGTGCTCACGGCTAGGCGCAGCAACGGGACCGCGCGGGCCGTCATCTTCAGTTACGGGTGCCACCCCGTCAGTGCCGGATGGCAGGACCTCTTCGACGGTGACTGGCCGGCAGGTGCGTGCAGCCATGTCGAGGCTTCTCTGTCCGGATGCTTCGCCCTGTTCCTCCAGGGCCCATGCGGCGACCAGGACCCGACGGGCGTTCGCGGGTGGGCGCTCCGCGATTCCCACAGCACGTCAATCGGGAGCGCTGTGGTCTCCGCCGCGCGCACCGCGGGCCGCGCCGTCACCGGACCGATCCAGAGCAGCTACCGGGAAGTGAAACTACCGCTGGACATTACGACGACACCCGCCAACCTGGCCGCTGTGCGGGCGTGCTTCGTGAATCGCTTGTCGAATCCGGCCGGCCAGCCGGCCTGGTACCAGCGGCACGCGCAGGTGATGATCAAGCGCATCGACAGCAACCAACTGGAAACTTTCGTGATCAATCCCTCGCAGGTGTGGAAGCTTCAGGGCTCGCCCACCCTGCGCATTGCCATGCTCGGCGGAGAACTGGTCAGTGGGTACGGCGCCTACTTCCGCAACAGGTACGGCGGGGCGAACGGCCTCCTCATCGGAGGCTACTCAGGGGAGGTCAGCTGCTACGTTCCAGCCGACAACTTTTTTCCTCCATTCGCCTCCGGAGGAAGCTACGAGGGCGGATGGGACACCGACTTCCCCGGCATCGGGGGCGGAAGCATGACCGTGTACCCGCACATGGCTCACTTCAGGAAGGGGGTCGGCGGGGCAGAAGCCACCCTCATCGCGAACCTCAACGCGCAACTAGTCTGAAGGGATGTGCCGAGGTCACGACCCCGCGGGCAGTGCCCGCCCCGGTCCAGCCCGCGGTGACCCCCTCGCACGGCGCTCCCTCGTCAGGAGTCAGCCGACCTCGTCAGGAGTCAGCCGACGCGACCGAGCCAGTCCGTGAGCTGTCTGGCCTGCGGCGCATATGGCGCGAAGGCCACGGCCGCCCTCACCACGGGAACCCCGAGAGCGGCGAGCGTGGCATCGAGGACCGCGGGCTGAATCCGCGTGCAGGTCGCGAGGGCCGTGCGGTAGAGCGATCCTCTGTCGGCGACCGGCCCCCCGGCTTTCTCTGCCACAGCGACGATGGCAGACTCCGCCGGCGTGAGCACGTGGGGCCCGTCTCCTATGTAGGAGACCTCGCAGGACACCAGGTGAAGGTAGTCACCATCCGCCCATAACGCCTCCAACGAGGTGAACTTCTCAGCCGCACCCCGGTCGAATGTGCTTGAGAACAGGTAACGCGAATCCGTGCCGATCGCGTCGGCTAGCCCCGTGGCGGCCAGATTGGCCGGCACTCCCGCCGCCGCGCTGGCCACGACGGGATCAGGCAACGCCAAGGCGGCCACCGTAGCAAGCCCCGCCCCGAGTGCCGTCCTCCTGTTGATGCGAACATCTGCGAGCCTGGTCATGGTCGCCTTCAATAGCCTTGCGTCGTCTGGGTCGCCTTGTCGCGGATGATGCCGGCCTGCGGCGCCTCCGGGCAGAGCACCAAGGCGCCCTGCAGTATGGACACCGGGGTTGACGAGAACCCGCCGGCGCCGTCCTCCGAGCCGATACGTGTGCAGGCAGCAACGACCCTGAGGAGGAGGTCTGCGGGATCCCCGGCGTCGGGGATCCCTGCCGCGGCGGCATCCGTTGCTGCCTTCTCCTTGTCAGTGAGCGCCACAGGCGGGCCGTCCGCGTAGTGGGCCTCGCAGTACTCGATCTTGAGGTAGTTGGTCGACGCCCACGTCTCCATGAGGCTCGCGAAGGTACCAAGCGACGCTCCGTCGGGGTAGAAGCACTCGATGAGGAGTTCCGCTGCCCGCGAGGGGTCCCCGGACGAGCCGGGGCCTTCCGCATCACCGTCAGTCACGCTCCCCGAGGGCGCACTTGCCGACCCGCCGCCCTCCCGGTCGCAGCCCGTCAGCGCGAGGGCGATAACGATCACGAGCGCAGCGGATGCCACAGGGTTCCGGTTCGCCAACGAGCCGCGAAAGTCAAGCATCGGGTGTGCCTTCGTCTGCGCCGTGCCCGGGGTGAACCGAGCCATCGAGTGGGCAAACTCTACTCCGACCCGCGCTCCGGCAACACCGAATCCGACAAATGCTCATTCCGCTGACCAGGCGGTCACGGTCGCGGTCATGCCCGGAGGGGACAGGTTTGACGTGCCCGGACGGGTTCTCGGGCGGATCCCTTCAGCGCGGCAGCAAGGGCATCGCGGGCGACATAGGGCCCGTCCAAGTCGCGCGCGGCCGTGGCATCGCCCGCCACTGCGGCAACCTCGGCTGCCTCGAAGCAATCGCCGCTGGACCGGCGCACGCTTGCGAAGTTTCGATGGACGCGCTCCGTCGACAGGCGACGATGAAGACTCCGCGCGCTTTCCTTTGCTAGCTGGATTGAAGCTGAGGCGGGCCTTGTTGCCGCGTCTGACGAAGTCAGTCACTGGATACGAGAGCTCGGCTGCGGATCAGCAG
>JAODMM010000238.1 GCA_025465015.1 Cryobacterium sp. | reverse complement strand
AGCGGTAGGAGCACGTTGACTCGCTAACCAACACAAGTCCAAGGGAGTTACTTGTATGAAAAGCCACAATCCTCCGAATAAGCGGATGCTCGCAGCGTTGGTCGCTGCGGTCTCGAGCGCCGGGCTGCTCGCTGGCTGCGCTGGCCCCGCTGCGACGGACACCTCGTCAGATGTCGAGGCCTTTGACTGGCGCAACTATGAGGGTGACGAGCTCAACATTCTGATGAGTCAGCACCCGCTGTCAAATGCGGTGGAGGCAGACCTTCAGGAATTCGAGGACCTAACGGGCGTGACCGTGAATGTCGAGACTCTCACCGAGTCCGACTACATGGTCAAAATCCTCACCGAACTCCAGTCCGGTGGAGGCGCGTACGACGCCTTTATGACATCCACCCCGATGAACTACCAGTACGCGGCAGCTGATTGGATTGAGGACCTGCAGCCCTGGGTGGATGACGACAAGCAGACGGCACCTGACTGGGACTTCGGCGACTTCTACCCTGCACTAATCGAAGCCCAGCGCTGGAACCAAACCGATTTCGATGGGGCCGGCGAGGGCGGACTCTGGGCTATCCCGGCGAACGAAGAGGGCTACGCGCTCTTCTATCGAAAGGACATCCTCAAGGCCAACGGCATCGAAGTTCCTCAGACCATCGACGAGTTGATCGAAGCTGCAGCTGAACTCGACGGGAAACAGTTTGAAGGGAAGGAAGTCAGCGGGTTTGTCAGCCGCGGTGACAAAACCTATCCGACCCTGAACCCCTTCTCCACCTTCGCTGGGGCTTACGGAGTGAAGGACATCACCGACGGCGAGGCGACGGTGAACTCTCCCGAGGGCATCGCAGCAACCGAAAAATGGGTGGAGCTGATGCAGTTCGCACCTAAAGCGGCGAGCACCTATACCTGGTACGAGGCACAGCAGGACTTCCTGGCGGGCACCGCGGCCTTCTATATCGACGCCGACCACATGGCCCCCGACTTCGAGAAGGAGGGTAGCGCGATCGCCGGAAAGGTCGGCTACGCGCTTCCACCCGAGGGCCCAGAAGGGCGCTCGTCGAGCCTTTGGGTCTGGTCGCTAGGCATGAACGCGGCCTCGGAGCACAAGGGAGCAGCCTGGCAGTTCATTCAATGGGCCACATCCAAGGAGCAGCTCACTGAGTCAATCGCGCTGGGCAACATGAATCCGACGCGGATGTCCGTCGCGGGTAGTGAGGAGATGGCGGCCGCCACAGCCGAATGGGGTGAGTACAACCAGGTGTGGCAAGAAATTCTCGCGGATCATGCCTCGTGGCCATACGCACCATCAGCGACATGGACGGAGGTCGGTGACATCTGGGCTACCGCCATCCAGTCCGCTGTCCTCGGGCAGGAATCGGTGGAGGACGCGCTCGACGGTGCGGCCGAGAAGATCAACGCGGCCATCGAGTAAGACGCAAGGTATTCGTCCGGCCGGTACGGGACTTCCCCGCCGGCCGGACTCATCACCCCAGATGTCAGGTCCCGACCGAACCGAGGCACACCCATGAGACATAAACCGCACCTTCCGTACCTGCTGGTGCTCCCAGCTCTCGCCTTCCTTGCCGCTATCCTCTACCCCTTCCTGACCGGCGCCTGTTGGTCGTTCACCTCCTACCGACTGAGCCGCGGTGATCCCGTGTTCAATTGGGGGGAAAACTACGTCAGGCTCTTCACCAGCGGCGAGGGTCTGCATGCGGTGACTATCACGCTGACCTACGCGGTGACTGTCGTGGTGATCGAGTGTGTGCTCGGTCTGGGCCTTGCCATGCTCCTCAACTACGGGCGCTACGGCAATGCTTTCCGACTACTGAATGTTTTGCCCCTTATGCTCCCACCGGTAGTCGCAGCTATCATGTGGAAGGTCATGCTGACCGAGAACTGGGTGGTTAACTGGTTGATCGAATCAACCGGAAACGCGAAACTGGCCTGGCTGAGCGGTCCTGACACCGCTCTGTTGTCGGTAATGCTCATCGACGTCTGGATTTTCACGCCGTTCGTTGTCCTCCTAGGTCAAGCTGGCTTGAGGAGCGTGCCGCAAGAATTGCGGGAGGCCTCCTCCGTTGACGGAGCCGGCCCGATACGCAACTTCGTCTCCGTGACCCTGCCGATGCTGATGCCGGTGCTTGTCGTCATCATCGCTTTCCGAGGCATCGATTCCCTCAAGATGTTCGACATCATCTACACCACCACAGCCGGCGGCCCGGTGGACGCGACGACAAATTTGCACGTACTCGCCTATTTAGACGGCATCCGCAATCTCAACTTCGGCATGGCGATGGCCGCGCTGATAGTGCTGTGGCTGCTCGTGTACCTCATGTCTCATTTTCTACTTAAGGCTCGCCGAAAGGATGCAGTCTCATGACCACTATTCTCAGCTCGCCACCTCCGCTGCGGACGCAATCAGCGGATCGCCGGGTGACCGTTCAGCGTCGTAAGCGTAAGAAGGCACTGCAACACACGGTCGTAATTGCCCTCCTGAGCACTTGGACGGTGTTCGCCCTCGCGCCCATCGTGTGGATCGTGATGATGTCGCTGAAGGTGCCCGAAGACATCGTCACGTACCCCCCGAAATTCTTGTTCACACCGACTCTCGCCAACTACGCGGACATCTTCACCGGGACGCAATTTCTCACCCCGTTCATCAATTCGATTATCGTCACTCTGGGCGCGCTCTTACTGACCCTGGTAGTCGGTCTTCCCACCGCATACGCCCTGGCTCGATTCAATTTCAAGGGCAGAGAGAGTATTGCGTTTAGCATCCTTTCCCTACGCTTCGCCCCCGAGCTCCTCATTATCCTTCCCCTGTATCTGCTCTTCCAGAAGGTGGGGCTCTACGACAACTACTTGGGATTGATCCTTGCGTACCAGTTGGTCACTCTGCCGATGCTCGTGTGGATGCTGCGCTCGTTCATTGAAGATTTGCCGGTTGAGCTGGAGGAAGCGGTATCCGTCGATGGCGGAACCAGGTGGACCGCCTTCCGGCATGTCATCTTCCGTCTCATCGCGCCAGGCCTCGGGGCGAGCCTGATGTTGTCCTTCATTTTTGCGTGGAACAGTTACACTCTGCCGCTTGTGCTCTCCGGTAGGAAAACACAGGTGATCACCACAGGAATTCAGCAATACATCTCCTTCCAGTCCATCGAATGGGGACCGATGGCTGCAGCGACCGTGGTCTCGATGGTCCCGGGTACTCTCTTCGCAATCTTCGCGCTTCGTTGGATCGTCGGCGGGCTCACCGCCGGCACGGTAAAGGGCTGATCCCCACAAGGGGACCATGACCCGCAAGAAAGGAACTGCAATGCCGAACACACACGACATGCTTGCGAGTGTGCTGACCGCCCCCAAGACCATCGAGCTCAAACGCGTCAAGATTCCCACAGTCCAACGCGGTCAGGTGCTCGTCCGCGTCACCGCCGTGGGCGTCTGCGGGTCGGACACCCACTTCTATGAGAGCGGCGCGGTCGGTGACTTGGTGGTTCGTGGCCCAGTCGTGTTAGGGCACGAGACCGCGGGAGAGATTGAATCTGTTGGCGACGGGGTCGACCCCTCCCGGGTGGGCGTGAAGGTCGCCATCGAGCCGCAGACGCCCTGCCGACGGTGCGACTTCTGCAAGGGGGGCAGCTATCACCTGTGCCGGGCGGTGAAGTTCTACGGCGCGTGGCCGATCGACGGCTCCTTCTCGGAGTACGCCATCATCGATGATGACTTCGCTCACGCAGTTCCGGACTCGATGACTGCCGAGCAGGCCGCGCTGGTCGAGCCAGTGTCTGTGGCAGTGCATGCCTGCCGCCGGGGGGGGATCACGGCCGGCTCGACAGTCTTGATCACCGGCGCTGGGCCGATTGGGTTGCTGACGGCACAGGTGGCGCGCGCCTTCGGTGCGACGCAAGTCGTCGTCAGCGACCCGGTTGCCCACCGCCGGGAGTTCGCGCTCGCACACGGTGCAGACACAGCGCTCGATCCCTCGATAGCCGATCTGACTTCGTACGAAGAGCACTTCGACACCTACATTGATGCTTCAGGCAACGGGCGAGCCATCCTCCTCGCGCTGCCCGCAATTCGCCCGGGGGGCACGGCGGTCCTCGTGGGGATGGGCGGAACGGAACTCAATGTGCCGATCGCGTTGATTCAGCACCGGGAGATCACCCTGACAGGCACCTTCCGATACGTGAACACTTGGCCTTCGGCCATCGACCTCATCGCATCCGGAGCGCTAGATGTCGACCCCTTGGTGACAGGCCGATTCGGCCTGGACAAAGTCGAGGAGGCTCTGCTTAAAGGAAAGACGGACCCGACGGCGATCAAGACCATGATCGTCCCCTCGCTCACACCCGCCGCGGCAATCGTGTGATGGGTGCGAATCAGAACCCCACAACCGCACGACGCAGCAGCGCTCGTCGTAAGCCTCAGTCACCTCGTCACTTCGTCATCTCGACGATGGTGGTTCGGTGGATTGTGTGCCGGTCAGCGACCGAGTAACCCTGTCGCGACAGGAAGCGGATGTCTTCTCCCGCGCTCCTGTCGCCTCGGCCGTCGTATTCCAGCAGCCAGACTCTGTCCGTCCCGGTCAGCCGTTCAGCGGCATCCGCGAGGGGAAGAACGCGGTCCCACAACCAGGTGACCTGCTCGTATGGCTTATCGAGGGCGATGTCCCGCAGGCCTTCGAACTCCGCAGGGTAGAGGTGCATGGCAAGCCGGGGCCGACGGGAAGGCCGCACGTCGTGCTCGAAGACGACGGCATCGCCGACTCGCGCTCGCTCGCCGAGTGCTGCGGCAGCCTGGCGCCAGTCGCTCCCGCCGTTCTTACCGAACTCGCTGCGCTGCGACAGGTACGTCGGCACAGCCAGGGCGACCACGACCAACAGGGCGCCCACTCGCAGCACGCTCCAAGGGATGGCTGCGATGCCGATGGACACGACGATCGCGACGGCAGGCGTGCAGAAGGACAGGTACCGCAGGGAATACATCGGAGTCACGAGGTGGGTCCCGGCCAGCAGCACGACGCTCGGGAGCAGCATCCAGGTGAGCATCACCGCCATCGTCCGACGTGTGGACGGAAGCGGCTTCCCTCGACCGACACCGACGAACATGGTGACGACCGCTACCGCCACCAGAGTCCACGCAGTCACCGCGAGGGGATCGGTTCCAAACCATTGGTGCACCGCAGCATCCTCCAGGTCTACCTGAGGCCTCCGACCGAGGAAGGAGATCTGCTTGCGCTCCTTGACCCCCCAGTAGAGCACGGGCAGGGCAAGGGCGAGCCCTCCCGCGGTTGCAAGGGCCCACCGGCCGAGGCTTGCCCATCCGCGGCGGAGGACGAGAACGGCGACCAGATGGGCCGGGAGGAGCAGGAGAAGGTAGAGATAGGTGTAGATGCCGGCGGCGAGTAGAAGAGCGTAACCAGCCCAGCCCGCCCACGCCTTCCACCGGAACCGAGCCTCGCCTGGTCTCTGCCGTACAAGGTGTACCAACAGCACGGTAAGCCAGACGCCGACCGCTGTCGCTACGGCCATCGAACGCGCTTCGGCTCCCATGTAGGTCACGCGGGGGAGCACAGCGAAGGCGACGCCCGCCACCACAGCGACGCGTGCATCGATCATCGACCTGGCAAGCACCGCGGTTCCTGCCGCAGCTGTTCCCACGGCAATCGCGCTCGGCAGTCGCGTCGACAACTCGGAGGCGCCGAAAAGTTCGATCCAGTAGTGCAGGAAGACGTAATAGGCGCCGTGCACTGCGTCGACGTGGCCGAGCATCCGGAAGAGGGACGGCAGCGACCGCTGCGCTGACATGATGCTGGCTGCTTCATCTCCCCAATAGGAGGGCTGCCAGGATCCGGCGAAAGAAACGAGGAGCCCGAATATCCCCACGGCGACTGCCGTCCCAGTGAATCCGCGTGTTCGTCCCGGTCGGGGCTCTGGGCGAACCTCGGCCACCGGCGGCGCGAGAACGGACGTCACGCCTCGACGCTAAGACCGCCCCCTTCCGTATTTCCTCCGGATCTCCCGGGGGCGCCTTCGAGATCTCTCAGGTTCGCCGTGAAAGGCAGGGTAGACGCACCTCCACCGCGAGCCCAGTGCCTGTGTTGCGGAGTGAGATGGTGCCGCCGGAGCGTTCTACGATGGTGTGGACGATCGCGAGCCCGAGCCCTGAGCCCGCGGAGCCGTCAGCGCGGGACCGGTCGGGGCGCGAGAACCTGTCGAAGGCGATGGGAATGTACTCCTCCGGCATGCCCGGACCGGTGTCGATGACCGTGAGGATCGCCTCGTTGCCGTCACGTTCAAGGCCCACGGTCACTGTGCCTGAGCCCTCGATCATGGACAAGGCGTTTGAGACGAGATTGTCGACCAGCTGTCCAGCGTTGGTGCGTGAGAGCCGGTAGTATCCGTCCGGATCGTCCCCGCTAATCTCATACACAACCTCGACGTTCCTGCTGCCCCTGGCCACCCGAGCCCGGTCAACGGATGCAGTCACCTCGGCAGCCAGGACAGACCACTCAATTTCCGGCACTGCCTGCTCGCTCTCCAGCTTGGAGAGTTCGAGAAGGTTGGTCGCCAGGCGTGACAAACGGTCGACGGTCGATGAAGCGTCGTCGATGTCCTTCTCGAGGGCGTCGGCGTCGCCGGAGTTCAGATGGGCGAGGTCGAGTTGCGTCTTCAGCACGGCCAGTGGGGTGCGCAGTTCGTGGCTCGCATCAGAGACGACCTGCTTCTCCCGGTCCACCGACCCTCTCAATCGGGCGATCAGATCATTCAGGGTGACGGCCAGTTCGCTCACTTCGTCCTTACCAGCCGGTACAGGCAACCGGTCGGAGGAGCCGGCCTCGGTCAGGCTCTCGGCTTCCTCCCGGAGCCTGCTCACGGGCCGCAGGGCCGCGCCGGTCAGCAGCCAGGAGGCGATACCGAAACCGAGGACCAGCACGAGGGTGCCGATGATGAGAACCTGGGTGAGTTGGTCGAGAAGTAGCCCCAGAGCTTCCTGGTTGCGGGCGGCGACGACAACCCAGCTGCCGTCCACGGTGGGAACAGATGTTGCGGCCACGAGGTAGCTGGAGGGGCCTGCGGCCACGGCCTGCGGGTCCTCACTCATGCTCGCCAACTCGGGCATCCGTTGTTCCAGGCTCCGCGGCAGTGTCGACTGGTGCACTTCTCCCTGCGGATCCACGGTGGCGATGAGCTGGCCCTCGCCGGGCCCGTCGATGGGTTCGCGTGGATCAGCGACGAGCGCGGCGATCACGGGTGCTGCATCATTCCGCAGCAGGGTCGCTGTCGTCTCGGCGAGGATCGACTGCACTTCCAGCCGGAAAAAGAATGCGGCAGTCGAGAACAACACCGCAGCGATCACGAGGCTCCCGATCGTGATGCGCGCTCGGATGGAGAGCCGGGGAATCCCGTTCATGGGGCCAGCCTCACCCGGTCAGCTCCACCTGGTACCCGGTCCCTCGTATCGTGACAATTCGCACGCCCGCCGCGTTCGAGTCGATCTTGCGGCGCAGGTAGCTGATGTACTGGTCGACGATATTCGGGTCGATGTGCCCCGAGCCGTCCCAGATCTCTTCGAGTATGGTCGCACGGTCCACCGTTGACCCGGCATGGGACGCGAGCAGGCGGAGGAGCGCGAACTCTTTGGGGCTCATCGACACGGTGCGGCCAGACACCGTGACCTTGAGGTCACGCGAGTCGAGGACGAGCCGGCCGAGTTCCACGCTGAGCGGAGTACCCATCGACTGCCGTCGGAGGAGTGCGCGAACCCGGGCGGTCAGCTCGGCGAAGGCAAACGGCTTCGTCAGGTAGTCATCCGCTCCGCTGTCGAGGCCGAAGACGCGGTCCTCGACGGTGTCGCGGGCGGTCAGCAGCAACACAGGGAGGGTGCCCCCGTCCTCTCGAATGCGCCGGCACACCTCGAATCCCGACATTTGCGGCAGCATCACGTCGATCGCTGCCAAGCCGAATTCCGTGTTCGCCACGGAGATGAGGGCCTCCATGCCGTTCGCCACGCGCACGATCTCGTAGCCTTCAGCTGTCAGCCCGCGTTCGATCAGGGCACCCATCTGGTCGTCGTCCTCGACAACAAGGATCCTCATAACTGCCACCCCTCGCTATTCGCCGCGGCTGCTGACCTTCATGGTGGCACGGCCTGGCTGCTTGTGCGGGGAATTCCGGGAGCGGTGCTCCAGCAGATCGCCCCCCGCTAGGCTGGCCGCATGGAGACCACGCAACTGCCCGTTGGCGGTGCCGTTCTGGGCGTCGCAGTCGCCCAGTTCGGTCCGGGATCCGATCAGAGTGAGAACCTCCGGGCGATGCGTTCGCTTGCGGAGAAGGGGGCCTCCCGCGGCGCACGCCTTGCCGTGTTCCCGGAGTACTCGGCCTTCTTCGAAGGAAGAATGGGCCCAGCCTCCGTTGCCGCTGCCCAGCAGTTGGACGGACCATTCGTCACGGCGCTCGCCGCGATGGCCGCAGACCTCGGCATCCACATCGTTGCCGGGATGCTGGAAACCACGGACGCAGGCGAGCGCGTCTCGAACACCCTCGTCGCCGTGTCGCCGGACGGTGACTTGGTCGCGACTTATCGCAAGGTGCACCTTTACGATGCGTTCGGCGACCGTGAGTCCGACTGGGTGCAGGCAGGGGTGATCGCAGCGCCAGAGATTTTCGAGGTTGGTGGTTTCCAGGTCGGAATGCAGACCTGCTACGACCTCCGTTTCCCCGAGGTGACGCGCCACCTCGTCGACGCTGGTGCTGAGGTCGTGCTGGTGCCTGCGGATTGGGTGAAGGGCCCGCTCAAGGAACACCACTGGCGCACCCTCGCCACCGCGCGCGCCCTCGAAAACACCATCTATCTCGCCGCTGCCGACCAGCCGCCGCCTGCGGGGGTGGGCAACAGCATGGTTGTCGATCCCATGGGAGTCGAGCTGGTCACGATCGGTGAGACGACAGATGTCGCGGTCGCCTGGGTGTCCGCTGACCGGCTGGCCGCCGTGCGAGCTGTCAATCCCGCCCTCGCTTTGCGGCGATTCACGGTCAGCCCCCGCTGAGTCGCACCAGGCTTCGGTCAGGAGCGCGCGATGCCGGCGAGCTGAGTTGCCGCCCGCTCGAGCACCTCGACCCGCTTGCAGAAGGCGAAACGCACGAGTGGTGCGTACTCGCGCCGGCGTGGCAGAGAGCAGAATGCTGTCATCGGCACGGCCACTACCCCGGCGAGGGCGGGGAGGGCGCGGCAGAAGTCTGTGCCCTCCGAGTAGCCCAGGGGGGTGGCATCCGCCACGATGAAATAGGAGCCATGCGGCTGACCCACGCTGAAGCCGGCCTCCCGGAGACCTCCTACAAGCAGGTCGCGTTTCATTTCCAGGTCGTTCGCGATTCCGGTGAAGAAGGCGTCAGGTAGGCCGAGACCGACGGCGATCGCTGGCTGGAACGGGGCGCCGTTGGTGTACGTGAGGAATTGCTTCACCGCGAGGACTGCTGTGACGAGCGGAGCAGGAGCGGAGAGCCAACCAATCTTCCACCCGGTGGTGTTGAAGGTCTTTCCTCCCGAGGAGATCGTGATCGTGCGCTCTCCGGCCCCAGGAATGGCTGCGATCGGGATGTGCGGAACACCGAAGGTGAGGTGCTCGTAGACCTCGTCGGTGACGATCAGCGCGTCATGGCGATGTGCGAGGTCCACGATCAGCTCGAGGGTCTCACGAGGGAGCACAGCCCCTGTGGGATTGTGCGGGTTATTCACGAGGATCAACCGGGTATGCGGCGTGACCGCCGCCGCCAACTCGTCGAGGTCTGGCTGGTAGTCGGGGAACCGCAGCGGGACAGTCCGATGGATGCCGCCAGCCAGAGCGATGAGAGCGCCGTACGCATCGTAGAACGGTTCGAACGTGACGACTTCATCGCCTGGTTCGACAAGCGCGAGGATGGTGGCCGCCAGCGCTTCTGTTGCCCCGGCTGTCACCAACACTTCGGTCTCCGCATCGGGTGTGAGGCCATAGAAGCGTTGTTGATGCTTCGCGACGGCTTCGAGCAGAACGGGCATCCCTCGACCCGGCGGATACTGGTTGACGCCAGAGAGTATGGCTGCCCGCGCCGCTTCAAGTACCTCGGCGGGTCCGTCTTCGTCGGGGAATCCCTGGCCGAGGTTAATCGCGCCGGTTCTCGCGGCGAGTGCGCTCATCTCAGCGAAGATTGTGGAGGCAATTGTCCCGTCGGGCGAGAGGAGACTGGCGCCCTGAGCGGCGCGCCGCCAGGCTCCGGGGATACTCATTGGTTCACCGTCATAGCATCCAAACTATGGCACGGTGCGGTTTCATAAAGGTCGGCGGCGATGTCGGCTGTGGATAGTTGCTGCGAGCGCATCGGACGTTCCCCTAAATTATCGGGATGCGGATTGCGTATCGGCGCCCAGCGACCGCCATTGCCGTGACTGCCATTGCGGCGGCGGCAGTGGCTGTCGCGCTTGCTGGCTGTAGTGCGCCGGCTACACGGTCAGCGCCACCATCGGCGTCGTCCATGCCGCTGCAGACGAGTTCCGAGCCGCCAGTGTTCGCCACCGATGAGGACGCGCTAGCGGCAGCGACTGAGGCCTATGCCGCGTACCTTTCAATGTCGGACAGAATACTTATGGATGGTGGGGCGCAACCAGAACGTATCCGTGAGGTTGCAACTAAACCATTAGCTGATTTGGAGATTGCTGGCTTCGCGAGGGTGAGGGAGA
>JAODMM010000252.1 GCA_025465015.1 Cryobacterium sp. | reverse complement strand
ACGAGGGCTACAAAGTGCTGTCCAGAGACCTCGTCCGGGAGCATGGTCTGCTCTCCGTCGCGTCCTCCGCCTGACCCCCTCTGGTGCCTCCTCAAGCCCCGCGCAACCCATGGCGGGGAGGGGAAGTGCCATGCTTGTGTGCCCCCACCCCCCGTGCGATACTTGCGGCACGTCGACTATTGGTCGGCAGATCCATCACCCGAAAATGGATTGCGTAGCAGCATGTCACCAAAGATGAGTTTTCGTCGGCTTGCCCGGCACATTGCCGTCGGCGCATCACGGCGAACAGCCATCTCCCTGGCGTCTCTTCTCACCGCCTGCCTGCTGGTGGGAACGGCCCCGCTCCCCGCCTCGGCCGCGGGCCTGCAGGTTCGAAACGTGGTACCGGCGGTCATCGATCCCAACCCCGTTTCGCCCGACCCGACTACCGCGCCCGTTCCGGACCCCACCGTCGTCCCGCCTGTGACCGATACCCCAACCGCGGAACCACCGCCGGCCCCGCCGACCCCGCCGGTTGAACCGCCGCCTGCACCACCGACCGAGCCGGCGGTCATCCCCACCACTGATCCTCCCGTTGTGCCGCCGACAGTTCCCCCCACCACACCACCGACGACACCTCCGGTCATCCCCCCAAGCGTTCCTCCCACCGTCCCTCCCACCGATCCGCCCAGCGATCCACCGACCGTTCCGCCCACCACTCCACCGACGACACCTCCGGTCATCCCCCCAACTATTCCTCCCACCACTACCCCTCCGACGGACCCGCCGACCACACCTCCCGTGGTCCCGCCGGCAGTTCCGCCAGCCACACCGCCCACCACGGCGCCCACCACGGCGGAGCAACCACCGACCGCCCCGCCGACCGTCCCGGGCATTCCCACACCCACGTCGGCACTGGCCAGTGCGAACGAATTTCACCCGATTCCTCCGGCAGTGCGCACGTCGACGGTCTCAAGCCCCGTCTCGCTTGCGGAACAGCAGCAGGAGGTCCAACGCGCTGCGGCCTTCAACACAGCCCAGCGACGCTTCGCCACTGCGGAGGCCGCCTACGACGCATCGAAAATCTCGTATGCGAGCGTGAAGGCCGAGTACGACGCCGCGAGCGGCCGGGCAGCACTGGTGCACCGGCTTGCCGAGAAAGCGACGCGCGACGCCGAGATCTCCGGTCGGGCTCTGGCGGGAATTGTGCGCGCATTCGCCCAGCAGTCCTCGGGAATGGCGACTGTCGACGCACTCCTGTCGGAACGAGCCGGTGATGACATGCTTTACCAACTGGCCACCCTCGACAAGCTCTCCCAACTGACCGGCAACCTGGAAAGCATCCGCGGCCGCTCACAAGCTGAGCAGAATCGAGCCGACGCCCTCCAAGCCGAGGATGCGGCAGCCGGGGAGAGAGCGGACGATAGTGCACTCGCCGATGCACAGTCGGAGATGGATTCCTCCAAAACCGCCTTCGATGCGGCCTTCGCGACGTTTGAAACCGTGAAGACGCTCGCAGCGACGCCCATTTTCGCGGCAGGGGTGACTGCGCTGACGCCGCTCCTCAGCCCCGCTGCCGCAGACAGGGGCCAATTGAGCAGCCAGGGGTGGAGCGACCCGGCCATAGGACGGATCACGGACGGCTTCGGCCCGCGGCCGAACAGGCCTCTTCCCGATGTTGGCGCCGTTCACCACGGCACCGACATCGGAGCCGCTTGCGGGGCCGGCGTATACGCCGCGACAGCAGGGGTGGTCGTGGACGCCCGACCAGTCGGCACCTACGGCAATTGGATCCTCATCAACCATGGCAACGGTATCCAGACGGGCTATGCGCACATCGCCGACGGGGCAACACTTGTCTCGGTCGGTGAAGCGGTGCTGGGCGGTCAGGTAATCGCCGGCGTCGGAAGCACCGGAGCGTCGACGGGCTGCCACCTGCACTTCGAGGTGCGCATCAATGGTGTCCCCGTCGATCCCCAGCCCTTCATGGCTGAGCGGGGCGTCGGCCTGGGCGAGCGCTGACCCTCTCCCGGTTCACAGCGGCCCTGTTCACCCCCCTCGACGCGTCCGCACTCCGGACGCGAGCGCCCCCACCTCTCCTCGCACACCGGGGAACGGGGTTCGTGCTCCTGATGGTGCGCCGTTCGCGGCCCGCCGTGGGGAAGCAGGCACTCGCTACGGCACCGACGCCCTTTTCGATTACGTGCCGCGAGCGGGGGCAGCGAGGGGGGGCAGCGGGTCGAATGCGCCGTCAGTCCTCCGCTCCGACGGAGCGCTCGAACCGGGTTTCACACCCTTCCGTCGCGGCTGCTGCAAGCCGGATACGCTCGGCGTGGTCACCGGGCATCGCCGGCAGGTCAGCGAGCGGAAACCAGGCGGCATCCGTGTTCTCGCCGTCGGCGGGGTATGGCTCACCGACGATCCAGACGCAGCGGAAGACGAGGTCAAGGAATTGTGCCTGGTCCCCGTGGGGATAGGTCATCGGCGGCAGGGCGTGCACCCAGACGAGCCGCTCCACCTTCACCCTGACGCCGGCCTCCTCCCAAGCCTCGCGGGCGGCGGCATCCGCTGGTTCCTCACCAGGATCGACGATACCCGTGACCGGAGTGAACGCTCCGTTATCGACCCGCCGCACCAGAAGGACCTTGTCACCGCGAAGCACGACTGCGGTGACGCCGGTGAGCCAGAGCGGTGCATGCCCGATCTGCTCCCGAAGTTCGAGCACGAAGTCTGGGGTTGCCACAGGCCGAGCCTAACCCGGGCGACCTCCTGCTCCGCAAGGAAGGGACCGACATTGGCCTCCGGCTGCGTGACACGTAGAAACGCAGCCTGAATGCCGCTAGCGACGGAAGCGGCTCTCCGCGGAGGGGGTGAACAGTTCGTCGGTGACGCGTTGCGCCTCCCGGCTGGCTGCCCGGCGTTCCCGACCGCCCTCGACCAGCAAGTAGAGCACCGGGAGCACGATGAGGGTAAGCAAAGTGGACGACACGAGTCCGCCGATCACCACGAGCGCCAGCGGTTGGGAGATGAACCCGCCCTGCCCGGTGAGCCCGACAGCCATGGGCAGCAGCGCGAAGATCGTGGCGAGCGCGGTCATGAGAATCGGACGGAGGCGCCGGGAGGCACCGTGCACGAGGGCGTCGGAAACCGACATCCCCCTTCGCCGGTACTGGTTGACCAGGTCGACCAGCACGATGGCGTTGGTGACCACGATTCCGATCAGCATGAGCACGCCGATGAGCGAGGGAACACCGAGCGGGATGCCGGTGATGACCTGCAATGCGATCGCTCCGGTAGCCGCGAAAGGGACCGACACGAGCAGCAACAGCGGTTGCAGCAGCGACCGGAACGTCGCCACCATGACGATGTACACGATGAGGATCGCCGCAAGCATGGCGATTCCAAGCTGCTGGAACGCCTCGGCCTGGTCGGCGCTCACCCCGCCGACGGTGGCGGTGGCACCGCTTGGCAAGGTGACGGCGGCGAGCACTTCGGCTACCTGCCCGTTGGCTGTTCCAAGGTCATTGTTATCGGGCGTTGCGGCGACCGTCGCTGTACGGAGCCCCTTGATAGTGGTGATGGTCGCCGGCCCCTGGACCTCCTCCACGACCGCGAGGGAGCTGAGGGGAACCGGGCCGATGGCTGTCGGGACAGAAAGCGCGGCCAGGTCAGCAGTCGTCGTGGGTGGAGCTTGCGCCTGCAGGTACACGGAAAGGTTGGCCTCGCCGATGACGATCGAACCGATCGCGCTCGGCTGCATCGCCTGAGAGACGAGGGTACCCAGGGCGAGCTCACTGAGCCCCGCTGCGGCCGCAGCCGCCCGGTCCACCGTGACAGCGACGTACGGCCGGGACGCTGCAAGGTTGCTTGTGCTCTCCTTGATACCGCTGAGGTCCGAGACGCCGTCGAGGATGGAGTCGGTTGCTTCCTGCAGGTCGGCGTCGCTCGTCGCGGTCACGTCGATCTCGATGTCAGAAGAGCTCCCGAAGCCACCGGCGGCGGCTACTGAGATGACGCCGGCATCCGAGATCCGGGTGAGCTCGTTCCGCACGACGTCCTGCACCTCATCCGGGTCGGCGTCGTCGGCCGCTGTCACCGAGTAGGTGACCACGCTGGACGAAGGCGGTCCGGTGAAGGCGCTCGCGAGCGTGCGGCCGCCGATCGACACCTGCACGATGTCTACACCGTCGGTCTCGCGCAGTGCATCTTCGACGGCAGCCGATGCGGTATCCATCGCGGCGAGGCTGGTGCCGACCGGTAAGGTCTGGGTGACGCGGAAGGTGTCCTGCCCGGTAGAGCCGAGGAAGTTGACCTTCATCAGGGGAACCAGCGCGACTGTCCCGCCGAGCACGAGCACCGCGAGGAGCAGCGTCGCTACGGCATGCTTCAGGGTCCAGCGGATGACCGGGAGGTACCCGCCCTGCAGCCGGCTCGGGTGCTCGAGTTCGTCGGGTTCGGTGACGGGGGATGCCGCGTGCCGGGTACGGTGCGCCTGGACCGGTAGGTCAGCGGTCGCAACGACCGGGGAAAGCCCACCGGCGGGGCCGGAGACAGCGGCTGCCGTCGAGTCGGAGGAGTCTGCCGGGTCGAGCGCCGCGACGCTCGACTCCGGCGGAATCCCTGCTGAGGCGGACAGGCCGGCTGGGTCTGCGTCACTTGGCTCTTCCCGCGTCCCCACCACCGGCGCGCGCAGGAACCAGTAAGCCAGCACCGGAACGAT
>JAODMM010000246.1 GCA_025465015.1 Cryobacterium sp. | reverse complement strand
ATTCCCCGTCACCGTCGATGACGTGCGCACCGCTGTATTCCGCCCGGAACGAGGCGGGTACCGGGAAGAGCAAGTCGATGCGGTTCTGGACAGCGTCGTCGATGTCATGCTCGCCGTACGCTGAGAGCACCGGTCTCGTCGCTGCTCGGCCGCCGCTGCCGGACATCATTCTGGTAGCCGACAGCAGATGTGGGATAAAGTCTAGGAATCGTGGGTAGACATCTGAGCACAACCGAGTCCGTTCCAAGGGCTGCGACGCCTCCCCGGTCCTCAGGGTCCGGGATGCACCGGCCGCGCTCCAGGAGTCGGTTCTCCCTCTTGGTGTTCGCCTTCAGTGCAGCCTCCGCATTCGTGCTCGTCAGCGTGGTCGATCCCTATTCGGGAGCGACGGCGTCCCCCTACTTCCAGCCGGCAGGCGATCGGTTCGGCGGGGCGAGCAGCCAGGCCGTCGTCGTGGCGGGGACGTACGCCAATACGGTCTCGCGCGACGCGTACATCGTCACCGAGAAGCCCAAGCCGGTGCCGCAACCGGAGCCGAAGCCGGAGGAGTCTGAGGACGAACGAGGTTTTACCGCCCCGGCGGCCGCGATTCCGGACCCTGGTTCCGCGCAGGCCTACGCACACGGCGCGGTACAGGGCCGCGGCTGGGGGGATGACCAGTACGATTGCCTGGTCTCCCTCTGGAACCGTGAATCCGGGTGGCGCGTGAATGCAATGAACTCATCCAGTGGCGCGTACGGGATTCCTCAGTCGCTGCCGGGTTCGAAGATGGCGTCCGCGGGATCGGACTGGGAGACCAACGCGGGCACGCAGATCGAGTGGGGGCTCGGGTACATATCCGGGCGCTACGGCACACCCTGCGGCGCTTGGGCGCATTCTGAGGATGTCGGCTGGTACTAGGAGGCCCCTCGTCGGGATGCCGAGCAGAACATGCTACGCATCGTAGATGGCGATCCGGTGACGCCCGGTCTGTGCCCCCCCCGACCTGAAACTCCCGGCCTGCACCCTCCCCGTAAGCTTGTCCCATGCCGCGCAGTAACCACCCGAAGGGCCGGAAGGCCGGCGTTTCCCCGACAGACGAGGGCGACCTCGGGCGGCTGCTCTCCGGCTGGCGCCGGACCGAGACGCGCCGCGGGAAGACGTGGAGCGTGCAGCCCGTCCCTTCGGCGGCAGCGACGAAGGTCTACCTCTGCCCGGGCTGCAACCTCGAGATCGCGCCAGGCCGAGCCCATGTTGTGGTCTGGCGCGCGGACGGTGTGCTGGGAGACGCTGCGGATCTCGAGGCGCGACGTCATTGGCACTCGCACTGCTGGAACCTGGCGTGAGCGGCTCGATTGAGGAGGACACGTGAATACCACCGAACCAGACGAAATCCGTGGAGGCATCGAACTTCCTGCCACCCGTGAGCACATCGAGCTTCACACCAGCGACGGGCTCACGCTCGTGGGGGAACTGGCGACTCCGGTGAGCCGTCCCATCGTGGCCACGCTCGTCACCCTCCATCCGCTCCCGACTCACGGGGGCTTCATGGACTCGCACGTCCTGCGTAAGGCGGCGGGTCGATTGCCCGCTTTGGCTGGCCTGGCGGTTCTTCGCTTCAACACACGAGGAACATCCTCGCCCCACGGTCAGAGTGAGGGTGAATTCGGGGACGGGATCGCCGAGCGCGCTGACGTCGCCGCTGCAATGGAGTTCGTGAAGGTCCGGAACCTTCCAGCCCCCTGGCTCGTCGGCTGGTCTTTCGGCACCGAGCTTGCGATCAAGTACGGTCGTGAGCATCCCATCCGCGGTGCCATCCTTCTCTCTCCGCCGCTGCACCGGGCGACCGATGCCGAACTCGCCGCATGGGCGGGTGACACTCGCCAGCTGGTCGCTGTCATCCCGGAGCACGATGACTACCTTCGGCCGGAGGAGGCCCGTCGGCGGTTCGCCAGTGTGCCCGAGGTGCGCCTCATTGCCGTGGACGGCGGCAAACACCTCTGGGTGGGGGAGCACCAAACTCGCCGCATCCTCGACGAGATCGTGGCCGTGACGAACCCTTCAGCCTTGCCACTGCCCACGCGTTGGACCGGGCGCTGACTATAGTTCGTTCTGCCGGGGAATTACGACCTGCTTGATGATCATGAGCACCGATGCGGCAACCGGAATCGCGATGAGCGCCCCGAGCAGACCGAGGAGCGACCCGCCCGCCAGGGCGGCGATGACGACGACGGCACCGGGGACCGCGACGGCGCGGTTCATGATGTGCGGACTGAGAACATACGCCTCGACCTGCATGTAGATGAGGTAGTAGACGGCGGCGGCGATCGCCGTAGGAATGGAACTCCCGATCTCCGGGATTAGGCAAGTCAGCACGATGATCACAGAGCCGCTTATCGTCCCGACGAGGGGGATCAACGACAGCAGGAACGCGATGAAGGCGAGGAGCGCCGGGAACGGGGCGCCGATGATGGAAAGGAATATGAAGCTCAGCACGCCGTTGAATGAGGCGAGGGTAGCCTGCCCGACCACGTATCGGCCCACAGCACGGGTGATCTGCTCGCTCAGGTCGGCGAACCGCTCCCTCTTGGATGCCGGCACCATCTGGTACATGGCCCGTCGAAGGCTGTTGAGCGAGGCTGTGAAGTACAGGGTGAGGATGAGGACAATCAAGGCTCCGAAGAGGCCCCCGACAACCGCCAAGCCCGATAGTATTACCGTGCCGGTGATGTTGGTCAGATTCGAGCCCACGTAGTCGGTGACCGATTTGGCGATCTCCTGAACCCTCAACCCGGGGAACCGGGCCTGGACTTCGGTGAGGAACGTCGCGGAGTTGACCGCGCGGACGAGCCCGGGAATCGCCTCGGAGAGGTTCGCAACCTGTTGCACGATGATCGGCACTATCGCGAAGACGACGCCGGTCAGGACGCCGAGGACGACGACGAGGACAGTGAGGATGGCCGCCCACCGAGGGAACCCCTTCTTCTCAAGCCATGAGACGGCGGGGTCGAGGCCGAGCGAGAGGAAGAGCGCGGCACCGATGTAGGTGATGATGGTCTGGAGAGTGATGACCGAAGTGATGATGAGAAGACCGACACCAACGCCGAGCGTGCCGATGAGGCCGAATCGGAACGCGTTCTGTATCTTCACTGAAACTCCCCAGGGTGACTATAGGTCCTCGCCGGGACCTGAGTCTGCCTGGTGGAGCATGCTGCGGAGGCTTTCGAAATAGCCGGCGACGGCATCGCGCTCAATCCTAATCTGGGTGAGACGCTCTTCAGCATCAGCCACGAGAGCGCGTGTCTGCTCTTCAGCCGACGCAACGAGCGCACGTGCCCTGGTCTGGGCTTCCCGGAGCACGCGGTCGGCGTCCTCTGCTGCCCGGTCCGTCTGTAGGCGAACCTCTTCGCGGACGCCGGTGGCGAGCTCTTCATTGAGGGCGCGCAACTCGCTCGTTCTCTCCCTGGTCTCCTGCAACTGTCTCTCGGCATCCGCCTGCAGTGTTCGCGCCAGCGCGACGGCATCTCGGTGGCTAGCCAGGAGTTCCTGTTCCGCTGCATCACGCTTCATCGTCAGTTCAATCTCGAGATCCGCCCGGGCCTGTTCGATCTCGCGGCGCAACGTGAGTGCCCCGTGCTCTGCCCGTTTTCGGGCGGCAGTCATCTCGGCCTCGAGCTCGACGCGGCGCTGCCGGGCCTGCGCCTCAAAATCGGCCCTAGCCTGTTCGTTGTCACGTGTCAGGTCGACGCGGTCCTGTTCCGCCTCGGCAGTGACGGCGGCGCGCTCCCGCGCCAACTCTGCGGCGAGCTCGGCGTGGCCCTGCTCACGCTCCACGGCAAGCTCTCGTCGTGCCTGGGTCACCTCGTGGGTGACTTCGGCACGAGATTGCTCCAGCTCCTGGGCGAGCGCGGTGCGGAGACGCTGCGACTCCTCAGCGTGGTCGAGCCGGGCTTGTTCGGCTTCCCGCATGAGGGTCACGCGCGCCTGATCGGCCTGCGCCGCCATGTCGATCCTCGCCTGCTCAGTCTCCTGTGCAACATCGGCCCGCTGACGTTCGAGGTCCTGGGCCACTTCAGCTCGCACGAGTTCGGTCTCGCGGTTCAGCCCGGCTGCAGTCTCCCGCGCTTCCGTCGCCTCGCGCTGCGCCTCGGCAAGCAGCTGTGCCGCTTCTCGTTCCGCCGCGGAACGAGCAGCAGCGGCGTCCCGGGCGGCACGGGCGCGGACCTCGGCGGCTCCGGTCGCGGCAGCACTGCGCATTGCCGCGGACTCCGCGGTGGCACCCTGGGTGAGGAGCGCTGCATCCTCCTCCGCGCGACTGCGAAGGTCGTCCACTTCGCTGCGGGCGTCCTCCAGCATCCTCGCTGCTCTCACCGATGCCTCTGCGAGGGTCTGCTCAGCGAGATCGGTAGCCTCCGACCGCAGCCGTCGCACATCTTCGGCGGTGGCGATGCGAAGTCTTTCCGCGTCGATGTCGGCCTGAGCGATGACACGGGTTGACTGTTCCTCCGCGACTCGGAGGGTGTTCTCAAGCTTCGTTCCAAGCCCGGAGTAGGTCGGGCTGCCGACTTCTTCGAGTTCAGCAATAAGTTGCTCAACCTGCCCGGCAAGGCGTTTGATCTCTCGGTTAGCTTCAGTGCTCTGGGCGTTCGCCTGGATCAGATCGCGCCGGAGCCCCTGGATGACCTTGTCGACAACGTCCTTGTCGTAACCCCGGAATACCTGGGGAAAGTCTGCTTCGTCGTTAGCCACGGCGTCTCCTCACTATCGTGCGCCCACGCCAAGACCTGATTCCAGCGGCGGGGGAGCCGGTCTGATTTTATCCACAAGGCAGCCATGGGTCCGGTCCGCTCCTCCGAGAGCGGGCCGCGGACACCTCTCTCCGACGCCTGTTAGGAGCCTCTCAGGCGTGTCCGGTATCGTTGGACGGTTCGTGTTTGTCGCCGGTTTCCGCCTGGTGCGGGCTCTCGGCGCCCGGAGCGCTTCCAGCGTGGACGGCAACACAGAAGGGTTTCTTACGTGCGTTTCGTGTTCGCCATCGTGGCATTCGTACTCGCTGCGGTCATGATCGTGCTCGGCATCGCCCAGAGGACCGTGTTCCTGGGGCCGTCCTCGACCAGCCTCAGTACAACCGTCCCGGGCGGAGCCCGGTACATCGTCATCGACGACAAGGCCCTGACGGCATTTCCCGGTAGCCAGACCATCACGGTGAGCGGATCGGACACAGTCTTCGCCGCCTATGGTCGCTCATCGGACGTCCGAGCCTGGATTGGCGACGACGAGTATGCGGCCGTGTCTCACGATGGTGATGAGCCGGCCCTGACCAGTACGGTGACCGAGAGCAACGACTCCGCCGGGTCGGGTGCCTTGGACCTCTCAGCAGGGCAGCCCAGCGCGCTGTCGAACCCTGCCGGCTCCGACCTGTGGCTGGAGGAGTTCACCGCGGAGAAATCGCTCACGACGACGATAAATGTGCCTGAGGGCATCTCGGTCATCATCGCCTCGGACGGCGCGGACGCAGCACCGAATACTCTGTCCATTGCGTGGCCGGCGGACAACGCCACCCCCTGGGCAGGACCGCTGATCCTCGGTGGGGCTATTCTTGCTCTCCTCGGCCTGGCTGCCTACATCTGGGCTCTGATCCACCTGCGCCGCTCACGCGGACCGCGGCGCAATGTGCCGCGGGGTCCGCTGATACCCCGGCTGCCGCGCTTGCCAGACCGCAAGGCGATCAAGGCAGGTGACAGCGCCAGACCTCGGTCAAGCTCCCGTTCTCTAATGGCTGTCGTCCCGGTCATGCTGGTCACAGCTTTGGCCCTCAGCGGATGCTCCGCAGATCTCTGGCCCTCCGGACAGGCGTCCTCAGAACCCACGATCACTCCGACACCGGACGCGACAAGCGCGCCCGAAATGGCGACGGATGTCCCGCCGCCGTCGGTTACAGTTCCACAGCTGGAACGGATTGTGCGCAAGATCGCCGTGCTCACTGCAGACGCCGATGCGTCACTGAATGCTGACGCCATCGCCACACGGTTCGTCGGGCCCGCCCTCGAGCAGCGCGTCGCCAACTACAAGATCCGTGCCGTTCTTCCCGCCTACACTCCGCCCCCCGCGTTGCCGGCCTCGCCCCTGACATTGACGTTGCCGCAGCAGTCATCGACCTGGCCCCGTGTGGTGTTGAGCGTCATCCAGAATGCCGACGACCCCACCATTGCCCCGACGGCGCTACTGATGACGCAGGCGAGTCCCCGGGCGAATTATTTGGTGGAATACGCGGTGCAGCTGGAACCTGAGGCGCAGGTTCCGGAGGTCGCACCGGCCACGATCGGTGCTCCCCTCATTGCTCCCGACTCGAAACTGCTGGCCATGGCTCCCAAGCAGCTTGCCGCCGCTTATGCGGATGTCCTCGCGCAGGGCGAGGCGAGTGCGTCCTACAAGCTGTTCGACGCGGAGGGCGACTCGTTCCGCCCGCAGGTCGGCCTGGAGAAGAAGACAGAGCGCAAAGCGGCCCTTCCCACCACGGCAACCCTCGAATTCACCTCTACTCCTGGCGACGGTTCAACTGTTGCCCTGGCTACCAACGAGTCAGGGGCAATCGTGGCAGTGAACGTGGCGGAGACGGAAGTCGTCAAGCCTGTCGACGCGGGCGCCACCGTGAGCCCACCAGTCGGCAGCGCCAGCGCCGCACTGTCGGGCGTCACCGCGTCGGCAAAGGGGATCCAGAGTACCTTCGCCTACCAGCTTCTGTTCCACGTCCCGGCAGCAGGCTCGGACGATAAAATCGTTCTGTTGGGCGTCGCCCAGGGACAAATCTCATCTGTGGAGTTGCCATGACCTCTGTTCCCCCATCCCCGGCCAGCCTTCGCGGTGCTGTCGACTTGTCATCCCTTGTGAACCGTCCCCCTGCCCCTGCCCCTGCCCCGGCACAATACGGCGCAGGTCCCGTTGCCTCCGGCTCCGCCGCTGTGCCGGCGGCGCCCGTTGTGCTGCCGAGCCTCATCGTCGAGGGCACAGACACCAACTTCAGTGAGATCCTCGAGCTGTCCATGACAGTTCCGGTGGTCGTCGACCTGTGGGCCGAATGGTGTCAGCCGTGCAAGCAACTTACGCCCATCCTTGAGAAACTCGTCGCCGAGTTCGGCGGGCGCTTGGTCCTTGCCACGGTGGATGTCGACACGAACCCGCAGCTGTCCCAGGCTTTTCAGGCGCAGTCCATTCCAACCGTGGCCGCCGTGATCGGCGGGCAGCCCGTGCAGCTGTTCGCCGGCGCCATCCCCGAAGCGCAGGTACGGGAGGTGTTCGAGCGGCTCCTCGAGCTTGCCTTGCAGCACGGCGTGACGGGGACTGTAGCGGTCGAAGCAGACGTGCCCGCGGCGGAGACTCCTGCGGAGCCGGAGCTGCCGCCGCAGCACGCCGCCGCCTATGAGGCCATCGAACATGGTGACTATCAGACGGCGATCGCTGAGTACAAGACGGCCATCGCACGCGACCCCCGCGATGCGATGGCTGTGGCAGGTCTGGCCCAGGTGAGCCTGCTGTCAAGGCTCCAGGGCCACTCGCTCGACGCGATCCGCTCCCGTGCGGCCGCCGAACCTGATGACCTCGAGGCGCAACTCCTCGTCGCCGACCTCGATCTCTCGGGCGGGCATATCGAGGACGCCTTCGACCGGCTCTTGCGGCTCTTTCCCGCCCAGGACGCGGCAGGCAGGAACACCATCCGCGAAAGGATTCTCGAACTGTTCGAGGTCATCGGATTGGAAGACCCGCGGGTCACTCCGACCAGGCGCCGACTGGCCGCCCTCCTCTACTGAGGTCCTGAGGACCCGAAGCCTATCCGGGTCTCGAGGTCTGGCGCCTCGACCCCGTGTCCGGGTGCCGAAGCTTCAGCCAGAGACCGGCTAGCGGCGGAAGCGTGAGGGTGGCTGAGGCCGGACGGCCGTCCCACGGCTCGGCGACCGCCTCGACGACGCCCATGTTCCCCACGCCTGACCCGCCGTACTCGGCTGCGTCGGTGTTGAGGATCTCCTCCCACTCACCGGCGAACGGAAGGCCGACCCGGTAGTCATCATGTGGCTGGCCGGCGAAGTTGAACAGGCACGCCACCGGGGTCCCGTGCTCGTCCCAGCGGAGGAATGCGACGACGTTCCTGTCGGCCGCGCCCTCCATCCACTCGAAGCCCCGTGACTCGTTGTCAAGCGACCAGAAGCTGGCGTTCGCGCGGTAGACCCGGTTCATCGAACCGACAAGGTTGAACAGGCCACGATGCGCGGGCTGATCCAGCATCCACCAATCAAGCCCGCGTTCTTCCGACCACTCCGAACGCTGCCCGAACTCCTGGCCCATGAACAGCAACTGCTTGCCCGGATGAGCCCACATGAACGACAGGTAGGCGCGCACGTTGGCGAGCTGCTTCCAGGAGTCTCCCGGCATCTTCCCGACCAGTGAACCCTTTCCGTGAACGACTTCATCGTGGCTGATGGGCAGCAGGAAGTTCTCGCTGAAGGCGTAGACGAACGAGAAAGTGATGTCGTGGTGGTGGTGGGAGCGGTACATCGGATCCACCTGCATGTACTGCAGCGAGTCGTGCATCCAGCCCATGTTCCACTTCAACCCGAACCCGAGGCCACCGCGTGAGGTCGGTTGCGTCACACCCGGCCAGCTGGTTGATTCCTCGGCGATGATGACCGTGCCTGGGTTTCGTTTGTAGGACGTCGCTGTCACTTCCTGCAGGAGACTTATCGCCTCGAGATTCTCCCGCCCGCCATGCTGGTTCGGCAGCCACTGGCCGTCTTCCCGCGAGTAGTCGAGATAGAGCATGGACGCCACAGCGTCCACCCTGAGTCCGTCGATGTGGAACTCCTCGAGCCAGTACAGCGCATTGGCGACGAGGAAGTTGCGCACCTGGGGCTGGCCGAAGTCGAAGACATAGGTTCCCCAGTCCATCTGCTCGCCGCGCCGCGGGTCGGGGTGTTCGTACAGTGCCTGTCCGTCGAAGCGGGCCAGTGCCCAGTCGTCTTTGGGGAAATGGCCGGGAACCCAGTCCATGATCACGCCGATCCCCGCCTGGTGCAGGCGGTCGATCAGGTAACGCAGGTCGTCGGGGTGACCGAAGCGACTTGTCGGCGCGTAGTAACCGGTCACCTGGTAGCCCCAGGATCCACCGAACGGATGTTCCGCGAGCGGCATAAACTCGACGTGGGTGTAGGCGAGCTCGTTCAGGTAGCCGATCAGCTCATCGGCGAGTTCCCGGTAGCCGAGCCCAGGACGCCATGATCCCACGTGCATCTCGTATATGCTCATCGGCGCCTTGTGCGTCGCAGTCGAGGCACGGGTCGAAAGCCAGGTGGCATCCGCCCATGCATACGTGCTCTCGCCCACAACGGATGCTGTTCCCGGGAGACGCTCTGTGTACCTGGCCATGGGGTCTGATTTCTCCACCCAATGCCCGGACGCGGTACGCAACTGGAACCGGTACGTCGTGCCGGGACCGATCCCCGGGACGAAAAGTTCCCAAACCCCGGTGCTGCCCATGTTGCGCATGGAGTGCAGGTTGCCGTACCAGGCGTTGAAGTCGCCCACCACCCGAACCGCTTGTGCGTGTGGCGCCCACACCGCGAAGGACACGCCCTGCGCCACCTCCTGCACGCCGGTGTGACTGCACTGGTGCGCCCCGAGCGCATCCCAGAGGCGCTCATGCCTTCCCTCACCGATCAGGTGCAGGTCGAGCTCACCGATGGAAGGCACATAGCGGTACGGGTCATCGATGGACCAGGACGGGTGACCGGCATACCGAGCCTCGATCGTGTAGTCCTGCAGGCCCAATGTGCTGTAACCCTGCCACACGCCGTGTCCCAGATGGGTGAGCTCGACATGTGCCCCGGTCGGCAGGATCGCGGATACCTCGTCGGCCAGAGGCCGCAGGGCGCGGATGACCGTGAGCGGGTCACTGACGCCGGGAACGTTGACGAGGTGCTGCCCGAGGACCGCGTGCGGGTTGTAATAACAGCCCGTTCCCACCGCCTCGAGAATGTTTTCCGGGATCGTGGGCAGCTCGACTGGATGGTCTTGTGCGGCGTGCTTCATAACCCGTGCCCTCTCACCTGAAGAATGTGGACCGGTTCCCCGAAGGCGTCCAGTCGCACGTAGTTGTCGGCCGACCACGTCCACGTCGCGCCAGTGATCAGGTCCTGCACCTCGAAGGGGGCGCCGAACGGGACCCCGAACCGGGTGACGTCGAGGTGGACGACCGTTTCCCTCGCCGAATGCGGGTCGACGTTCGCCACGACGATCAGGGCGTCTGGCCGACCGGTCCCCGTGTACGGGGCGTCGAGGTACTTGCTGTACACGATGATCGACTCGTCGTCACTGTCGTGGATGTGAATGTTCCGCAACTGACGAAGGGCCGGATGCTCCGCCCTCACCCGGTTCAGGAGGGTGAGGTACGGGGCGAGCGACCTACCCTGAGCTTCGGCCGCGTGGTAGTCCCGTGGTCGGAACTCGTACTTCTCATTGTCGATGTTCTCCTCAGCACCCGGGCGTGCAACGCTCTCATACAGCTCGAAGCCTGAGTAGACGCCCCAGGTGGGAGCAGCGGTGGCGGCAAGGGCGGCGCGGATCTTGAATGCAGCCGGGCCGCCGAACTGGAGGTATTCGGTAAGGATGTCCGGCGTATTCACGAAAAGGTTCGGCCGCAGGAAATCCGGCGTCTCGGTGGCCAGGCTCCGGAAGAACTCCTCGAGTTCCAGCTTGGTGTTGCGCCAGGTGAAGTAGGTGTACGACTGCTGGAAACCCACCTTGGCGAGCCCCTGCAGCAGAGCTGGCCGGGTGAAGGCTTCGGCGAGGAATACCACATCCGGGTACTCGGCGTTCACTTCAGCGATGAGCCATTCCCAGAATTCCAGCGGTTTGGTGTGGGGATTGTCGACCCGGAAGATCAAAACGCCGAGACTGATCCAGTACCGCACGATCCGCAGTACTTCCGCCCGGATGCCTGCGGGATCATTGTCGAAGTTGATCGGATAGATGTCCTGGTATTTCTTCGGCGGGTTCTCCGCATAGGCGATGGTGCCGTCCGGCAGGGTGGTGAACCACTCGGGATGCGTCGTAACCCAGGGGTGGTCCGGTGAAGCCTGCAGGGCGAGGTCGAGGGCGACTTCAAGACCCGATTGCCGTGCCCGACCGAGGAAATCGGTGAAGTCCTTCACCGTTCCCAGCTCGGGGTGGATGGCGTCGTGCCCACCTTCCGCAGACCCGATCGCCCAGGGGGACCCGGGGTCATGGGGACCGGCATCCAGCGTGTTGTTGGGGCCCTTCCGGAAGGCGCGGCCGATCGGGTGGATCGGGGGCAGATACACCACGTCGAAGCCCATGGCCGCGATTTCCGGAAGACGCCGGGCGGCGGTCTTGAAGGTGCCGCTCTTCCACGATCCGTCCGCTTGACGCACTGCGCCTTCCGAGCGAGGGAAAAACTCATACCAGGACCCGACGCCCGCAGTGGTGCGTTCGACGAGGATTGTCCGCGGCTCCGACACCGTCTGAAGGCCTGCCAAGGGCCGAAGCCTGGCCGCCTGGTGCACGCCTTCATCTTCCAATACGCAGAAACGTTCGGGAAGAGGCAGGGAGGCGTCGCCGAGCTTTGTCGCCGCTGCCTGGAGTACGGCCCGTTCCGCGGCGGGCCGCGTCTTCTCCGCAGACGCCCTCTGCAGGAGGTCCGCGCCGATCATGAACATGAGCTCGACGTCGATCCCCGCCGGTATCTTCACCGACGCATTGTGCTCCCAAGTAGCGAAGTCGTCGGCGTACGCGCGGACCCGGTATTCCCACCGGCCCTGGATACCGAGCTGCACCTGCGTCTCCCACCGATCCGTACCGGGAATCGGAAGCGTCATGGGATGTTCGGTGGTGTTCCCGTCGGGGGAGGTCAGCAGGAGAGTGACTCCGATCCGGTCGTGGCCTTCCCGAAATGCGGTAGCGCCGAACGGGACGACCTCGCCGACAAAGGCCTTTGCCGGCCACAGGTTGTCAGGCAGTTGGGGAGACAAATTCAGTACGGGAATGCGACCCGCCCGGGTGCGTGGCACGTTCGGGAGGGGAGTCTCGGGAGGCGATACCTTGCTTTTCACTGACTTGGCCACACCATGACCGTAGCGCGAAATGTCTGAGATGGGCTTCTGTGAATTACGGGATGGATGAACCGGCTCTAGTGTGTACTGCGTGAAGGCCATCCGTCGATTTACCGTCCGTGCCGTACTCCCCGAGCCCCTCGCTGCCCTGGAGGAACTCGCCGAAAACCTGCGTTGGTCGTGGCATGAGCCCACCAGGCAGTTGTTCGAGCACATTGAACCGGACCTGTGGCGCATCGTTGGACACGATCCAGCTGCGCTCCTCGGCGGCGTGGACCCGTCCCGGCTCGAGGAACTCGCCGC
Source organism: Cryobacterium sp. (assembly GCA_025465015.1). Taxonomy (GTDB): domain Bacteria; phylum Actinomycetota; class Actinomycetes; order Actinomycetales; family Microbacteriaceae; genus Cryobacterium. The sequence continues at coordinate 2,684 of JAODMM010000246.1, read as the reverse complement.
CGATCACGACTACGTTTCCGGCGTCAACTCCGTGCGTGACGACCTGCGCGAATATGTCGAGAAGCCGAGGTGGTACCAGGGCGTCGAGGGCAAGAAGCCCAAACTCATCGCCTACTTCTCGCCAGAGTTCGGTATAGCCGCGGCACTCCCGCAATACTCGGGCGGCCTCGGGATCCTCGCCGGCGACCACCTCAAGAGCGCCTCCGACCTGGGAGTGCCGTTGGTCGGGGTCGGTTTGTTCTACCGCGCGGGCTATTTCAGCCAGTCCATTTCCCCGGACGGGTGGCAGGTCGAGAAGTATCCGCTGCTTGACCCGGACGGTCTTCCTTTGTCGGTGTTGCGCAGGCCCGACGGCTCCGCCGTGCAGGTTTCGTTGGCCCTGCCCGGGGAGCGAAGCCTCCACGCCCGGGTATGGCAAGCAACGGTGGGACGCATCCGGCTTCTCATGCTCGACACCGACATTCCCGAGAACACCGACGATCTCAGGCTCGTGACCGACCGTCTCTACGGCGGGGGAGGTGAACACCGCCTGCTTCAGGAATTGCTGCTCGGGGTGGGCGGCGCGAGGGCGGTCAAACAATGGAGCGCCTTGAACGGTCTCGCCGAACCCGAGGTGTTCCACACCAATGAAGGTCACGCAGGCTTTCTCGGTCTGGAGCGGATCTCAAGCTTGATCGGCGAGGGACTCACCTTCCAGGAAGCCCTGCAGGTAACCCGGGCAGGCACAGTCTTCACCACCCACACTCCGGTCGCCGCCGGGATCGACCGGTTCGATCGCGACCTCGTGCGCCGGTACTTCTCGACCGACCTGCTGCCCGGCGTCGCCGCCGATGATGTGCTCGATTTGGGGACCGAGTCGTACGAAGGCGGCTCTCCGCACGTCTTCAACATGGCGATCATGGGATTGCGGCTCGGCCAGCATGCAAATGGTGTCTCCAAGTTGCATGGCGAAGTGAGTCGGCGTATGTTCAACGGGCTCTGGCCGGGCTTCGATCCCGCGGATGTCCCGATCGACTCGATCACCAACGGCGTGCACGCCCCCAGCTGGACCGCCCCTGCGCTCCTGGCTTTGGCGCAGAACCGGCTTGGCACCAGCGATTCCACTGCTGCCGACTGGAACTCTCCCGCGGTGTCGGATGTGGAATTGTGGTCGGTGCGCAACCAGATGCGCCAGCACTTCGTCGAAGACGCCAGGCGCCGGATCATCGCCGCCTGGCGTGAGCAGAACCCGGGCGGGATCCCGCCGGCCTGGATGAACCAGGTCTTCGACCGCAGGATTCTGACGATCGGGTTCGCCCGTCGTGTGCCCACCTACAAGCGACTGACGCTCATGATGCACGATCCCGAACGCCTGAAGGCGCTGCTCCTGCACCCGGAGCACCCGATTCAGATCGTCATCGCTGGCAAGTCGCATCCTGCCGATGAGGAGGGCAAGCGCCTCATCCAGAAGATGGTGCAGTTCGCCGAGGATCCCGAGTTGCGCAAGCGCATCGCCTTCCTGCCGGATTACAACATCGCCATGGCGCAGCTCATGTACCCGGGAACGGATGTGTGGCTGAACAACCCGCTACGACCGCTCGAAGCGTGTGGCACGTCGGGCATGAAAGCCGCGTTGAACGGCGCCCTGAACTTGTCGATTCTTGATGGGTGGTGGCCGGAGTACTTCGACGGCAAGAACGGCTGGGCGATTCCGTCAGCGGATGCCGCAGGTGATTCAGAGGAACGTGACACCCTCGAAGCTGAGGCGCTGTACGAACTCATCGAGCACCACGTAGCGCCGCCGTTCTACGAGCGGAATGAAGACGACGTGCCCGAGCGCTGGGTGAAGTCGATTCGCCACACCCTGGCCACTCTGTCACCCGAACTCAGTGCCGACCGCATGGTTCGTGAGTACGTGGAGCGGCTCTACCGTCCGGCGGGCACGTACCGAGCCAAACTCGTCTCAAACAACTATCGGGCGGCCAGGGAATTGGCAGTGTGGAAGGCGCGCATCACGCAGGCTTGGCCGGGAGTCGCTGTCGTGCACGTTGAATCCGGAGGTGTCAAGCCGGTGCCGCAGGTGGGTGACGAACTGCACCTGCGCGCGCACGTAACGTTGAACGGTCTCAGCCCCGACGACGTGACAGTCGAAGTTGTCTACGGACGCAGCCGAGACGGCGACGAGCTCGAGAACCTGAGCCGACAGGTGCTTGAGCCGGAGCCGGACACTGAGCAACAGTCGGGAGCGGATCAGTCTCCGAGCCTGTTCACGGGAACCGTGCAACTGGCTCTCCCTGGCAGCTTCGGTTACAGCGTGCGGATCGTGCCCCGGAACGAGCACCTCGTCAGTCCGGCGGAGATGGGACTGGTCGCCGTGGCCAGTTGAACGGTCCTATGGACGGGCGATTTCTGGCCTCGCCCGCCGGGGTGGCGACTACCCCGTCCGGCCGAATTCAGGCCGTTCCGGGGGAGCCCTGCGCGCCTGTCGCTCGTTCAGTTCGCCTGCAGTAGCTGCAACGAGGCGCCCGTCACCGGCAGCGAGGCCCCGGGGGCATGCTCGATGACCGACGACCGCAGATCATCGTGGCTGGAGTCCCAAAGGAGGGTGTATGACATCACGCCCTCATGCTCGGGTAGCGTCACCGTGATGTCTTGTTCGAGCCCGTGCACGACGAGAAGGATACGGTTGGTCCCGGTTGCGTCCT
>JAODMM010000179.1 GCA_025465015.1 Cryobacterium sp. | reverse complement strand
TCATCGACCGTTGGCAATCAGCGGGCGTGCAGTTCATCACTCCCGGGCACGGCGGACCGGGGGCCGCTGCAGCCGCGGGGGGAGCGCTCGCGGGGCTGACGGTTGTCGCGACCGGCTCGCTCGAGGGATTCACCCGGGAGGAAGCCCAGGAGGCGATTCTTGCGGCGGGGGGGAAAGCGGCGTCCAGCGTGTCGAAGAACACCGACTTCGTCGCTGCGGGGCCGGGTGCGGGCTCAAAGTTGGGCAAGGCCGAGCAACTCGGCATCCCCATCCTCGATGTGGAGGGCTTCCGGCGCCTGCTCGAGGGCGGCCCGGATGCGGTGAAGACGTCGGACTGATCCCCCCGGTTCCCGGGAAACCCGCGATGCCAGACAGAAATGTTTCATTTCATCGTTTGGCTTCACTAAGCTGTGACGACCGGGCGTCTGTCCGGGGGCGAACGCCTGCGTTCGTCATTCGGGAGGGGACGGACCCGGGTTGCTGTCGGGGGTTGCAGCGGTACTCGCCGCTTCGCTGAGCATCGGCGGAGTGGGCGCGAGCCCCGCCGTGCCCGATGCGGCAGCCACCATGAGCCGGATCGCCGGCATCACCTCCCTGGATGTCGACCTCACCCCGCTGCGTGGCATCACAGGGGTGTCCTTGCTGTCGGGTCTCTCTCAACTGTCGCTCGGGGATCTCGGGGCGTACGTCGCGGAGTACCCGACCCAGATCGAAGGCCTCCTCGCCGCTCCGCCGGCGGCGGCGAAAGTGAGCGGATGGTGGGGCGCGCTACGTCCGGCGGAACGGGCCTCATTGTTGGCGGGGGCGCCACGGGTGGTCGGCAACCTCGAGGGCATCCCCTTCCGAGAGCGCAGCAGAGCCAATCTCCGTTACCTCGGCCAGACCATCGCCGATGCGGAAACCGAGCTGGAGGACGCCGCAGACCCTGTTGCCCAAGAGCGGCTCATCCGGGAGCTCGCGGTTCTCGGCGAGGTGCGAAAATCCCTGCAGCCCAGTCCGGGCGGTCCCAAGCGGTCGCTCGTGCTTCTCGACACGGAAGGTGGCGGGCGGGCGGCCATAGCGCTCGGTAACCCTGACACTGCCCGTTATGTCGACTACCTCGTGCCCGGGATGAACCACGGCGTCCAAGAGCAGATCGTCAACTGGTCCGCGACAGCGGAAGCGCTCTACACCGAACAGGTAGCCGTCCTTGATGAGCATCGGAAGACCCGTCCGACCGATGCCGCGGGCAGCGTCGCGACCATCGCCTGGATCGGTTACCAGACCCCCGATCTCTTCTCCGTCGGCGGGCTCGACCGGGCCGAGAGGGGTGCAGACATGCTGGAAAGGTCCTGGTTGGGTTTGCAGTCGTCGCGAACCGGTGATGATCCGTTCCTGTCCGTCTTCGCACATTCCTACGGATCCACGGTGAGCCTCGTCGCCCTCTCCCGCGGGTCTGTGGGCGTTGACGCATTCGTCATGGTGGGTTCTCCCGGCAGCGCAGTGCAGTCGGTGGACAGCCTCGACGTGCCCGCGGCGAACGTGTATGTCGGCGAGGCCGACTGGGACCCTGCCGTCAACAGCGCATTCTTCGGCAGTGACCCGGGAGCTGCCTCCTACGGTGCCCGCACACTCGGCGTCACCGGCGCGACGGACCCCCTGACCGGACGCTGGTTGGAGGGCTCGGTGGGCCACAACGAGTATTTCAAGCCCGGCAGCGAGTCTCTGCACAACATGGCGTTGATTGGAACCGACAACGGGAGATTGGTCACCAACGGCTCCGAATAGGATTGAGGCATCCACCTCGACGAAAAATCGGAGTTTCATGCCTGAAATCACGGCCGAGCAGGTTGCCCACCTGGCACACCTCGCCCGGATCGACCTCAGTCCCCAGGAAATCGCCCGGCTCACCGCCGATCTCGGCCAGATCGTGGATTCCGTGGCGAAGGTGAGTGAAGTCGCTACACCCGATGTGCCGGCCACGAGCCACCCCGTCCCGCTTGCCAACGTGTTCCGTGACGATGTGGTGACTCCGTCCCTCACGGTGGAGCAGGCCCTCTCCGGGGCGCCCGAGCGAGATGGCGATAAGTTCCGGGTTCCGGCGATCTTGGACGAGGATTAACAACGTGACTGACCTCATCCACCTTTCTGCTGCCACCCTGGCAGGTCTCCTGGCAGACGGATCCGTGAGCTCCGTCGAGGCGACCAGGGCCCACCTCGACCACATCGACGCCGTGGACACCGACGTGCATGCGTTCCTTCATGTGGCAACGGATGCCGCCCTGGCCGCCGCTGCCGCCATCGATGCCCGGCGGGCCGGCGGGGAGTCGCTAGCGCCGCTCGCCGGCGTTCCGATCGCAATCAAGGATGTCTTGGCCACGGCCGACATGCCGTCCACCGCAGGCTCGAGGATTCTCGAGGGCTGGATTCCGCCCTACGACGCCACGGTTGTCAGGAAGCTGCGGGAGGCCGGGCTGGTGCCCTTGGGCAAGACGAACATGGACGAATTCGCCATGGGCTCCTCCACCGAGCACTCGGCATATGGTCCAACCCGCAACCCCTGGGACCTCGGCAGGATTCCCGGCGGATCCGGCGGTGGTTCAGCCGCAGCGGTCAGCGCCTTCGAGGCGCCGCTTGCGCTCGGCAGCGACACCGGTGGTTCCATCCGGCAGCCGGCAGCCGTCACAGGATCGGTGGGCGTGAAGCCCACCTACGGCGGGGTGTCCCGGTACGGGGCAATCGCGCTCGCGTCCTCTCTCGACCAGGTCGGTCCGGTGTCCCGCAGCGTCCTCGACGCGGCCATGCTTCACGATGTGATCGGAGGGCATGATCCGCTCGACGCGACGTCGCTGCCGGATATCTGGCCCTCGATGACAGAGGCGGCACGGGCTGGACTCGCCGATGGTGCCCTGAGAGGCGTGAAGGTGGGCGTCATCAAGGAACTGAACGGCGACGGATTCCAATCCGGGGTGAAGCAGCGTTTCGATGAGGCCCTGGCGATCCTGGCTGGTGCAGGCGCCGAGATCTCCGAGGTGAGCGCTCCGAACTTCGAATACGCCGTCTCCGCCTACTACCTGATCCTTCCCGCCGAGGCGTCGAGCAACCTTGCTCGCTTCGACTCGGTCCGTTTCGGGATGCGCGTGAACCCCGGCTCGGGCCCGCTGACCAGTGAGCGCGTGATGGCGGCGACGCGGGACGCCGGCTTCGGGCCTGAGGTGAAACGCCGCATCATCCTCGGCACCTACGCGCTCAGCGCCGGGTATTACGACGCCTACTACGGCAGCGCTCAGAAGGTGCGAACGCTCATCCAGCGTGACTTCGATGCCGCCTTCAGCAAGGTGGACGTGCTGGTCTCACCCAGCGCGCCCACGACAGCATTCAAGTTCGGCGAGAAGCTGGCCGACCCGATGGCGATGTACCTCAACGACATCACCACCATCCCCGCGAACCTCGCCGGTGTTCCCGGCATGGGCCTTCCCATCGGCCTGGCACCCGAGGACGGCCTCCCGGTCGGCCTGCAGGTGATGGCGCCGGCGCGCCAGGACGCCCGCCTCTACACCTTCGGTGCGGCTCTCGAGAAGCTGCTCGAAGCAAAGTGGGGCCACACCCTGCTGAGCGAGGCGCCGCCGCTCACCCCCACCGAGATGTTCGCGACCAAAGAGGGAGCCGTCTGATGGCACAAGCTGACCTGATGGACTTCGACAAAGCCCTTGAACTCTACGAGCCCGTGCTCGGCTTCGAAGTGCACGTCGAGCTCAATACCGCCACGAAAATGTTCTGCAGTTGCGCGAACGAGTTCGGGCAGGGAGCGAACACGAACACCTGTCCAACCTGCCTGGGCTTGCCCGGCGGGCTGCCGCAAGTGAACCGCAAGGCAATCGAGTCGAGCATCCGCCTCGGCCTTGCCTTGGACTGCACGATTGCTGAGAGCTCCCGATTCGCTCGCAAGAACTACTTCTACCCCGACACCGCAAAGAACTTCCAGACATCGCAGTACGACGAACCGATTGCATTCGACGGTGCCCTCACCATTGAACTGGCCGGTGGCCGGCAAGTGAGGGTGGAGATCGAGCGGGCGCACATGGAGGAGGACGCCGGAAAACTCACCCACAAGGGCGGGGCGACTGGTCGCATCCAAGGCGCCGACTACTCCCTCGTGGATTACAACCGCGGAGGAGTTCCCCTCGTCGAGATCGTCACTCGCATGATCGAGGGCGGCGAGGCGGACTCGCCCGAGATCGCCCGCACCTACGTGGCTGCGATCCGCGAGATAGTCAAAGCCCTGGGCGTGTCGAATGCTCGGATGGAGGAGGGCAACGTGCGCTGCGACGCCAACGTTTCGCTCCGTCCGCGGGGGTCGCAGATCCTCGGTACACGAACGGAAACCAAGAACGTCAACTCACTTCGGTCAGTGGAGCGGGCGGTGCGGCACGAGATCCAGCGCCAAGCGGCGCTCCTTGCAGCTGGGGGAACCATCACCCAGGAGACGCGTCACTGGCACGAAGACACCGGCACCACTTCTGCGGGTCGTCCCAAGTCAGACGCCGACGACTACCGGTACTTCCCGGAACCCGATCTCGTGCCGGTTGCACCGTCGCGCGAGTGGGTGGAGGAGCTTCGGTCGACTCTGCCCGAACCGCCGGCAGCACGCCGGAAGCGGCTCCAAGGTGACTGGGGCTTCGCTGATCTCGAGTTCCAGGATGTGGTCAATTCCGACCTTCTCGATGCCGTCGAGGGCACCGTCGCGGCCGGGGCGTCTGCCCAATCGGCACGCAAGTGGTGGACCGGTGAGATCGCTCGCCTGGCCAATGCTGCGGGAACCCCTGCTGAATCCCTCGTCGCCCCGGCGCAGGTCGCAGCCCTGATCACGCTGATCGACGACGGTACCCTCACAGACCGTCTGGCGCGGCAGGTTCTGGAAGGTGTCATAGCCGGCGAGGGAACCCCCGCGGAGGTTGTCGACAAGCGCGGCCTCGCTGTGGTGTCCGACGACGGTGCTCTCGTCGCGGCCATCGACGAAGCGCTGGCCGCTCAACCCGACGTGCTCGCTAAAATCCGCGACGGCAAGGTGCAGGCTGCCGGCGCCGTCATCGGTGCAGTCATGAAGGCAATGCGTGGGCAGGCCGACGCGGCGCGCGTGCGAGAACTCGTGCTCGAGAGAGCCGGCTCCGCCCAGTAGCCGGGGGAGCCTGAGAAGAGAAGTCCTCGAATGAAGGCGAACACGCAACCGGGCAAGCAGGACATCCGCCGGTGGGAGCAGTACCTAGCCGATGAGCAGGCCGAGGCTGCTGTCTACCGGGATCTCGCCCGGCGGAGGGAGGGCGAGGAACGGGAGATACTGCTTGCCCTGGCTGAGGCGGAAGGTCGTCACGAGGCGCACTGGCGAGAGCTCCTCGGCGACCGGATTGGCCCGCCGCGGAAGGGCGCGCTCCGTACCCGGCTCCTGGGGTTGCTCGCGCGACGGTTCGGATCGGTATTCGTGCTCGCTCTCGCCCAACGTGCCGAATCGCGCTCACCCTACGATGCGGATGCCGATGCCACGGATGCGATGGCCGCCGACGAACGGATCCATGAGGAAGTGGTTCGAGCGTTGGCTGCCCGAGGAAGGATGCGACTCTCGGGCACCTTCCGCGCCGCCGTATTCGGTGTCAACGACGGTCTCGTCAGCAACCTCGCACTGGTGCTCGGCATGGGTGCCACCGGCCTGCCCACCTCTGCCGTGCTCTTCGCCGGGGTTGCGGGCCTTCTCGCAGGCGCCCTCTCGATGGGCGCGGGGGAGTACGTGTCGGTTCGCTCCCAGAGGGAGTTGCTCGAAGCGTCCACCCCGAACCCCGAAACCCGTCGAGCCCTCCCGCACCTCGACGTCGATGCGAACGAACTCACGCTCGTATACCGGGCCCGTGGAATGACACCCGACGAAGCCCAGAAGCATGCGACGGAGGTGATGCGCGTGGTGATGCTCGCCTCCGGCGCCATCGAGGTGGCAACACCGGGAACGCACCGAACGCCCGTGGCGGCCGACGCCGATGAACACGAGGCGATCGGAACCGGGCTGAGCGCTGCCGTGTCAAGCTTCTGTTTCTTCGCTTCTGGAGCCGCCCTGCCCGTGCTGCCCTACCTGCTCGGGCTGGACGGCGTGTCTGCGATCCTCGTTGCGACCATACTTGTCGGGCTTGCGCTCCTGGCCACCGGCGCGATCGTCGGGCTGCTCTCGGGCGCCCCACCACTTCGCCGTGCCGTGCGACAGCTCCTCATCGGGCTCGGTGCCGCCGGGATCACCTACGTGCTCGGACTCGTCTTCGGCACGACAGTCGCCTGACCGATGTCCTTGGTCACGCCCGCCTAGGCTTGAAGCGTGCGCCTGTGGTCACTTCATCCTCGATACCTTGACCGGCAGGGCCTCATCGCCTGCTGGCGGGAGACTCTGCTCGCCCAGTCGGTGCTGGTATCCCCGGGCGGCGGCTACAGCAGGCATCCGCAGCTCAGCCGATTCACCGCACACGATCGCCCGCTTGACGTGATGGCCCACTATCTGGGCGCGTACCTCGCTGAAGCGGACGCCCGCGGGTACCGATTCAGCCGCGACAAGATCGTGGGTGACGCGGCCGCCGATGTCGATCGCATCCAGGTCAGCACTGGGCAACTGGACTATGAGTGGGCTCACCTCTCGGCCAAGCTCGCAGCACGGAGCCCAGAGGTGGCGGCGCGTTGGTCGGAGGTGACGCGCCCAGAGGCGCACCCGTGGTTCGTCATCATCGACGGACCGATTGCGGAGTGGGAGCGCGTCAGTGTCGATCGTGGCGCCCTGTGACGGCGAGCAGCTGGGTGTGGACCGGAGGGATTCCCCCGGTTACACCGCGGTCGCAGGTACAGGTTAGGGTTCCCACATGAGCAGGCAGGATGGGCGCACACGGCAGGTGACGACTGTGCCCGTCGACGACAGTTCCGCGACCGTGCTGCATGTTGACATGGACGCGTTCTTCGCCTCTGTGGAGCTTCTCGACCACCCGGAACTCGCACACCTACCGGTGATCGTCGGGCACAGGTCGGGGCGGTCGGTGGTGACGGCGGCTAACTATGTGGCCCGTCGGTACGGGGTCAACTCGGCTATGCCGATGTCGATCGCGCTGCGCAGATGCCCGGCCGCGGTTGTGCTCGAGCCGCACATGAGCCGGTACAAGGAGTACTCCGACCAGGTCATGAGAATCTTCGGAGACATCACCCCGCTGGTGGAGCCACTCAGTATCGATGAGGCGTTCCTCGACGTCGGCGGGGCGAAGCGGATCCATGGCAGTCCGGCGGCCATCGGAGCCCTGATCCGGCGTCGTGTCGAGGCGGAAACCGGCCTTACCTGCTCAGTGGGCGCTGCCTCGACGAAGTTTGTGGCCAAGCTCGCCTCCAGCCGAGCGAAGCCCGACGGACTGCTCGTCGTCCCCGCTTCGGATACCCTCGGGTTCCTGCACCCGCTGCCCGTATCGGCGCTCTGGGGTGTCGGCGCGTCCACCGAGCAGGCGTTGGCGCGGCTGGGGCTCCGAACGATCAAGGACATCGCTGAGACCCCGCTTGAGGTGCTGAGAAAGGCAGTCGGCGCGGTCTCGGGCCAGAAACTTCACGACCTGGCCTGGGGCCGGGATCTCCGCTCGGTTAAGCTCGAGCGCGAGGAGAAGAGCGTTGGACACGAGGTGACCTTCGAACATGACGTGACGGATGTCGCCCGGTTGCGGAGCGAGATCCTCCGCCTCTCCGACCAGGTGGCCGCACGCCTTCGCCAAGGTGGGATTGTCGGGCGGACGGTCGTGTTGAAGCTTCGATACTCGGACTTCAGTACCGTCACCCGCTCGCGTACCTTAATCGAGCCCACCAACGTCGGACGGCGGATCCTTGAGGAGGCGCTGGTGAGCTTCGACGCGCTTGCCGCAGCGGGCATCCGAGTGAGGCTTATCGGGGTGCGCATGGAACAGCTGGGCGAGGGTGAGGGGACGGGAACGGGCCTTTGGGACCCCGACGAGGACTGGCGCGAGGCTGAACTGGCTGTCGACTCCGTGGCAGCCCGATTCGGCCGGGGAGCGGTACTTCCGGCCTCGCTCCTGAAACCCGACAAGGAGTAGCCTGAGGCCCATGATGAACCTCGCGGTGAAACTCGCTGAGAATGCCCGATCCTTCGGAGTGACAACGGCCTTCGGTGATCCCATCCAGGTCGAAGGCGTGACTTTGGTTCCTGTGGCCTACGTGCAGTACGGGTTCGGCGCCGGTGGTGATGCCGACACCGCTGAAGGCGACGGGGCGGGCGGAGGCGGGGGCGGCGGCATGTCCATCCCGGTTGGTGCGTATGTGAAGTACGGCGACACCGTGCGGTTCGAACCCAACGTCATCGCGCTGCTGTGTGTCGGTATACCGTTCGTCTGGGTGGCCGGGAAGGCCTTGGCTCGGATCATCCGTGCCCTCAAGCGCTAGAGCGGCAGTACGAGTTCACTGCGGCGGCCTATACTCGTATCAAACACGGGAGTCCGGTGAGCCGGGCTGAGAGGAAGGTTCTCAACCTTCGACCGTCGAACCTGATCTGGATAATGCCAGCGCAGGGAGCAGACAATCTCATACCCGTGCCCTCATGTCATCTTCTGAAAGGGCACGAACAGTGCAGTCGACAACGAACAACAACTCGGTCCCCGCCCCTGACGTCACCCGTTCCAAGCGCTTCCCGCGCTGGCGGGTCGTGGACATCGTCGTGGCGAGCGTCATCGGCGTGGCCAGCGGCGTCATCTTCTGGGCCTGGGGTTTGGCTTGGTCGCCGCTCAGCGGCATCCTTGCCTTCACACCCGGTTTGGAAGGTCTCCTGTCCGGCGGATGGCTGTTCGCCGCCGTCCTCGGCGGACTCATCGTGCGCAAACCCGGGGCCGCGATCTACACGGAGCTTGTCGCCGCCGTGGTATCGATGCTGATCGGCACGCAGTGGGGATTCTCCACCCTCATCTGGGGGCTTGTCGAGGGCATCGGAGCCGAAATCGTCTTCGCCCTGTTCTTCTACTCCAGCTGGCGGTTGGGGGTGGCACTGCTCGCCGGAGCGGGCGCAGGTATCGCCGTCGGTCTCCTCGACACGACCTTCACGAGCTACGCGGCACTCGACTTCGGCTACAAAGCGGTCTATTTCGTATCCTCTGTCGTCTCCGGGGTCGTCCTGGCGGGACTGATGTCGTGGTTTGCCGTTCGCGGTCTCGCCCGAGCCGGCGTCCTCAACCGATTCGCCGCCGGCCGCGCAGACGAGTCCCGCAACGCCGTGACGTCGACCACGTAGGCGATGGCAGCGCGCGGCGATCGAAGTCCGGCCGCGGGCGCGCGTGTGCGTGCCCGCGGCTGGACCTGGCGGCACGCCGGGCGAACGGATGCCGCTCTCTCGAACCTCAACCTTGACATCGCACCCGGAGAACGGGTTCTGCTCCTCGGGGCGAGTGGTGCAGGGAAGAGCACACTCCTTCAGGCCCTGGCGGGCGTGCTGGGGGGCGATGAGGAGGGCGAGGCCGGCGGCGAATTACTGGTCGATCATCGGCCTCCGGCCCAGACGCGGGGTCGATCGGGCCTGGTCTTGCAGGACCCGGATTCCCAGGTGGTGCTGGCCAGGATCGGCGACGACGTGGCCTTCGGTTGTGAGAACCTGGGTGTACCTCGTGGCGAAATCTGGCCGCGGGTAACCGAAGCCCTCCGGGCAGTTGGCCTCGACCTGCCACTTGACCACCCCACCACCTCGCTGAGCGGCGGGCAGAAACAGAAACTCGCCCTGGCTGGTGTTCTGGCCATGCGCCCGGGATTGCTCCTGCTCGACGAACCTACAGCCAATCTCGACCCCGACGCGGTGACGGACGTACGTGACGCGGTCGTACGTTCGCTCGACCGATCCGGCGCAACCCTCATGGTGATCGAGCACAGGGTGGCGGTCTGGCAGGACGTGGTCAACCGGGTCATCGTGCTGGGCGATGACGGCGGCGTCATTGCTGACGGGCCAACCCAGGCGGTCTTCTCAGCTGAAGGAGAACGCCTCGCTGCGGCCGGGGTGTGGGTCCCCGCCTTCCCCCCTCGGTTTCCGGTTCGCACTCGCGCGATAGGGGAGTCGACGCGGGGGCACGGGGCGCCGCTACTCAGGACGCACGACCTTGCGGTCGGGCGAGTGCCCTTTGCTCGGCGTGAAGCGGAGATTGCGGCTTCCGGCATCGAACTCAGCATCAAGGCCGGTACGGCGACCATGATCACCGGACCCAACGGTGCCGGGAAATCCACGCTGGCACTCACACTCGCCGGTCTTCTCGCTCCCGCCCGGGGAGTGGCCGAGGCATCCGCTGCTCTTTCAAACGGTATCGGCGATCATCCCTGGCGTTGGCGGTCGGCGCAGCTCCTCACCCGCATCGGGACCGTCTTTCAGGACCCGGAGCATCAGTTCCTGGCTGCCACGGTACGGGAGGAGCTGACCGTCGGGCCCCGCGCGCTCGGCCTCTCTCCAGCGGAGAGCAGCGGCAGGGTCGACGAGTTGCTGCAACGTCTCCGGCTTGAGGGACTCGCCGACGTGAATCCGTTCACCCTCTCCGGCGGACAGAAACGGCGCCTGTCGGTTGGGACAGTACTGGCAACGCGTCCGCGTGTCCTCGTGCTCGACGAGCCGACGTTCGGTCAGGATTCACGCACCTGGGAGGAACTCGTCGCGCTGTTTGCGGAGCTCCTGGACGAGGGCAGTGCCATCGTGGCTGTGACGCACGACCAGCCCCTCATCGATGCGCTGGCCGATGTCGAGTACACCCTCCCTGCCTCCGCAGGCGCAACGCCTCATGGCCGAGTGCATTCTGCTGCCCTGCGCCGAGACGCGCGAGCCCACAAGAGGGCATCCCCATGAATCTGGTCACGCCCGACATCCGACCGAGCGCGATAGCCGGCGTGAATCCGGTGGCGAAACTCGCCGTCGCCGTCATCGTCAGCGTTGCGTTGCTCCTGTCCATCGACTGGGTGTCAGCGGCCGTGGCCCTGGCTCTCGAATCGGCGCTTCTCGTCTGGAGCGGCCTGAGCGCCCGTCAATTCTGGTTCCGCACGGCCCCGCTCTGGGCTGCGGCACCGCTTGCCGCTCTGACCACAGTCCTCTACGGGAAAGACTCCGGCCCTGTGCTGTGGGAGTTCGCCTGGATCACCGTCACGAGCGGCTCCGCCCAACTCG
>JAODMM010000129.1 GCA_025465015.1 Cryobacterium sp. | reverse complement strand
ACGTCGAGCTTTGTCAGGACGAAATCCGTCACACCGTTGATGCGGGCGGTGTAGCGGGCGATCGGAGCGTCATACCATCCGGTGCGCCGTGGCCTGCCGGTGGTGGTGCCGAACTCGAAGCCCTTCGCGCGGAGGAAGTCGCCGGAATCGTCGAAGAGCTCGGTGGGGAACGGCCCCGCTCCCACGCGGGTCGTGTAGGCCTTGACGATGGCGATGACCCGGTCGATCCGGTTCGGCCCGATGCCTGATCCCGTGACGGCGCCGCCGGAGGTGGCGTTCGATGAGGTGACGAACGGGTACGTGCCGTGGTCGACATCGAGCATCGTCGCCTGGCCGCCCTCGAAGAGCACGGTCTGGCCGGCCTCCAGCGCCTCGTGAAGGAGGAGTGCGGTGTCGGCGACCATCGGGCGGAGGCGCTCGGCGTAGGCGAGCAGGTCGTCGACAATCTCGTCGACGGTGATGGCCCGTCGGTTGTAGACCTTGACTAGAAGGTGGTTCTTCTGGCCGAGGGCCGCCTCAACCTTCTGCCGGAGGATGTTCTCGTCGAAGAGATCTTGCACCCGGATGCCGACGCGATTGATTTTGTCGGCATAGGTCGGGCCGATCCCTCGCCCGGTCGTCCCGATCTGTCGTTTGCCGAGAAACCGCTCCGTCACCTTGTCAAGGGTGCGGTGATACTGCGTGATGACGTGCGCGTTGGCGCTGACCCTGAGTCGGGAGACGTCGACTCCGCGCGATGACAGCGCGTCGAGCTCCTCGAACAGCACCTCAATGTCCACCACGACGCCGTTGGCGATGACCGGGATGACTCCGGGCGTCAGGATGCCTGAGGGCAGCAGGTGCAGCGCGTACTTCTCATTCCCCACCACGACTGTGTGCCCGGCGTTGTTTCCGCCATTGAACTTGACCACATAGTCAACGCGGCTGCCGAGAAGGTCGGTCGCCTTGCCCTTTCCCTCGTCGCCCCACTGGGCTCCGATCAGTACAATCGCCGGCATCGGTCAGTCCTCTCCTCGGATGACGAAGGCTTCCGTCGGCGGTGCTGGGTGGTCTCCCGGACTGTTCGCCGGTTCGGGAATGATCCGCATCAGCTGGGTGGGGGCATCGACCGACTCGATCCGTGCTGCCGCCGTGGGGTCCGAGTTGTCAAGGAAGGTCGTGAGGCGTTCGACCTCACCGGCCTCTCCGATGTCACGCGCTGCCCGGCGAAGCGCGTACAGGGCCCGCAAAATGCCGCGGTTGGGTTCGTGGCGCCACGGGATCGGTCCCGAGCCGCGCCATCCGGCCTTTCTCAGGGCGTCGAGTCCACGGTGGTAGCCCACGCGCGCGTAGGCATACGACTCGAGGATATGACCATCGGCATACGCGGCATCCGCTAGCTCAGCCCAGGCCAATGACGACGTCGGATGTGCCGCCACGACAGTCGGTAACCCGCTCCGACCGGTTCGGTGGAGAGCCTCAAGCACCTCCGCTTCGGCGGGAAGGAGGGTCTCAGGCTGGTCGAGCAGATTCGGGCCGGTCACACTCGATCCTATCGCGACCCGCGCAGAGCCCCGCCACCGACCATCCGCGCCCGTGCTACCCGTTTCCCGCCGGTCCGGGCACCGGCATCACGCGGTTCCACTGGCACCCGCCGGCCCGGTGGGCCAGCGCAGGAGTGCGGCAACGAAGATCCGTTCGGGAAGCCGGTTGTCGGCGACGACGACGACCCGCGCGTCGGTGAGGATGGCCGCGCGGATCAGCGCATCCACGGCCGGGACGACTCCGAGTTCCGGCGCGCCGAGGGATTCCTCCGGTGCAGCCGCCACCCACGGTTCCGAGCCAAGCGCGAGCAGAGTCCGCTCCCCCAACCCGTCCGGCGCGATGATCAACGTATCGACTTGGCCCTGCTGCAGGGCATGGACCACCCCTCCGACGCCGGATTCGGCGAGGCCGCCGACGTGGGCCGACTCCATCGCCAACCGGTCGAGGGCGTCGCTCTCGTTGCGCTCGATGAGTGAGGCCAGCCCTCGCTCGATCGCATCGTCGAGCGGCTCCTCTGAAGCGCCCTCCGCCCGCGTGTGGGAGGCCACGATGGACAGGATGGCACTGCTAGCCGGCCCCAGCTGATCGGCCAGGAGCTGGCGTGCGCGGATGTCCCCTGCCAGAACGATGAGCCCGACCTTGTTCTCCCGGACGATGTCGTCGATCGCGGCAGCAAGTTCGGACTCGTTGCGTTTCCACACCTCCTCCGCATGCAACTGGAAGTGCTTGTGCGACCAGCCCCCAATACCCACCTTGCGCGAGTGCTCCGTCTCGCCGGCGATCGTGCGGGTAACCACGGGTCGCACCTGGGCCAGGCGGAAGAGACGGATCTCGCCTTCACTCCTCGCCACCTCCACCACGAGATAGCTGGTGTCCACAGGCCGATGGCGAAGAAGGGGGAGAACGCTGGCGACAGGGCCGTGCCCCACGATGCGCTCCGCCCAGGGTTTGCCCGGGATCAGCTCGTCGACTTCGACCGCGCCCTCCCGGACCGCGAGAAACCGGCTGGCGGGCCCGCCGGTGCCGGGCGGCTGTTCAACGATCTCGAGGATGACATCGACGTCGGCGGGCGGGGCGCCGGCCTCCTCGAGGACGTTTCGCAGGGCACGACGTTGGCTCTCCGCCGTCCGCCGAGGGTCGGCGGTCTGCGGGGAGACATCGACGTACGCGGTGCTCACCGAACCCGGTCGGCGGAATAGGTCCGCGAGACCGTCGCCTCCCAGGCCGCCCGTCACCATCGAATCGCTCATAGCCTCCGCCTTTCGTCAATGTCCTGGAAGCCTCCCTTTCGTCGTACCCACAGACACAACCGGCTAACCTGCGAATTATCGGGGACCAGCGCCCGCAGAGGGGCCGCCGTACACTGCGGGTGATGGCTAACTTCTCCGGCAACCCGCTCTGGAAGTAGACCAGTCTCACCCCGGGCGTCCATGCCGCCCGTCAACACGCTCCGGTCGGATGTCGGGTGCCTTTTGTCGATATCGACTGACGCTGACGTGGTATGGCGGGAGCTGCGCGAGCGGCAACTGCCTCAGATTGGGGTTTGCTGATGCGCCGCGATTCGCCAGGCGCCGTCGTCATAGAGGTAGGTGGTCGACATCCGGAACTCGTGCCGGTCATCCCCGCGCTGGGCTACAGCCCGATAGGCCACGACTCCGGCGCGCTCGCCGAGGCGGATGATGGCCGGTTCGTGAATCTCATAGGAGTCCCACGGTGCGAACGCGGCGAAGGATGCCCGCACTCCGTCGCGGTCGTACACACCGTCACTCACGATGGTGAGGGCGTCACGGGTCATCGCCTGCTGATAATGCTCGCCGCCGCGACCCGCGAGGATCGCCCGCCAGCCAGCGTGCTCCTCATTCAACAGCCGGGCGGGAAGATCGTCGGTGATCTCAGTCATGCGACAACGCTATCGCGTTCGGATCGGAACGGGACTGGAGAGTTCAGAACCGGCTGTGTGTGACCACCCTCGCCCTGATCCCGTCAGCGAGAACGAAAGCGGTGCTGAAGTACCCAGTTGTGCATAGCGACGGCAGCAGCCGCCGAGGCGTTGATCGATCGGGTCGAACCGAACTGACTGATCTCGAGCACGGCATCCGCTGCAGTGATTGCCTCGTCGGAGAGTCCGGGACCCTCCTGACCAAACAGGAGCACACACCGTTCAGGAATCGCGAACGTCTCGATGAGTACACTGCCGGGAACGTTGTCGATGGCGATCACGGGCAGCTCCTCGGAATTCGCCCAGGCGACGAAGTCCGCAACATCCACATGATGCACGACGTGCTGGTAACGGTCGGTGACCATTGCGCCGCGTTTATTCCAGCGCTTACGGCCGATGATGTGCACGGTGTCCGCGGCGAAGGCGTTGGCGCTGCGGACGATGGAGCCGATGTTCATGTCGTGCTGCCAGTTCTCAATGGCGACATGGAACGGGTGCCGGTGACTGTCAAGGTCCGCAACAATCGCGTCCATCTTCCAGTAGCGGTAACGGTCGATGACGTTACGGGTGTCACCGTGTTCAAGTAGCTCGGGATCGTACCGGCTGTGCTCCGGCCACTCGCCGGGCCAGGGACCGACTCCCTGGGTCGAGAGTTCCAGTGTCGGGGTGTTCGGCTTCTCCACCCCCCAACGGTAGCCGAGTCCGGGTTCATGCTTCTCCTGCCGTCGTCGGGTCCCGGCGGAGCACGCCACCTGGGCCTCCTTTTCGGCGCACCCAAAACCGCACTACTCTGTGGGTATGCCCCGACCCGGCACCGCCGAGAATCAGGCGGGCGCCCTCGCCGCTCCCGCGCCTCTCCACCCGCCCCGCCCTATCCGGCTGATCTGGCTGCTCGGCCCCGCCCTTGTCGCCGGAGTCGCCTACCTCGACCCCGGCAATGTCGCCAGCAACATGACAGCGGGCGCGCGTTACGGTTATCTGCTCGTGTGGGTCGTTGTGGCGGGCAACGTGATGGCTTGGCTCATCCAATACCTCTCCGCGAAGCTCGGTATCGTTACCGGGCAGAGCCTGCCCGAGGTCCTGGGCTTTCGTCTTCGACCACCGCTGGCACGCCGTCTCTACTGGCTGCAAGCGGAACTCGTGGCCATGGCCACAGACCTGGCCGAGATCATCGGCGGCGCTGTCGCCCTGAATCTCCTGTTCGGCGTACCCCTGCTGGCGGGAGGAACCATCACCGGGGTGGTCTCCATGGTCGTGCTCATGGTGCAGAGCCGGCGGGGCCCCCGCACCTTCGAGCGCGTGATCGTCGCGCTCTTGCTCATCATCGCTGTGGGATTCACCGTCGGCGTGTTCGTGGCACCACCGGATGCCGCCGGTCTGGGCGGCGGGTTCCTCCCCCGCTTCCAGGGAACGGATTCGGTGCTGTTGGCCGCCTCGATCCTCGGTGCGACGATCATGCCCCATGCCATCTACGCCCACTCCGCGCTGGCGCGCGACCGTTTTCCGCAACTGCCTGGGCAGACACCCGTCCGCCGCCTCCTGTGGGCGACCCGGTGGGATGTGTCCATCGCCATGGTGATCGCCGGCACGGTGAATCTGTGCATACTCCTGCTTGCAGCATCCGCCCTGCAGGGCGTGGAGGGAACCGACACCCTGCAGGGGGCCTACCTCGCGCTCCGAGAGACGCTCGGACCTTTCGTCGCCACCACTTTCGCCGTCGGCCTGCTCGCGTCTGGCCTCGCCTCTACCTCTGTGGGCGCATACGCCGGCGCCGAAATCATGCACGGCCTGCTGCGTGTGCGCATCCCCCTTCTGGTGCGCCGGGTGGTGACCCTGATTCCCGCCCTGCTGATCCTGGGCTCAGGGTTCGATCCCACCCAGGCTTTGGTGCTCAGCCAGGTCGTGCTTTCCTTCGGCATCCCCTTCGCCCTGGTCCCCCTGGTGTGGGCGACTGCACATCGCGGCATCCTCGGCGAATACACGAACCGCTGGTTCACGACGGGGGCCGGCGTTATCGCTGCGGTGCTACTTGTGACCCTGAACGTCGTCCTTCTCGTGCTCGTGTTCTCGGGGTCGGGCGGGTAGGGCAGGGCAAGGCAAGACCTGCGGACGCAGCGTCCGGCCTTCTCACCCATGTTCCCTACGGTCCGCTGACCCTGACGCATGCCGGGGTCGCCCGGGCGACCGGCGTGGTGCGCCGGCACCGCCTGATCGGGTGTCCAAGGGACCGTCTCCAAATCTGCCGGGCTAGGCTGAAGTCCCGACGAGAGGAAGCGATGAATGGCGCGACGTGATGAGATCGAATGCTGGCTTACCGACATGGACGGTGTGCTGGTGCACGAGAACCACGCCCTCCCGGGTGCGTCGGAACTGCTCGCCCAGTGGACGCACAGCGGCACGCCGTTCCTGGTGCTCACGAACAACTCGATCTTCACACCTCGCGACCTGAGCGCCCGGTTGCGTGCCTCCGGCCTGATCGTTCCCGAGGAGTTCATCTGGACGTCCGCGTTGGCCACGGCTGACTTCCTGCGCTCACAGATCCCGGGCGGCAGCGCGTTCGTGATCGGAGAGGCCGGCATCACCACGGCCCTGCATGAAGCGGGCTTCATCATGACCGAGACCAGCCCCGACTACGTCGTAGTGGGCGAGACCCGCAACTACTCCTTCGAGGCAATCACCAAGGCAATCCGTCTGATTCTCGGCGGCGCCCGTTTCATTGCCACGAATCCGGACGCCACGGGGCCGAGCGCCGATGGGCCCATGCCGGCCACCGGGGCCATCGCCGCCCTGATCACCAAGGCGACCGGGATGGAACCCTACGTCGTGGGCAAACCCAATCCCATGATGTTCCGTTCGGCTATGAACAAGATCGGCGCCCACTCGGAGAACACGGCCATGATCGGGGACCGGATGGACACCGACATCGTCGCCGGGATCGAGGCGGGCCTGCACACTATCCTCGTGATGACCGGGATCAGCGACCAGACCGAAGTTAATCGCTACCCATTCCGCCCCGACGAGATGCTCTCCGGTGTGCACGAGCTAGTGGCCCGGGAACCTGTGGAATCCGACGCGATCTGACCCCGCCCACCCTCCAAATGCGGGCGGAAGTGAGATGGTCAGGTGAGGTTCCACTGGGTCCAAGCGACTACGCCGAGGCAGACCAATGCGATCACGGAAAGGGCCAGCAACAGGGTGGCCAGGGTTCGCAGTCGCAGTGGTTCCGGCTTGATCGTGAAACGGGCCACAAGCATCGCGGCGTAGAGCAGCAGCACGGCAAGAAGGC
The DNA here is from genome assembly GCA_025465015.1 of Cryobacterium sp. Classification (GTDB taxonomy): domain Bacteria; phylum Actinomycetota; class Actinomycetes; order Actinomycetales; family Microbacteriaceae; genus Cryobacterium. The sequence continues at coordinate 21,491 of JAODMM010000129.1, read as the reverse complement.
CGGACAGTGCCAGGCCAGGCGGTTCCAGCTGCAACCCGAAGGCGAAGAAAGCGCCGGCGATCGCGGTCGTGATTCCGCCGACCACCAGCCAGGTGTTGCCCGTGCCACTGTTCAGTGCGGGCTGGCTACGGACCTTCGTGGGATCTGACACGTCGAAACTCTATTTCCGGGCCTAAGGAACTCTTGGTTCCATCCAAGCACCCGCTGTGCTCCCACGCCAGAGGGCCGACCGCCAATCGCCGGTTCCGACCGAAAGTGGCTCCTCCGCGATCGCACCTGTGCGGTGGCACCTCCCCGGTCGCGTCAGGCCGGTCGCACCACCGCGGTCGCGTCAGGCCGGTCGCACCACCGCGGTCGCGGCCACCCCGGTGACGCCAGGTCTACGGCCGGGATGCACCACCTGGCCGACCCGATCGGCGTTCAGGCGGCAGGGGCGGCCTCCGCCGGACCAGGGCCGGCGACGGAGACAGTGAGCGGCTCACCGGACACTCTGCTGGCGAAGCAGTAGTAGGAGCGCTCGCCGGCTGCCCATTGTTCCGCGTTGACCGGGTAGCTTCCCTGCAGTTGCAGGTCGCCGAATGAGCCGGCGGCAGCGAGGTCGATCACGCCCGGCGCACTGCAGAGCAGATTGATCTGGGCGGCAAGGGCCTCCTCTCCGGGGAAGGGTGCCGCGGCATCGCCGGGAAAGACACTTCGGTAGACCAGCTGTGCCGCGTGCGGGGCAGCGCAGTCGACTACCGTGAACTCCTCTTCCCAGGGAGAGACGTACGGCTCGATGCATTCGCTGCCGAAGAGGGCGTTCCACGGGTGCACCCCGGCCGGCTGAGGTGCAGTCGGAGACGGCACCGTTGTGGCCGTCGGAGTGGGAGTGGGAGCGACTTCCTCACCTGGGCCTGCGAGGGGACCGGCAGCGGGTACGCCGCCGCCGGCTATCCGCTGCCCGAGGAAGAACAGCGCAAGCAGTATGAGTACTGCCAGGAGCCCCAAAGCCACCCAGAGCAGGGTCTTCGTGGCGTGCGCCGCACCGCCACGGGTTCCGTCCGCGGCGCTTCCCGTTGCACGGGATTCATGAACTGGACCGATACCGGCGGCCGCGACAAGCGGGGCCGCCGGCACGGTGGCAGCGCCGGCCTCGCGCGAGACGGACTCAACGCCTGTTCTGACGGGTTCGTCGGCCGGCAGTCCGGAAGAAGGGGAATCAGGAAGGTGCAGCGTACTGCTCTCGTCTCCGGTGGTCCGGGGACTGGGGACACTCGACGTCGGCCGGTCCGAGACCGGCCGATCTGGAATCGCTGCGGGCATCTGCGTCGTGGCAGAGGCCCCCGACGAGCGCTCAGGCGAGTTCTCAGCCGAGCTTTCGAACGACGGTACCGGGAGCGCTTCCTCAGCAGGCGGAGGCATTCTCGACGGTGCGGGAGCGGCCCACCACGGCGTCGGTTCGATGTCGTGTTCAGAGGAGGACCGGATGGCTCTCGTTTCGGGATGCACGGATCCTCCCGGTATCTGATCGGCGGGGAGCCGGCCAGCCGGAGCCAGGTCTGGGGGGTTCCGGGCCGAAGCGCTCGCGCTCGCCAGCGCCGCTGCCCCGCCCGGCGCCAGCGGGTCGGCTGCGTGTGCCCGCGGGTCGGCTGGCATCGGTGAGCCGCCTCCTGGAGCATCCTCCTGGGCGGGCGTCCCCTGAGGCCCGTCCGCGGGCCCATCAGCAGGCCCGTCGGCAGGCTCATCCTCGCTTAGTTGTGCAGCCAGCCAGTCGATGCCCCCCAGGTCGCGGTCATCGTCTCCGGGCATCAGTCGAGCCCCAGGTCCTCAAGCCCGAGTGCGGCGAAGTACGAATAGCCGGCCGCCTCGATGACTTCACGGGCGCCGGTATTGCGGTCGACGACGACAGCGACGCCGGCGATCTCCGCTCCCACTTTCAGGAGCGCCTCGATCGCTGCCAGCGGGGAACCTCCGGTGGTGGAGGTGTCCTCCAGCACGATGACCCGCTTGCCAGCAAGGTCGGGACCTTCGACCTGCTTGCCGCGGCCGTGGTCCTTGGGTGCCTTGCGCACGACGAATGCGTCGTACGCCGCCCCCCGTGCCGCTCCCTGGTGCAGAACGGCCGCAGCCACGGGATCCGCTCCCATGGTCATCCCGCCGACGGCGGAGACATCCGGAACCTGTGCGATGAGATCGAGCATGACCTGCCCGATCAGGGGTGCGACGCGGTGATCGAGGCTGACCCTGCGCAGATCGACGTAGTAGCTGGCCTTCTTACCGCTTGTCAAGGTGAAATCCCCGTGGAATACGGCTTCGGCCGAGATGTACTCGATGAGCTGGCTGCGCGCGTCTGTCACCCTCCCAACTTTAGAGCAAGCCGCCGCGCCAGAGGATGCCGACGAATTTTCACTCGGGCGCGCGACGGTAGCTGCCCTTGCGCACGTGGACGACGACGGAGGCGAGGGGCGTGCCCGCTTGCCTCACACGCCGGACAGCTTCTAGTGGTTCTGGGGGAAGCCGAGGTTGATCCCCCCGTGACTCGGGTCGAGCCAGCGGCTCGTCACCGCTTTCTCGCGGGTGAAGAACGAAACCCCGCCGGGGCCGTACGCCTTCGCATCACCGAACAAGGAGTCCTTCCAACCACCGAACGAGTGGTACGCCACCGGCACCGGAATCGGCACATTGATTCCGACCATGCCCACCTGCACCTCGTTCTGGAAGCGCCGCCCGGCGCCGCCGTCGTTGGTGAAGATGGCCGTACCGTTCCCGTAACGACCCCGGTTGATGATCCCCACACCCTCCTCGTAGCTCGCCACCCGTACGATCGACAGGACCGGGCCGAAGATCTCGTCCTGGTAGACGGCGGAGTCGGTGGGTACCTTGTCAAAGAGCGTGGGTCCAAGCCAGAAACCGGATTCGTCCCCGTCGATGTCGACGCCGCGTCCATCGACGACCACATCCGCTCCGTCCGCCGCCGCCACGTCGATGTAGGACGCGACCTTGTCGCGGTGGGCCTGGGTGATCAGCGGCCCCATGTCGCAGCCTCGCGTGCCGTCGCCGACCCGCAGCCCCTTCATCCGTTCGGTGATCTTGACGATCAGCTCGTCAGCGACCGGTTCAACCGCGAGCACGACGCTGATCGCCATGCACCGTTCCCCGGCGGACCCGAAGCCGGCGTTGACGGCAGCGTCCGCGGTGAGATCGAGGTCAGCGTCCGGCAGCACCAGCATGTGGTTCTTCGCCCCGCCGAGTGCTTGCACCCGTTTGCCGTGAGACGAGGCGGTCTCGTAGATGTACTTGGCGATCGGGGTGGAGCCGACAAAGGAAATTGACTGCACCTCGGGGTGGACCAGCAGCGCATCGACGGCCTCCTTGTCGCCATGCACGACGTTCAGCACGCCAGCTGGCAGGCCCGCCTCGGTCATGAGGGCAGCCATCCAGTTGGCGGCGGATGGATCTTTCTCCGAAGGCTTCAGCACAACCGTGTTACCGGTGGCGATGGCGATGGGGAAGAACCACATCGGCACCATGGCAGGGAAGTTGAAGGGGCTGATGACCCCGACCACTCCGAGCGGCTGTCGCAAGGTATAGACATCAACACCGGTCGAGACATTCTCCGAGAACTCACCTTTGGAGAGGTGCGGCATGCCGAGGGCGAACTCGACGACTTCGAGGCCACGGGCGATCTCGCCCAGGGCGTCGGCGGTGACCTTTCCGTGTTCCGCGGTGAGGATCTCCGCAAGCTCCCCCTTGCGCTGGTTCAGCAGCTCGCGGAAGGCGAACATGACGGTCTGCCGTTTGGCCTGTGAGGTGTCCCGCCACCCTGGGAAAGCGGCCAGCGCGGACGCGACGGCAGTATCGACGTCCGCTGCGCTCGCCAGGCGCACGTTCTTGGCCACAATGCCTTTGGCCGGGTTGAAGACAGGCGCGGTGCGGGAGGAGGTACCGGCGCTCGGCGCACCGTCGATCCAATGGTTGATCACAGGCGTGCCGTGCGCGTCGTTGGACCCGGTGGGTTCCTGGTGAAGAAGGGTGGTGGACATGAGTTCTCCTGGTCGTGGTGCAGGTCAGGCAAGCAGGTCGAGGCTCAGCACCTCGCCGTAGATGGCCAGGGCTTCGGCGACCTCGTCGTCGGTAACCACACATGGCGGTACGACGTGGATCCGGTTGTCCTGAATGAACGGCAACAGGTTGCGGCCGAGAAGCTCAGCCTTGATCCGCCCCATTACCGCGGCGCTCACGGGTTCGCGGGTGCTCTGGTCTGCGACGAGTTCCATCGCCCAGAAGACGCCTTCACCGCGCACTTCCCCCACGATCGGATGCGCGGCCTGCAACGCCGCGAGACCCGGCGCCAGGGCGTCGCGCCCGATCCGAGCCGCGTTTTCGACGATGCCCTCACTCTCCATCGCGTCGAGGGTCGCGACGATGGAAGCCATGGCCAACGGATGGCCACTGTACGTGAGCCCGCCCGGGAACACGGCCTCGTCGAAATCGCGGGCGATGGCATCGGGGATGATGACGCCGCCGGCGGGTACGTAGCCGGAGTTGACGCCCTTGGCGAAGCTGATCAGGTCGGGAACGACACCGTAACCCTGGAAGGCGAACCACTGTCCGGTGCGACCGAATCCGGCCATGACCTCGTCGAGGATGAGCAAAATCTCGTAGCGGTCGCAGAGTTCCCGGACCCCGGCGAGGTAGCCAGGCGGCGGAACGAGGATTCCTGCCGTGCCCGGGATCGACTCGAGCAGAACTGCGGCGATCGACGACGGGCCTTCGCTCTGAATGACCCGTTCCAGGTGCCGGAGGGCACGCGAGGATTCCTCTTCAGGCGTCGTCGCCCAGAACTCGCTGCGGTAGAGGTAAGGACCGAAGAAGTGCACGTGACCACGGGCGAACTCATTGGGGATGCGCCGCCAATCTCCCGTGGAGACGATGGCCGCGCCAGTGTTGCCGTGGTACGAGCGATAGGTTGAGAGCACTTTGTCGCGGCCCGTGTGCAGGCGAGCCAGCCGGATTGCGTTCTCATTGGCATCCGCACCCCCATTGGTGAAGAAAACCTTATTGAAGCCGTCCGGGGCCCGGTCGGTGATTCGTTTGGCGGCCTCTCCGCGGGTGAGGTTCGCCGTGGCCGGGGCGATCGTGGCCAGGGTCTTCGCCTGCTCCACTATGGCGGCGACGACAGCCGGATGCTGGTGGCCGATGTTGAGGTTCACCAGCTGGCTGGAGAAGTCGAGGTAGGTGCGTCCATCGTGGTCCCAGGCGCGGCATCCTTGCCCGCCCGCGATCACCAGCGGCTTCAACGCTGCCTGGGCCGACCACGAGTGGAAGACGTGGGCGCGGTCGAGCTCGAGGGTACGTTCGCCTGAGCCGGTTTCAGTAGTGGTGTCAGTCACGGATATCGCGTGTCTCTCTGTGTTGGGTGCCTCGCGCTGCCGGCCCTGGCCCACCGGTGGTCGGCGGATTCGCCAGGACCGGCAGCGCGAAGCGGCAGGTCAGTTGCCGCCCTCGTTCAGGGTGACTTCGACTGGTTCGTAGTCGGCGCCCTTCACGTCGACCCCCTCGTCGGTCAATTCGTCAAGCGCCTTCTGCACGTACTCGTTCGAGTACGCAGTGTCCGGCGGGTCGTTGCTGATGATGGTGGCGCCGGTCTCGTTCTTGGTGTTCTTCGCGATCTCGACCGTGTTGGCCCAGGCATCCTCATCAATCAGACCGACGCCGTTCGTCGACGGCCAGATCAGCTTGTTAACCTCGTTGGTCATCCAGAGCTGGTGGCTCTGGCCGAGGGTCGAGCCGTTCGCTGTGACGATGTCTGCGGCCTCCTGCGGGTTGGCCGCGGCGAAGCTCCAGCCCCTGATTGAGGCCTTAATGAACTTCACCGTGGTGTCGGCGTAATCCTTGTCCGAAGCTAGACGATCGGAATTGGCCCAGATGGCGTCCTGAAGCATTGCGGTGCCCTCGTCGTTCCAGTCGATGACGTTGAGTTCCTCCGGCTGGTACAGCTTGCCCGTGTCGGGGTTCACCGTCTCGAGCACCTGCGCATACTCGTTGTATGTCATCGCCTGGGCTGCGTCGATGTCGCCGGAGAGGAATCCGGTCATGTCGAACGCCTGCTGCACGAGGTTGATGTCGCCAACCTCGATGCCGCTCTTCTGCATGCCGGCGAAGAGCTCCCATTCGTTTCCGAACCCCCAGCTGCCCACGTTCTTGCCCTTGAGGTCGGCAGAGCTTGAGATGTTCTTATTTTTAAAGGAGATCTGGGTCGTGGCACTGCGTTCGAAGATCTGCGCCACATCTGTGATGTTGGCACCCTGCTCGATCGAGCCGAGCACCTTCGGAACCCAAGAGATCGCGTAGTCGACGTCACCCGAGGCCAGGACATCCTGCGGGACGATATCCGGCCCGCCCTCGGCGATGGTCACGTCGAGGCCCTCGTCTTCGTAGAATCCCTGATCCACGGCCGCGTAGTAGCCCGCGAACTGTGCCTGGGCGACCCACTGCAACTGCAGGGTGACAGGGGTCAGCTCCCCGCCACCACCCCCGTTGGCCGGTTCAGCCGAGCTGGTTCCGGTGCCGCCACCGGCGCTGCAACCGGTGAGCACGAGGGCCGTGACGGCCACTGTGGCACCCAGGCTACCCAGCCATTGTGTGCTGTGTTTCATGTTTTCCTCCTTGCTGTGACAACTGTCGAGTTGGTGCAATCGCCGCCCACGACGCGGGCGGACACTATCCGCCGGTGCGGCGGTTGACCAGCTTCTCGACGGCGAGGGCTGCACAGTAGAAGACAAGACCGAGGACGATCGAACCGAGGACGTACGCCCACGCCAGACCGTAATTGCTGCTCGACGCCGAGGAGGTGATCGAGCGGCCGAGGCCACCGAGCGGGCCACCGAAGTATTCGGCAACCAGGGCCGAGATCACGGCCAGCGACGATGCGATGCGAAGGCCCGTGAACACAAAAGGGAGCGCAGTCGGGAAGGTCACCGTCCTCGTCGCCTGCCACCCGGTCGCGGCGTAGGCCTGCATGAGCTCGCGATGAATCGGGCGCACCTGACGAAGGCCTTTGAGGGTGTTGACGTACACCGGAACGAAAACCGCGAGGCCTGCAACGATCTGCCTGGCCGTTTCGGCACCGGCCCCGAACATCGTGTAGAGCACTGGCGCCAGCGCCACGATCGGAACCACAGCGAGGGCTGCGACGATCGGTTCCGCTGCCTCATCGATGACGCGGGCAAGGGCTGCGACGGCGGCGGCGAGGATGCCCAGCAGCGCGCCTGCGACGAGCCCGATGAGGGCGTTGCGCCCCGTGACCGCCATGCCGGCGAGGACGTTGTCGATGTTCGCCCCGAACTGCTGGCCGATCGTGAACGGCCCCGGAAGGATGAACGGCTTGATCGCGAACGCTGTCACGGCCCCCTGCCAAAGAAGCACGACGGCGAGACCGAGGATGATCGGCGCGAGGGCGGTGCGAGCGAACGAGGGCTGCCTCATCGGGTCTCGACACCCCGAAGACGATCGGGTGCCTCACCATGCAGCAGCTCTCGCACCTGCCTCACGGCACGGAAGAACGCTTCCTCTTCGCGCAGGTTCTCCCCACGCTTCCCGGTCTCACCGAGCCTGACGGGGAGCACATCGCGGATCCGGCCGGGTCGCGGAGACATGACGACGACACGGTCGGAGAGGAAGACGGCCTCGGGGATGGAATGGGTGACGAACACCACGGCGGCGCCAGTCTCACCGCAGATGCGCACCAGCTCGTTCTGCATGCGCTCCCGCGTCATCTCATCCAGCGCCCCGAACGGTTCGTCCATGAGCAGCAGGCGCGGGCTCTCGGCGAGCGCGCGGGCGATGGCTACCCTCTGTTGCATGCCACCCGAGAGCTGATCGGGGTAACTGGCGGCGAAGTCCGTGAGTCCGACGAGATCGAGGAGCTCGGCCGCGCGTGCCTGCCGGGCCGCTTTGCCCGCACCGTGAAGTTCCAGCGGAAGCTCGATGTTGCCTGTCACGGTGCGCCACGGAAGAAGGCCCGCCTGCTGGAACGCGATTCCGTAGGCCTGGTTCACCCGTGCCTGCCGGGCCGAGGTGCCGAACACGGCGATAGTTCCGCGAGTCGGCGTGTCGAGGTCGGCAATCAGCCGCAGCAGGGTGCTCTTGCCGCATCCGCTCGGCCCGATCAGGGAGACGAACTCACCGGGTCTCACCGTGAGGCTCACGTTGTCGAGTGCAGTCACCGTGGCGCCCTTGCGCCCGGTGAAGACGCGGCTCAGGTTGATGACTTCGACAGCCAGTGCGGTGTCGACCGGAGCTCCGAGATCCACGGATGGTTCAACGCTCATACTGCAACTTCTCCCCGACGGAATCGACGAAGGACCACGCCGATCAGGCCCACGAATCCGGCGGCGACAAGGCCGACCAGCACGGATCCGAAGATCGGGGCCCACGGTTTGCCGGGGTCGCCCCCTGCCGCCCCCGCGTACTCCACGATGAGTCGGCCTATTCCTCCGCGCAGGGCGATCGACACCTCGGCCACCACAGTTCCGATGACCGCGCTGGCCGCGGCGAGCCCGAGGGCCGGAAGGAGGTACCCCACGCTCGCCGGAAGTCGCAGCCGCCAGAGTGTCTTCCACCAGCCGGCTGCGTAGCAGCGCATCAGGTCGACGTGGTTCGCATCCGGCGAGGAGAGGCCGCGGAGAGCCCCGACCGACACGGGGAAGAAGGCGAGGTAGGAGGCGATCAGCGCCACCGACATCCAGTTCTCCCAAGTGAATTCCCCCAGGTGGATCTGCGCGCCCCAACGGCGTACCAGCGGTGCGATCGCGATCAACGGAACGGTCTGGCTGAGGATGATCCAGGGCAGAATCGCCGATTCCGCCGCACGGAACCTCTGCATGACAAGGGCGAGGGCAAGCCCGACGGCAACACCGACCAGCCAGCCGACAGCGGCGATGCCGAGGGTGAACAGTGACGCCTGGAGCACCACCAACCACATTGGAAGCGCCGCGGACGCTCCGTTCACGGGTTCCAAGACACGCCCGCCCATCACCCAGAGGTGCGGCATCGCGAGGTCTGTCGTGCGCGGCAACACGGTGGTGGTTCCGACCAGCACACCGTCTGCAGGACCAAGCAGCTTGTACAGCTCCCACACCAACGCGAGTACGACAACGCCCATGGCCCCGACGACGACTCGCCGCCAGAGGGCGGCAGCTGGCTCGCTCCGGGCGCGCACGATCACACCTTCGCCCGGATGTGTTCGGTGAGCGCCGGAATCACGGTCTCCCCGTACACCCGGAGAGTCTCCTCCTTATTGTCGTGCTGGAGATACCCCGCGAACTGGTCCACCCCGAGGGCTCTCAACGACTCGAGCTTCTCGATGTGCTGCTGGGGGGTTCCGAGAATGCAGAACCGGTCGACGATTTCATCCGGGACGAAGGATGTGTGGCTGTTACCAGCCTTCCCGTGCTCGTTGTAGTCGTACCCCTCCCGGCCCTTGATGTAATCCGTCAGCGCCTGGGGCACGTGAGAATCTGTTCCGTACTTCGCCACGATCTCGGCGACGTGGTTGCCGACCATCCCGCCGAACCACCGGCACTGGTCACGCATGTGCTCCCAGTCGTCGCCGATATACATCGGGGCGGCCACGCAAAACTTCACCGAGAGGGGGTCGCGTCCGACGTTGGCAGCGGCGTCTCGAACGGTCTTGATCATCCACGCGGCCACATCGAGGTCCGCCATCTGCAGGATGAAGCCGTCACCCACCTCCCCGGCGAGTTTCAGCGCGAGGGGGCCGTAAGCCGCGACCCAGAGGTCCAGGCGGGATCCGATGCTCCAGGGGAACCGCAGGGTCGCTCCGTTGTACTCGATCGAGCGCGAATTCGCCAACTCCCGGATGACGTGGATCGACTCGCGGAGCATCTTCAGCGTGGTGGGCGCGCCGTTGGTCACCCGGACCGCGGAGTCGCCGCGTCCGATGCCGCAGATGGTGCGGTTGCCGTACATCTCGTTGAGCGTCGCGTACGTGGATGCGGTGACGGTCCAGTCGCGGGTGGCCGGATTGGTGACCATGGGCCCCACAATGATCTTGCGCGTCTCGGCGAGGATCTTGCTGTAGATCACGTACGGCTCTTGCCAGAGCACGTGCGAGTCGAATGTCCACACATGGGTGAACCCGTGGTCCTCCGCCAATTTCGCTAGTTGCACCGTGCGCGCCGACGGGGGGTTGGTCTGCAGAACTACGCCGAAATCCATCAGTGTTCCTCGCTAGATCAGGTACTGGCTCAGGCCGCGCTTGACGTACTTGCCGTCGCCCTTCGCGCCGAGGTACTGGTTGTTGTCGATGATGACCTTGCCGCGGGAGAGGACCGTGTCCACGTGTCCGTCGATCTCGTAGCCCTCGTAAGCGGAGTAGTCCATGTTCATGTGGTGGCTTCGGCCCGTCTGCACGCCATCGTCGTCGACAGGCAGCCCGATTGAGGTGTGGCCGTTCGGGTCGTAGATGACTACATCCCCGTCCGCTCCCGGCTGAATGACGCCCTTCCTGCCGTACATGCCGAACATGCGTGCAGGCGTCGTAGAGGTCACCTCTACCCAGCGTTCAAGGGAGATGTTGCCGTCGACCACGCCCTGGTAGAGCAGGTCCATCCGGTGTTCCACGCCGCCGATCCCGTTGGGGATCTTCGAGAAGTCCCCGATGCCCATGTCTTTCTGGCCCTTCATACAGAAGGGGCAGTGGTCGGTGGAAACCATCTGTATGTCGTTCGTGCGCAAGCTCTGCCACATGTGGTGCTGGTGGCCCTCCGCCTTGGAACGCAGCGGGGTCGAACAGACCCACTTCGCTCCCTCGAAACCTGGAGCACCGAGATTGTCCTCCAGCGAGAGGTAAAGGTACTGGGGGCAAGTCTCGCCGAACACGTTCTGCCCTTTGTCGCGAGCGAGGGCGATCTGATCGACGGCCTGTTTGGCTGAGACGTGCACGACGTACAGTGGCGCACCGGTGAGGTTGGCCAGCATGATGGCGCGATGGGTCGCCTCCTCTTCCGCCTGCCAGGGCCGGGTGAGGCCGTGGTAGTAGGGCGAGGTGTTGCCGGCAGCGATGGCCTGCTGCACGAGCAGGTCGATCACACTGCCGTTCTCGGCGTGCATCATGATCATGCTGCCGTTCTGGCTGGCCTTCTGCATTGCCTTGACGATCTGGCCGTCGTCGGAGAGGAAGACCCCTTTGTATGCCATGAACAGCTTGAAGCTCGAGACACCCTCGGCGACGAGCTCGTCCATCGCGGTGAGCGAAGAGTCCTGCACGTCGGAAAGGATCTGGTGGAAGCCGTAATCTATGGCGCAGTTGCCCCGGGCCTTCTCGTGCCAGAGATGGAACTGGTCGAGCACGTTCTCCCCGGCGTACTGCACGACGAAGTCGACGATACTGGTCGTCCCGCCCCAGGCTGCGGCGCGCGTGCCGGTCTCGAAGGTGTCGCTCGCCTGGGTGCCGCCGAACGGCATCTCCATGTGAGTGTGAGCGTCGATTCCACCCGGTATGACGTACTTGCCTGCAGCGTCGATCACAGTGTCGACGTTGGATTCGACGTCGAATCCCAACAGCGTCGAACCGGGAGCGAGCACAGCCGCGATGGCCTCACCGTCGATCAGTACATCGGCTTGGGCTGTGCCGGTGGAGTTCACGACGGTGCCGTTCTTGATCAGGGTCTTCATTGGCATCCTCTCGGTGCTTGTTGAACGAAGTGTCTGGATCAGTTGCCACCGGCTCCCCGATGTCCCCGCATGGGTACCCGGGGAACCGGATGTTGCGACGACGCCGAAGCGCTGCCTACGGCGCCACGATCTCCTCGTAGGCGTCTGGCCGGCGGTCCCGGTAGAACTGCCAGGAGGTGCGAACCTCCCGGATGAGGTCGAGGTCGAGGTCGCGGATCACCATCTCGTCGCTGTCTGTCGATGCCACTTCGCCGACGTAGTTGCCGCGGGGGTCGACGAAATAGGAGGACCCATAGAACGTCACCGCTTCGTCACCGAACTCGTCGGACTCGTTGCCGACCCGGTTGTTAGCGCCGATGTAGTACTGATTGGCGGCTGCGGCTGCCGGCTGCTCAAGTTCCCAGAGCCTGTTCGAGAGACCTGGCTTCGTAGCAGAGGGGTTGAAGACGATCTCGGCGCCGTTGAGACCCAGCACCCGCCAGCCTTCAGGGAAGTGCCGGTCGTAACAGATGTACACGCCGATCTTGCCGACTGCCGTATCGAAGACGGGATAGCCGGCGTTGCCGGGGCGGAAGTAGAACTTCTCCCAGAACTGACGCAGGTTGGGAATGTGGTGTTTGCGGTACTTGCCGAGGTAAGAACCATCCGCGTCGATCACCGCAGCTGTGTTGTAGAGGATGCCCGGCTTCTCCTCCTCGTACACCGGCAGCACGATGACCATGTGGTGTTCGGCCGCGAGCTTTTGGAACCGTTCGACCAGCGGCCCGGGGACCTTGTGCGCGTACTCGTAGTACTTCGCGTCTTGGACGATGCCGAAGTACGGCCCGTGGAACAGCTCCTGGAAGCAGATCACCTGCACACCTTTGGCTGCCGCTTCTCGTACGAACTCTTCGTGCTTGGCGATCATCGATTCTTCGTCGCCGGTCCAGCTTGCCTGGGTTATTGCTGCTCGAACTACACTCATATATTTGCCTCCACCTTTGTGCTCGGCGCTGAGCATTGGAGAACAGCACCGAGGTTCAGCCGGGTCGAACCGAACGTGCTTGTCCGGTTTTGTTATTATTCGACGTAAACATTTCTGATGTGTTTCTGTGTGTGACGCACGCGTTAATCATCCTGTCGTCCAGAAGGCCAACGGGGCAAGAGACCATGCAAATTATTATCGACGAGATCGAACTTCCGACTCCGGCGGGTATTGCTGCCGGGCTCGGCAGGTTGATCGCGTCCGGACGCCTCGCGCCGGGTGATCGGCTTCCCACCGTTCGAGCCTTGGCCAGCACACTCGGGGTGAGCCCGGCAACAGTGAGTCATGCCTGGCAGGCACTGGCCTCGGTCGGACTCATCGACTCCCGTGGCCGAAGCGGAACGTTCGTGCGGATGCGAGCATCCCACTGGCTGCCTAGCCGCAGCCAGTCGATGGCGGGTTACGGGCAGCCGGCGCGTGTTGACCTCTCCCGCGGAACGCCGGATCCACTTCTGTTGCCTGCGCTGGGCCCGGCCCTGTCACGGGTTTCCGAACGCGCCGTCACGCCGAGCTACCAAGACCTCCCCGTCATCCCTGAGCTTCTCCACGTGCTGGTGGATTCCTGGCCCTTCCCCGCCGAGGCGATAACCGTCGTCGACGGCGCGCTTGATGCCATCTCCCGGAGCCTCGATCATGTCACTCGATTCGGCGACCGGGTGATTGTTGAGAACCCCGGGTTCCCGCCATTCTTCGACCTGCTCGACCAGCTTGGGCTCGAACGCCTGCCGGTGGCGGTCGACCAGTTCGGAATCGAGCCGGAGTCGTTCAAGGCGGCCCTGAGGTTCGGGCCGGCGGCCGTCATCCTGCAGCCGCGCGCACAGAATCCGACTGGAGCCTCGATGAGCTCGGAGCGGGCCGAGGAACTGGCCCGGCTGCTCAGCGCCGATAAGCGGTGTTCCTCCACGGTCGTGATCGAAGACGACCATTCCGGGGAGATCAGCATCGCGCCCGACGTGAGCCTTGGCCGGTGGCTGCCAGATCGGGTGCTACATGTGCGCAGCTACTCGAAGTCGCATGGACCGGACCTCCGCATCGCGGCGCTAGGCGGACCGTCGTCCCTGGTCGACCCGATCGTCGCCCGGCGGATGTTGGGACCGGGCTGGACGAGCCGGATGCTTCAGACCATCCTGCATGACCTTCTCACCGACCCGGCCAGCATCGACCAAATCAGCGAGGCGAGGCGGGTCTACTTCGCCCGTCAACGCGCACTCACGGATGCCCTGCACGGGCTCGGGCTGCCGCTCATCCAGTCGGACGGCATCAACGCCTGGGTTCCCGTCGCGGACGAGCGGGACGCGCTCGTGCAACTGGCCGCATCCGGAATTCGCGTGGCCGGGGGGAGCCCCTTCTTCGCTAGCGAGGTGGGGGACCCGCACGTGCGAGTCACCACTGCGGCACTTCCGGCGGACATCGCTGGTGTCGCCCGCGCGCTGGCGTCCGCCGCCCTGCCCCCATCCTCGGCGGTGCACACGCTGGAAACGAGATGGGCATAGCGCAATCCCCTCCCCCGCCCGCCCCCCGTGCCCGTCCCCGTGCCCGCGGCGTAACATCCGCCATTACGCGTTCCGCCCCCGCATCGGCGCTAGCGGGACACCATTCTGGGAGCGGTAACGGGCGGGAGCCCCACAGGGGCTACGCTGACACCAGACCACCGGTTGGCTGTGACCGGATGCGCCGGCTCGATATGGCCGGAAGGTTGCTTCCTTCGCCGCCGTTGCGCGGCATCCGTTTCCGTTTCCGATCCCGCTTCTTCCGTGCAACTGCGCGTTTCGTGCAGGTCAGTCACGTAGGCGAAGCGGGCGAGGGTCGGACCTTCGCGAGGTGGTCTCATGGTGTCACGTCCCTTCCTGTTCACTGCTGCGGCAGCGTCCATCCTGACGTTGGGAGGATGTGCGGCGAGCGTTCCCGTCGCCAGTCCACCTGCGTCCGCACAAACCGACGGCGGGTATCCCGTCACTGTCACGAACTGCGGCACCACGGTGACTGTTGACGCGCAGCCCAGCCGCATCATCACGATCAAGTCGTCGACGACTGAACTGCTTCTCGCGCTCGGCCTCGGCGACCGGATCGTCGGGTCGGCCTTCCTCGATGGCCCCCTCCCGGACTCCCTGGCAGCCGCAGGTGCGGATCTCAACGTGATCAGCGACTTCGTCCCTAACCAGGAAGCCACTCTCGCCCTCACTCCCGATTTCATCTACGGGGGCTGGGAGTCGAACTTCACTGCGGACGGGGTCGGTGAGCGGGACCGGCTCGCCGGAATCGGCGTCGGGAGTTACGTCTCGCCGGCGGCCTGCAAGGGTGAGCACATGCCCGACCCGCTCACCTTCGACACCGTCTTCGACGAGATCGCCGAGGCGGGTGCGATCTTCGGCGCCACGGATGCCGCCACGGAACTCGTGGTAAAGCAGAAGGGCGAGCTTGCCGGGCTGTCCCCTGCCCCCGGCTCCCCAAGCGCGCTCTGGTACTCCAGCGGCACCGACAGCCCCTACGTCGGGGCGGGCATCGGTTCCCCCGCAATGATCATGGATGCTGCCGGCCTGCAGAACGTCTTCGACGACGTGCACGACAGCTGGACCACCGTCGGTTGGGAGTCGGTGGTGGAAGCGAACCCGGACGTGATCGTCCTCGTCGATGCCAGCTGGAACACTGCCGCCTCGAAGATCGCCACACTGGAGTCGAACCCGGCCACGCAGCAACTCTCCGCCGTGATGGCGAAGCACTACGTGATCCTTCCCTTCGCCGCGACCGAAGCGGGCGTGCGGAATGTGGAGGCCGCCGAATCCGTCGTCGAACAGATCGCCGCGTTCGACTAGGCGCCCCGGGTGAATCGCCGACGCTTCGCTCTCACGCTTGCTACCTCTGTCGTGGCGCTCGCACTGGTTGTGGCGATCGCAGTGACCATCGGTCCAGCGGGGATCAGCCTGGCTGAGGTGACGCGCAGTATCGCCGGGCACCTCGGTCTGCCCGGAGGCGGAGGCGTGCCACTTCTCACGGACTCAATCGTCTGGCAGCTGCGCCTGCCGCGGGTGCTCACCGCGGGAGCGGTCGGTGCGGGCCTCGCCCTCAGCGGGGTGGTGATGCAGAGCATCACTCGCAACCCCTTGGCAGACCCGTACCTTCTCGGGCTGTCCTCAGGCGCCTCGCTCGGGGCAGTCGCCGTGCTGATCTTGGGGGTGGGCTTCGCGTTGCCGGCTGCAGCATTCCTCGGCGCCCTCGCCGCCCTCGTGGCCACGCTCAGCATCGCCCGCGTGGGCGGAACAATCACCCCCGGCCGGGCGGTCCTCTCTGGCCTCGCCATCGCACAGCTCGCGGCTGCCGGCACCTCGTTCGTGATCTTCTGGTCGGCCAAGGGCGACTCCTACCGGGAGATCCTGAACTGGCTGCTCGGGTCGGTGGCCGGCGCATCCTGGACCAGCGTGGGTATCGCCGCGGCCGCCTTGGCGATCGTGGGCACGGGGCTCGTGCTCGCCTCCACACGGCTGGACGCGTTCGTCTTCGGCGATACGGCTGCGGCCTCCCTCGGCATCAACGTGAACGCCACGAGGTGGGCGCTCCTAGCCGCCGTCGCCCTACTCACAGGCGCGATGGTGTCGGTGAGCGGCTCGATCGGTTTCGTCGGGCTCATCCTGCCGCACCTGGTCAGAGGATTGGCCGGCCCGGGGCACCTCCGGCTGTTGCCGCTGGCCGCCGTGGCAGGTGCCGCATTCCTGATCACGGCCGACACCCTCGCCCGCACCGTGTTCGATCCGCGGGAGCTTCCTGTCGGAATCGTGACCGCGTTCATCGGAGTTCCCGTGTTCATCGCGCTGATCAAGGGCAGGAAGTCGGCATCGTGGGCGTGACCATCACCGGGCTGTCGCTGTCGATCGACGGTCGGACGATCCTCGAGAACGTGTCAGCTGCCGTGCCGGCGGGCGCGGTAATCGGGCTCCTGGGTCCCAACGGAGCAGGCAAGTCGACCCTTCTGCGCCTGATTGCCGGCATCGCGAAACCAGATGCGGGAGCTGTGCTCCTCGACAACGTCGCCGTGGGTTCCCTGCCGCGCCGGGAGGCCGCGAGGCGCATTGCCCTCCTGGAGCAGAACGCCGCGCCGAGCGTCGACCTGTCGGCGCACGACGTCGTGCTGCTCGGTCGGATTCCTCATCGGTCGCGAGTGCTCGGCGGCTTCGGCGGCGACGATGACCGGGAGGTGGTGGCGGAGGCGCTTCACGCCGTGGGCGTGGGCGATCTGGCCGATCGGCTCTGGCACACCTTGAGCGGCGGGCAGCAGCAGCGGGTGCAGATCGCGCGGGCCATCGCGCAGCATCCGTCGCTGTTGCTGCTGGATGAGCCGACGAACCACCTCGACGTGAGCGCGCAGCTCTCACTGCTGAGCCTGGTGAGGCAACAGGTGCGGGCGCGGGGACTGACAGCCATCGCGGCCCTGCACGATCTGAATCTCGCGGCGGCGTACTGTGACCACCTGCTGCTGCTAGATGCTGGCCGACTGGTGGCCGCTGGCACCCCGGACGAAGTGCTGCGACCATCGGTGATCGCGGCGGTCTACGGGGTCGACTGCGACGTGATCCCGCACCCCCGCGGCGGACACCCGGTGATCGTATTCTCGCCGGCGGGGCGTGAGGCCGAGCGGGCCGAGAGTTTCCGCGGCCCTTCCTGAGGTTCGACAGCACCATTGCACCGGCGGAATGCGCATTCAGGCGCGCCGACACCATGAGGATGAGAAAGACGAGGCGGATGCGAGGCATGAAGAAGATCACGGTGCTGGCCGGCGGGGTTGGAGGGGCCCGGTTCGTCCGCGGCCTGCTGCACGAGCTCACGGCGACCGGTCACGACGCTGACGTCACCGTTGTGGTGAACACCGGCGACGATGTCTGGCTCGACGGGCTTCGGGTGTGCCCCGACCTCGACACTGTGATGTACACGCTCGGCGGTGGCATCCATGAAGATCAGGGCTGGGGGCGGACCGGCGAGAGCAGACGTACCTCAGCGGAGATCGCCGCATACGGGAGGGGTTGGCCGTGGTTCACCCTCGGCGACCTGGACCTGGCTACTCACATTGTGCGCACCGACCTGCTTCGGAGCGGCTCGACGCTCAGCGAAGCCACCGCGTTCCTCTGCCGGCGATGGCAGCCCGGGGCCCGGCTTCTGCCGATGAGCGATCAGCCCGTGGAGACCCATGTGCGCCTCGTGGCAGACGTCGACGAGCATGCCGCCGGCGACCTGATCCATTTCGAGGAATGGTGGGTGCGCTACCGGGCGCATGTGGAGGTGAGCGAATTCGTGCAGGTGGGCCTCGCCTCGGCGACGGCTGCGCCGGGCGTGGTTGATTCCATCCTCGAGGCGGATCTCGTGGTCCTGCCCCCGTCGAACCCGGTCGTGTCGTTGGGCACCATTCTGGCCGTGCCGGGCGTCCGTGAGGCCTTGCAAACCACCGCCGCGCCCGTCGTCGGCGTTTCCCCGATCATCGGCGGTCAGGCCGTGCGCGGCATGGCCGGACACTGCCTGCAGACGATCGGCGTGGCAACCTCGGCCGCGGGGGTGGGCCTGCACTACGGTTCGAGAGCGTCCGGCGGCGTACTGGACGCGTGGCTTGTCGATGAGACGGATGCTGCATCCCTGCCGGCCCTCACCGCCGCCGGCATCCGCGCAGCGGCAGTGCCGCTGTGGATGCACGACGTGCCCACCACCGCGTCCATCGCAGCCGAAGTGTTGGCAATCAGCCTACGCTGACGCACCCGCCTCGAACGCGTCAGCGACTGAGGCGCCCGCACCCCGCCGCCGGGCGAGGGACTGAAGCCCCGAAGCCGGGTCAGAAGTTGACGCTCGGTGATTAGCGGCGACATCCCTGCTGCGAGCGACGAGCGCGCTGGTGTGCGGGCCGACGCCGAGGCGCATCACTTCGGCGAGGTCCAGGACGGTGTCGACGTCACGGCGAATGGATGCCGCCTGCGGGACAGTCAACGGCACATGCCCGGCTGCTTCATGCGCGGATCGCGAGC
This sequence comes from Cryobacterium sp., assembly GCA_025465015.1. Classification (GTDB taxonomy): domain Bacteria; phylum Actinomycetota; class Actinomycetes; order Actinomycetales; family Microbacteriaceae; genus Cryobacterium. Next base: position 2,789 of record JAODMM010000129.1, on the reverse strand, counting down.
CGGCGCCGAACCTCGGCGTGAAAGGCACTCCTGCGAGCGCGAGTATCGCCGTCGTGCCAGTTCCCTCCACATCGGGGATCATCGAAAGGTCCTGCGATCCGGCCAGGGCGAGTGCGACTTCCACGTCCACGACGGTGAGCGCAGGGAGGTCGCCGGTGACCACGGCGAGGTTGGCGCCGGGGAAGGCGGCGCGCGCGACATTCGTTGCCTGCGCGATGGCGCTGTTGAGCGGGTCGACCTCCGGCGGCCAGGGCGTCTCGGGCACAATAGCGGCGCCGAGCGTGACCATGCGGTCGGCGAGCCCGGCGTCGGCGGTCACGACGAATACGCGCGCGACGACCGACGCCGCGAGCAGCGCGGCCACGGTGTCAAGCGCGAAGGCTTCACTGAGCTCCTGACGATCAGGGTGATCCCCGAGGCGGCTTTTCGCGGCCCGGCGTCCCTTCGCCGGGACGATGACGACCCAGCTCACGGCGCTCCTCGCTGCAGCGGCTCAGTGGGATCGGCAACGGGGAGCGGGAGCAGAGTGAGGGTGCGGATTCCCTCGAGGTCCTGCCGGGCGAAAGTGCAGAGCTCGCCCGGGCACGCAAGGCCTCGAACCCCACCGCTATGACGGCGCAGGCCTCGAACGTTCATCGTGCCCATGGAGTCGATTGTGTCACGCGTGATCCTGCAGATGAGCTCGCACCTCCCTGTCTAAGCTGACCTGCCAAATCGTGTATCTGCTGCTTCATTGATGCCGAGCGGCATCGTCGATAGCACTCCTCCTGCACCCTGCATCCCTGCACCCGCGACCGCTGCCGACGTCATTCCCGTGAGAGCGATGCGTGATAGCCCACTTCGTGGCGTTCACCTCGGAGCTAACCCTCCATCCCGGCGCCCGATTCGCGCGACCTCGACGCGAGGTGCGCCGCCATTCCCGCCTCGTAGCCCTCGGTGAACCCCATCTGCTTGCCCTCAGCGAACCCTTCCGCGTGCGCCTCCGCGGTGCCGAGCCGGAACATGTCGGTGGCGATGGATCGCTGCAGCTGCCGCGCTCCACCCCGCGCAGGAGACGCGGCTTGCGCGGAGGAGCCGGCACCGGTGCTCGGCTCCTCGCATTCGCCAACCAGGCGTCCGAGCCCGCGCACCACGGCAACCGGATTGCCGCTGGTCTTGCCTTTGACCAGGTCAGCCGCCCCGGCGATCTCGTCGGCGACGGCCGCGACGGTGGCGTCGAGTCGCCGGCCGAAGGCATCCGCTGTGCCGCGGAGGTCATCGAGCACGCCAACCCCGGCCGCCCCGATGGCGATGTCGGTCTGGCCTTCCCGCCAGGCCCGGCCGGCCGTATCGGTGATGAGCACGCCGAGGCGGCGCCCGGTACGTTCACGAAGGGCCGCGCAGAGAGCCCGTGCTGATGCGTCGGGGTCAACCGGCAGCAGCAGTACGACGCCGTCGGGGCTGTTGCTGGCGTCCACTCCCGCCGCCGCCATCACCAAGCCCTGCCGGTTCTCAACGATACGGGTCACTCCGCCGGGGTGAACCCGCGTCGCCACCACCCTCACGGTCTCGCCATCGATCGCCTGCTCCCGGTCAGCCGCTGGTACGGTCCGCCCTTCTGCCTTGGACACGATCTTGCTGGTCACCGCCACGATGTCACCGTCCTCAAGGCGGGACCCAGCGGCATCCGCGATGATGGCAACAAGGTCATCGCCGGCGGTGATCTCGCCGATGCCCTCCAACGCGAACACCTGCACCGTCCCCGAAGCTAGAATCGCTACCTGACGAGATTCGGGAGCACGTCTCGTCCGAACACGTCGATCCATTCGCGCTGGTTACGGCCCACATTGTGCATGTAGATTCGGTCAAAACCGAGGTCGACGAACTGCTGGATGTACGCCCGGTGCTCATCCGGATCGGCCGAGATGACCATTCGGCCTTCGAAGTCCTCGGGGCGCACGAGCTTCGCCATCTGTTCGAATTCAAAGGGAGAGCGGATATCTCCCTTGGGGAATTTCATGCCGCCATTGGGCCACTCGTGAAGCGCATTGGCGAGCGCCTGCTCATCGGTGTCAGCCCAACTCATGTGCAACTGGAGCACCTTGGGCATGGTGGAGGGGTCCTTCCCCGCGTCGCGGGCGCCCTCGTCGAACTTGCCGAACAGCATGGAGATCTTCTCAAGGGGCGCGCCCACTGTGATGAGACCGTCAGCGTGGCGTCCCGCGCGCTTCGCGGTCACCGGCCCTGCGGTGGCGACGAGGATCTCGGGAGCCACTTCGGGCATCGTCCACAGCCGGGTCGACTCGAGTTTGTAGAACTGTCCCGAATGCTTAACGTCCTTCCCGGCGATCGATCCGGCGAACAGTTTGGAGATGATCTCGATCGCTTCGAACATGCGGTTGATGCGTTCCGGCGCTTCCGGCCAGTAGCCGCCGACGATGTGTTCGTTGAGCGCCTCCCCTGAGCCGAGGCCCAGCCAGTGCCGACCTGGGTACATCGAGGCGAGGGTCGCGGATGCCTGGGCGACCATGGCGGGATGCCAGCGGAATGTTGGCGCGGTCACCCCCGGACCGAAGTCGCCACGGGTGCGCTCTCCGACCGCAGCGAGAACACTCCACACGAATGAGGACTGGCCTTGAGCGGGAACCCACGGCTGAAAGTGGTCCGCCGCCATGACCCCGCTGAACCCGCGCTCCTCGGCATAGGCCGAGAGAGCGACGGCTTCAGCCGGCGCGAACTGTTCCAGCATTGCGGCGTACCCGATCTGCAAACCCGTCATGGATCCCATCCTGTCTTGTCGTGGTCCCCTG
>JAODMM010000118.1 GCA_025465015.1 Cryobacterium sp. | reverse complement strand
CGGCTCGATCTCGGTGAGCTGCACCGGATGATTGTTGGGGCAGGAGAGCTTCTCGGAGTAGCTCTGCCAGGCATCCTCACCCTCGCGGTCGACGAAGTTGATCTGCACCAGGCCGTCGGTGAGTTTCAATGCCGTCTCCAGGGAGTCGGTAAGCCTACCCAGGCCGTCATCGGATGCAACGAGCCGGTCCACGACGACGGAGATGTCATGCTTGACCTGCTTCTTGAGCACCGGCGGTTCATTCAGCTGAATCTGGGTGCCGTCGACGATGGCGCGCGAGTACCCGCTGGCGGCGAGTTCCTTGAACAGGTCGACGAATTCGCCCTTCTTCTGTGCGATCACCGGGCTGAGGACCTGATAGCGGGTGCCAGTTTCAAGTTCCATGAGCTGGTCGGCGATCTGCTGCACAGTCTGGGACTGGATAATCTCCCCGCAGATGGCGCAGTGGGGGACGCCGATACGGGCCCACAGGAGTCGCATGTAGTCGTAAATCTCGGTGATCGTGCCCACGGTAGACCGGGGGTTACGGTTGGTGGACTTCTGATCGATGGAGACGGCCGGGCTGAGGCCCTCGATGAAGTCGACGTCGGGGCGGTCGACCTGGCCGAGGAACTGCCTGGCGTAGGCGGAGAGGGACTCCACGTAGCGGCGCTGGCCTTCGGCGAAGATCGTGTCGAACGCGAGCGAGGACTTACCCGAACCCGACAAACCCGTGAAGACGACGAGAGAATCTCGCGGAATTTCGAGGTCGATGTTGTGCAGGTTGTGTACGCGCGCGCCGCGAACGCTGAGTTTGGAGCCGGACTCTACCTTGGAAATTGACACCAGTTGAGTCTATGCAGTGCCACTGACACTCTTTCACAGGTAGCCCATGCCGAGAGCGAACGACGCGCCAGGGCCGCCGAATGCCGGCTCGGTGGTGCCGATCGGAATGCGCGACTCAGGTCAGGTGACCGGCCTTCTCCATGTTGCGCAACTCCCGTTTGAGCTCCGAGACCTCATCGCGCAAGCGCGCGGCGAGCTCGAACTTGAGTTCGCCGGCCGCCGCAAGCATCTGCCCGTTGAGGTCGGCGATGATCGACTCGAGGTCATTGGCCCCGTTCGCGGCCAGTCCTTCGCGCCGAAGATTCGGAGTGGGACTCTTCCTGCGGGTGTCGCGACCAGCCAGAAGTGCCGCGGTGTCTGCGCCCTCGCGGGCCAGGATATCGGTGATGTCGGCGATGCGTTTGCGAAGCGGTGTCGGGTCGATTCCGTGGAGCGTGTTGTAGGCCACCTGCTTCTCCCGCCGGCGGTTCGTTTCACCGATCGCGAGTTCCATCGACGCAGTCACCCGGTCGGCGTACATGTGCACCTCACCGGAGACGTTACGCGCGGCGCGCCCGATGGTTTGGATGAGAGAAGTGGACGAACGAAGGAACCCCTCTTTGTCGGCGTCGAGGATGGAGACGAGCGACACCTCGGGCAGGTCGAGCCCTTCGCGCAGAAGGTTGATTCCGACGAGCACATCGTAGACTCCGGCTCGGAGCTCGGAGAGAAGCTCGACCCGACGCAGGGTGTCGACGTCGGAGTGCAGGTAGCGCACCCTCACCCCGGCCTCGGTGAGGAAGTCGGTGAGTTCTTCCGCCATCTTCTTCGTCAATGTTGTGACGAGGACGCGCTCGTCACGCTCGGTGCGTTTGCGGATCTCCTCGAGGAGGTCATCGATCTGGCCTTCGCTGGGCTTCACGACGATCTCCGGGTCGATGAGTCCGGTGGGACGGATGATCTGTTCAACGATCCCGTCGGCGATGCCCATCTCGTACTTACCCGGGGTGGCCGAGAGGTACACCGTCTGACCGACACGGTCCTTGAACTCGTTCCACTTCAACGGCCGGTTGTCCAGGGCGCTCGGCAGGCGGAACCCGTGGTCGACGAGAGTGCGCTTCCGGGAGGAGTCACCTTCGTACATCGCACCGATCTGCGGCACCGTCACGTGTGACTCGTCGATGACGACGAGGAAATCGTCCGGGAAATAGTCGATCAAGCAGTGCGGCGCCTCCCCCGGAGCGCGGCCGTCGATGTGCCGGGAGTAGTTCTCAATGCCCGAGCAGAAGCCAATCTGTTCCATCATCTCGAGGTCGAACGAGGTGCGCATGCGTAACCGCTGTGCCTCGAGGAGCTTCCCTTCACGCTCCAGCTGCGACAGCCGCGCGGCAAGTTCTTCCTGGATGGAACCGATCGCACGGTGCATCACGTCCGTGCTGGCGACATAGTGCGAGCCGGGGAAAACGGACACCGCGTCGAGCCTTCGAACGATATCGCCGGTCAGCGGATGGAGGCTGTACAGCGCCTCGATTTCATCACCGAACATCTCGATGCGGATCGCGAGCTCTTCGTACATGGGGATGATCTCGATCGTGTCGCCACGTACCCGGAAGTTCCCGCGGGAGAAGTCGACATCGTTGCGCTGGTACTGCATCGAGACGAATTTGCGGATGAGCCAATCCCGGTTGATCCGCTGCCCGACCTGGAGCGCGATCATGGCCTCCATGTACCCCTCGGGAGTCCCGAGGCCGTAGATGCACGACACCGTCGACACCACGATGACGTCCCGCCGACTGAGGAGTGAGTTCGTGGTGGAGTGCCGCAGCCGTTCGACTTCAGCGTTGATCGACGAGTCCTTTTCGATGAACGTGTCGGTCTGCGGAACGTATGCTTCGGGCTGATAGTAGTCATAGTAGGAGACGAAGTATTCGACCGCGTTGTTGGGCATGAGCTCGCGGAACTCGTTCGCGAGCTGAGCGGCGAGCGTCTTGTTGTGGGCGAGCACGAGCGTCGGCCGCTGCACGGCCTCGATCAGCCACGCGGTGGTGGCGGATTTCCCGGTACCGGTGGCTCCGAGGAGCACCACGTCGGTCTCACCGGCGGTGATTCGCGCTGACAGGTCGGCGATCGCCGCGGGCTGGTCACCGCTGGGGGTGTAGTCGCTCACAACCTCGAAAGGGCGGACAGAGCGCGTTGGTTCCATGCTTTTCAGTTTACGGAGCACCGCTGACAGTTGGCCGACGGCCGGCGTCGGACACGTGGGCCCACAGGTCATCCGCTTGATCCAGCGTGTGCTCGAGGGTGCCGTCGCTGTCGATGACGACGTCGGCTACGGCCAGCCGTTCGGCGTCGCCGGCCTGGGACCTGATCCGGTTCGAGGCGTCGGCCTCGGTCATCCCGCGCAGCCGCACCATGCGGTCGACTCGTACGGCCTCACTCGCGTGCACCACCACGATGAGGTCGAACGGATGGCTCACCCCCGCCTCGACGAGGAGGGGTACGTCATAGACGACCACGGCATCCGCGTTCGCGGCGCCCGCCTGCCGCATCAGTTCGGCTGTGCGCCGCCGTACGGCGGGGTGCACGATCTCATTCAGCCGGGCCAGGGCCACCTTGTCACCGAAGACCCTCCCGCCGAGCGCGGATCGGTCGAGGCTTCCATCGGCCCGCAGTACCGCGGAACCGAAGGTTTCACGGATGCGGCGCAGTCCCTCAGTACCAGGTTCGACCACCTCGCGCGCGAGTGCGTCTGCGTCGATGTGCACCGCACCGTGTTCGGCAAGTCGTTCCGCGACGGTGCTCTTGCCCGAGGCGATCCCGCCGGTCAATCCGATCAGATACACGAGCGCCATGCTAACGGCACGTCGACGAATGACAAAGGCCGGACCCCTGAGGGCCCGGCCTTTGTCATGGTGTGGTGGGACTAGCTGTTGCTTGAGAGCTTCTCGCGCAGTGCAGCGAGTGCCTCGTCGTCGGCGAGGGTGCCGGCGCCGGCGGAATCGCTCGAGAAGGTCGAACCAGCGGAAGCCGAGTCGGCGACAACGGTCGCCTCATCGTTTGCTGAGGAAACCTGCTTCTTGTGCGCCTCCCAGCGAGCCTGGGCGGCAGCGTAGTCCTGCTCCCACTTCTCGCGCTGAGACTCGAAGCCCTCGCGCCATTCGTTGGTCTCCGGGTCGAAGCCTTCAGGGTACTTGTAGTTACCCTGCTCGTCGTACTCGGTGAGCATGCCATACAGGGCCGGGTCGAACTCGGTGCCCTCGGGGTCGACACCCTCGTTGGCCTGCTTGAGGCTCAGCGAGATGCGGCGGCGCTCGAGATCGATGTCGATGACCTTGACGAACACCTCATCCCCAACCGAGACAACCTGCTCGGCCAGTTCGACGTGCTTGCCGGACAGCTCGGAGATGTGGACCAGGCCCTCGATGCCCTCGGCCACACGAACGAACGCGCCGAACGGGACGAGCTTGGTGACCTTGCCCGGTGCAACCTGACCGATGGCGTGGGTGCGGGCGAATACCTGCCAGGGGTCTTCCTGCGTGGCCTTGAGGGACAGCGAGACACGCTCGCGTTCCAGGTCGACCTCGAGGATCTCGACGGTGACTTCCTGGCCAACCTCGACGACCTCGCTGGCGTGCTCGATGTGCTTCCAGCTGAGCTCGGAGACGTGCACCAGACCGTCCACGCCACCCAGGTCGACGAACGCACCGAAGTTGACAATCGACGAGACGACGCCCTTGCGGACCTGTCCCTTTTGAAGGTTGTTGAGGAAGGTGGTGCGGCTCTCGGACTGGGTCTGCTCAAGCAGGGCGCGGCGCGAGAGGACCACGTTGTTGCGGTTCTTGTCGAGTTCGAGGATCTTGGCTTCGATCTCCTGGCCCAGGTACGGGGTCAGGTCGCGGACGCGACGAAGCTCGATCAGCGACGCGGGGAGGAAGCCACGCAGGCCGATGTCGACGATGAGGCCACCCTTGACCACCTCGATGACTGAACCGGTGACGACGCCGTCGGATTCCTTGATCTTTTTCCACATCGCCCCAGGCGCGCTCGTACTGCGCGCGCTTCTTGGAGAGGATGAGGCGGCCTTCTTTGTCTTCCTTCTGGAGGACGAGGGCCTCGACCAGGTCACCGACGTTGACGACCTCTGAGGGGTCGACGTCGTGCTTGATGGAAAGTTCGCGGGAGGGGATGACGCCCTCGGTCTTGTAACCCACATCGAGGAGAACCTCGTCGCGGTCGATCTTCACAACGGTGCCTTCGATGAGGTCTCCGTCGTTGAAGAATTTCAGAGTCTTCTCGACCGCGGCAAGAAAGTCTTCAGCAGAGCCAATGTCATTGACGGCTACCTGCTTGGGTGCCTTTTCGGTCGTTACGATTGTCATGTAGTAATTGCTCCAGTATGGACAAATTCGGGCCAGCGCAGCAGGAAGCCCGTATCGGACAAGCATCTTGTTGATCCGCGATGGCAGCGGATAGGACGTCACAAACGTGACGTTCGATGATAACGGGTTCCGAGTGCCGCAGGCAAACAGGCCCAGCCGGACATCGCGCCGACTCAGCGCCTGCCGGCAGACGTCATCCTTTCCGAATGCCCGGCCATTCCCCGCCGAGGGTCATTGCCGAGGGCGGGAACACTGCAGTTGCAACGGTCTCGCCGTGCCCCTTGACCCCGACCGGTGCCGGTCCTAGCCTCATGATCAACAGGCGCGTTGATAAAGATGGCGGTTGTCAATTATGACTCCTTCCCGTGACGAGGATCGGCTCGATCGTGCATTCCTCGCATTGGCCGACCCCGTGCGGCGCGGCATGATCGCCCGGCTCAGCCGGGGCCCCGCGACCGTGAATGAACTCGCCGATCCGCTCTCGATCACCAAACAGGCCGTCTCGCGTCACATCCAGGTGTTGGAGAAGGCCGAACTGGTGACCCGAAGCAAGGACGCCCAACGGCGTCCCGTGCATCTGAACGGGACGCAGCTAGAGTCCCTGACCACCTGGATCGACACCTATCGGCTTATTCATGAGCGCCAATTCCGCTCGCTCGACGCCGTGCTCGAAGCGATGAAGGACCCTCCCGTCAGCGCGCCACCCATCCTGGGGGACCCCGCCCACGCACGGAAGAAGGAAGACAAATGAGTAACACGCTCACAATCGTCGCGCCGGAGGGCTTGCCATTCATCGACATTGAACGCGAGTTCGATTACCCCGTGGAAGCCGTCTTCCGCGCCCACAAGGACCCGGCGCTCTACACCAGGTGGCTCGGACCGCGCGGATATCAGATGGACTTGCTTGAATATGACTTCTCCACCGGTGGCCGATACCGCTACGTGCACCGCGACGAAACTGGCGCCGCCTACGCCTTCAACGGCGTTTTCCACGTGGTTCGGGACAACGAATTCGCCGTCCAGACATTCGAATTCGAGGGATACCCCGACGTCGTGAGCATCGAGTCACTGACCTTCGAACGTCTCGAGGGCGAGCGAACGCGGCTCACCGCCCACGCCGTCTACCCGACTGTCGAGGCACGCGACGGCATGGTCCAAAGCGGCATGGAGCGAGGCGTCGTCGACGGATACGACCAACTCGACGAGGTGCTCGCAGCTCTTTGACCGAACCCAGCCCTGCGCCGCACCTCGCGGTCCGGAACCCGAACACAAAGACGAACACGAACACGAACACGAACGGAGCATCCCCATGGACTGGACCCTGGAAGTCGTCGTCCTCCCGGTCAGTGACGTCGATCGGGCCGTGGCTTTCTACCGCGACCAGGTCGGATTCCACCTCGACCATGACACGACCAACGAACACATGCATGTCGTGCAGCTCACCCCGCGCGGCTCTGGCTGCTCGATTGTGATCGGAGACCTGCCCTCTCAGAACGAAATGGCCCCGGGCTCGATACGGGGCCTCCAGTTGTGTGTGGCCGACGCTACCGCCGCTCGGGAGGAACTTCTGAGCCGTGGCGTCGAGGCCAGCGAGATCACGTCGTTCGACGAGCGAGACGGGAGCACGTTCTTCGGCTTCGCTGACCCGGACGGGAACACCTGGGCCGTGCAGGAGCTCAAGGCGCGGGGTGCCAAACCCCTCATCCCGGTCGAGGCGCGCTGACGCTTCAGTTTCCGGGCGATCACCGGGATCGCCGCCGTGCCGCCCAACCTGGACTAGTGCGCGGCGGCGTCCCAGTTGGCGCCACGTCCGATCTGCACGTCCAGCGGCACCAGAAGCTCCGCCGCATGCGACATCCTGTGTGTCACAACACTCTCGAGGGCATCCCACTCCCCTGGAGCCACGTCGAAGATGAGCTCGTCGTGCACCTGCAGGAGCATCTTCGAACGCAGCTCCTGAGCGGACAGGTCCCGGGCTATACCGATCATTGCGAATTTCATGATGTCGGCTGCCGAACCCTGGATGGGCGCGTTCAGAGCGGCGCGCTCGGCGTTTTCGCGGATCACTCTGTTGGGGCTGTGCAGTTCCGGGAAGGGCCGGCGCCTACCGAAGATGGTGGTCGTATAACCGTCGACCTTCGCCTGCTCCACGACCCGCCTGAGGTAGTCACGCACTGCACCGAAGCGGGCGAAGTACTCAGTCATCAGCTGCTTCGCCTCGGAGGTTGGGATGCGAAGCTGACGGGAAAGCCCGAAAGCACTCAAGCCGTAGGCCAGCCCGTAGGACATTGCCTTGACCTTGGTCCGCATCTCCGGGGAGACATCCTCCGGCGACACACCGAACACTCGGGCGCCGACGAACCGGTGAAGGTCCTCCCCCGCGTCGAAGGCCTCGATAAGACCCGGGTCTTCGGAGAGATGCGCCATTATCCGCATCTCGATTTGCGAGTAATCCGCGGTGAGGAGGCTCTCAGCGTCCTCACCGGCGTGGAACGCAGCCCGAATCCGGCGCCCGTCCTCAGAACGGATGGGGATGTTCTGGAGATTGGGGTCGTTGGAAGAAATCCGGCCCGTGGCCGTGCCGATCTGCACGTACGTGGTGTGGATGCGGCCCGTCTGGTCGATCGACTTGTCGAGGGTCTCGACAATCTGGCGCAGCTTCGTCGCATCGCGGTGTGCCAGCAGCAGACCCAAAAACGGGTGCGGATTGCTGGCCTGAAGGTCCGCCAAGGCGCCGGCATCCGTGGAGAACCCGGTCTTGTTCGCACGTGTCTTCGGCATTCCCAGCTGGTCAAAGAGCACCTCCTGGAGTTGCTTTGGCGAGCCGAGGTTGACCTCCCGGCCGATTTCGGAGTACGCATCGGCAGCAAGCGACGCCGACCGCTCCCCCAGCTCAGCCGACAACGCGCCGAGCTGCTCATGAGACACAGCGACGCCGGCGAGTTCCATCTCGACCAGCGCCAGGAGGGTCGGGACTTCGATATCCACGAGAACCTGGAGGGAGGCGGGATCGAGTTGTTCGGTGAGCGCCGCGGCAACCCGGTGGATGTACCAGGACTGAAGTGCAACGCCGGTTTCGTCCTCGGGGACAAGCTGGTTGGCGTCATGGACTGGAAGGCTCTCCCCTAGGTACCGCGCGACGAGGTCGCCGAGGGACTTGTCCGGAACGCCGGGCTTCAGCAGCCAGCCGGCGAGGACAGCGTCGAACGCGAGCCCGTCGAAGGCGAGGCCGCTTCGCTTCAGCGCTTTCAGCTGGTGTTTCGCGTCGTGCATGATCTTGGGCGTCGGTCCGGCGAGCCAAGTCTCGAACGGGCTGTAATCGGCGCGCCCGGGTTGCCAAGGCAGGTTGACGATCTCTGTCCCGCTGGCCAGCCCGGCGCCGATGACCTTCCCGTCAAGGACCTCGAACGTGACGGAGAGACCGCCGGGATGCGCTGCGGCAGATCGATCGAGCCAGAGCGACAGTTCCTCGTCCAGGAGGTCTTGGGCACCGGGCGCCTTCGGCGCGACCGGCACGGGGGCAGCGGTCTCCTCGACGGCGGTCTGGCCGGCGGCGGACTCCAGTCCTTCCAGCTTGATCACCCGGTCAAGGAGGCTGCGGAACTCCAGCCGTCCGAAAATTTCCCGTACAGCGGGTTCATCGATGGGAGTGCGGGCGAGGCTGTCGAGGTCGACTGGCAGGTCGACATCGGTGACCAACCGGTTGAGGCGGCGGTTGCGGATGGCGTTCTCCTTCTGCTCGCGCAGATTGTTTCCGACAACGCCCTTGATCTCGCCGGCATGTTCCAGGATGCCGTCCAGGCTGCCGTAGAGGCCCAACCACTTGACGGCCGTCTTCTCTCCCACCTTAGAGATCCCGATCAGGTTGTCACTGGTCTCGCCGACCAGGGCCGCGATGTCGGGATACTGAGACGGCTCGATGCCATACCGCTCACGCACCCGTGCAGGGTCGTAGCGGGTGAGGGAGGACACCCCTTGACTGGAGGGGTAGAGGAGAGTGACGTTGTCGTTGACCAACTGGATGGTGTCTCGGTCGCCGGAAACGATCAGCACGTCGTAGCCCGCCTCCGTGCCACGCACGGACAGAGTAGCCAGGATGTCGTCAGCCTCGTAGTCCTCCTTCGTCAGTGTGGTGATGTTCATGGCCGCCAAGGCGTCCTGCAGGAGGGGAATCTGCCCCTTGAACTCCGAGGGAGTCGCCGCCCGTGTGCCCTTGTACTCCGGGTAGTCGCGGTTTCGGAAGGAGAAGCGGGAGATGTCGAAGGCGACCGCGAGGTGAGTCGGGTTCTCGTTCTTCAAAAGCAGCAGCAGCATCGAAAGGAACCCGTGGATGCCGTTGGTGTGCTGGCCGTCGTGAGTTCGGAAACTGTCGATAGGGAGGGCAAAGAAGGCCCGGAAAGCCAACGAATGGCCGTCGATGATCATGAGGGTAGGCTTTTCGGAGTCCGACACAGATCCAGCCTACAAGCGTCGCCAGCCCCTTCAGGCCGGGCTGCCGGGCGGCCGGGTCGCGCACTTCGAAGGTGATCATGATCGAAACGACCGAAGACGCACTCGACTGGGTACACCAGCGTGGGGCCGGCGCGCTTGCCGGGAAGATGGGAATCGAGTTCCTGGAATTCTCGGTTGACCGATCCGTGGCTCGCATGCCGGTGGAGGGCAACACCCAGCCGGTAATGCTTCTTCATGGCGGCGCTTACGTGGTCCTCGGTGAGTCGCTTGGGTCGATGTCCGCGAACCTTCACGCGGGCCCAGGCAAACTCGCGGTCGGCATCGAGATCAACGCGACGCACACCCGGTCGGCAACGTCAGGGTTCGTCACCGGCGTCTGTACTCCGATCCACCTCGGCCGGACCCTCACCACTCATGAGATCGTGGTCACCGATGAGCAGGGTCGTCGATGCTCGACGATCCGCATCACGAACCTCATCAAGGACGCGCCGGCACGCGTGTAGGTGTCCGGCTGCTACTTCTTGACGGCGAGCTGCTCGATGATGGCCTGCGCCACATCGTGCATGGTAAGGCGACGGTCCATCGACGCTTTCTGAATCCAACGGAACGCCTCAGGCTCGGTGAGGCCCATCTTCTCGTTGAGGAGGCCCTTTGCGCGATCGACGAGTTTGCGCGTCTCGAACCGCTCGACCAGGTCGGCAACCTCTGCCTCAAGGGTGATGATCTGGCTGTACCGCGACAGGGCGATCTCGATCGCGGGAAGCAGGTCGTTCGGAGTGAACGGTTTGACCACATAGGCCAATGCGCCCGCCTCCGTTGCTCGCTCGACGAGCTCCTTCTGGCTGAAGGCGGTGAGCAGGACCACTGGCGCGATGTGCGCCTTCGTGATCCGCTCAGCGGCGCTGATGCCATCCAGCTGGGGCATCTTCACGTCCATGATGACCAGATCGGGACGAAGCTCGGTCGCGAGCGCCACAGCCGTCTCGCCGTCTCCAGCCTCGCCCACTACCTCAAATCCGTTGTCTCGAAGAATTTCGACGATGTCGAGGCGGATGAGGGACTCGTCCTCCGCTACGACAACGCGGCGAGGAGGAGTAGAGGTGCTGTCTTGGTCGGTCACGGCTAAAAGCCTACGGTATTCTGATGCAGGTGTTGTGAGCCGGTGTGGCGGAATGGCAGACGCGGAGCACTCAAAATGCTTTGTCGAGAGACGTGTGGGTTCGAGTCCCACCACCGGTACGAGCGCTTGCCCCGGCGCTGCTGGCATCAGCAGCGCCGGGGCAAGTTCACCGCACCGTTTCGATCACCGCACCGTTGCGTCACCAGACCGTGCCTCCATCAGCGGGGACAGCGGGCTGGTCCCGTGCAGCTGCGCGAGCGGACGAACGGCGTCGACCTGCGGCCATTCAGCATCCCGAACGCCCTAGAACCCGCCCGTTTACATACCCGCAACAATTTCATGAGATGATCTCATCTGTCGGGCCGGTAAGTCACACGAGGGGGTGCCGTTCCCGACGAAAAGACGTCGAACACCGATCACGATTCGGGCCGATGCACCACACCCGAAAATGCGCTTCGACGAGGAAGACAACCTGTGATCACAAGAATCGAGGCAGCAATGCCGACATCTCATCTCAACCTCACCGCTCTTTCCGCCCGAGAGTGGACCGTGCGCGACGAGCACAACCAGAACGAGGACGCGGGGCGCCTCATCGCTTTGATCGAGTGCATTGGCGGTCGGTACGAGGTGATGACTTTCGGAGATCCCCTGTCATTCTCCTCGTTCACCAGTCTTGACCGGGCGTTCGAAAGCCTCCGGTCTCCAGCGCCAGCCCCTATTGAGGTAAGCGGGACCGGTCGCCCAATTGCCGTGCTCCACGGCGGTATCGCCAACACGGGAAAGCATCTGCACCGTGTCGGCTAACGTCTTCTGCCTCCGGTGCCTGATGAACGTTGCGCATCCTCATTACCGTCGTGGCCGGGGCGAGGGGCGGCTTCCCTCACCCGCTACCCCTCCCCAGCCCAGCCAGGTTGTGACCTCGGAGGCGGATTCCGGCACCCGCAGTTTCCTGCCCTGGTTGGTTGTCTCAACGGACTAAGTCGGTTGGACCCTCGTCGCCCACCGGTTCGGCGGCCGATCCAGCCAGCCAGCCAGTGCGGGCTTTACTCAGCATGCGGAACCGCGTCGTGGTACGGCGAACCGTGGGTGCGGCGATCCTCCTTCATCTCAGCTTCGAGCAGATGCCGCTTACCCGAGGCGAGCTGCTCCCGTGCCTGCCTCTCCACGGCCTTGAAGGACGCGTAGTAGTTCTCGTCGTAGTCCTCGACGATCTGGAACGTCCAGCGCCCCGAGATGACGTTCCGCCCCACCATCTCCCGGTCGATCTGGTCGGCGAGATCCGTGTGTCCGGCCCTGCGAAGCAGGTCCGCCGCCTCCCCAAGGGCGAGGTCGGCGGTACCGGTGAGCCGGTGGAACCCGTACAGGTAGCCGCGCGCATGCTCGACGACTTCAAGCGCCTCGGACAACTTCCCCAAGGCCCTTACGGTAGCGCTGTCGGTGCCCGCAGGCCGACGGTGTGCCTCGTCGGGCCCGTCATCGTGTTGAGGCGACATCGTGCCCCCACCGCTTTTCATGGGTCGGAGACCCGCGCAGCCGCCTGACAGCAACGGCGGCGGGCACCAGGGCGACGGGCAGGATGATCCACCGACGTTGCCGCCATCCACCAGTGACCCGGTTGGTGTCCGGTTGCGGCTCGAAGACGGTGCCGCTCGACGCTGCGATCCCTCCCCCGCGCAGGGCCAGGACATTCATCACAGCGGTGACCCCGCGGTGGTAGAGACCAGGCGCAGCGGCGTGCAGGGGAATGAAGACCCTCTGGATCTGCCCGACCACGACTTGGCGACGCGGGCGCAGGGCGATCCGCACGATCGCCCTGGCCACCCGATGCGGGGAGGCGACCGGTGGCAACGGATGCACACGCCGCAGGGTGAAATTTGCGGCGTGCTGATAGATGGGCGTGTCGATGGTGGCCGGGAGTACGCAACAGACCCGGATGCCATCTCGTCGTACCTCCTGCCCGAGCGCCTCGGCGAATCCGAGTAGCGCGTGCTTCCCTGCCACGTAGGGTGAGACGTACGGCGTTGTGATCTTGGAGTACACCGAACCAACCATGACCAGGACGCCGCCACCCTGCCTCCGGAAGTGAGGCAGGACGGCTCGAGCGCCATTCACCTGCCCGAAGAACGTGGTTTCGACCACCTGCCGGAACACATCGGAGGGAGTTCGCTCGAGCGTCCCATAGCTGAAGGCGGACGCCGTGCCGACCCACACGTCGATGCGACCGAAGCGGGCGACAGCAGCGGCGGCCAGGTCAGCCACAGCCGCTTCGTCGGTCACGTCGGTGGGGACGGCAATGGCTTGAGCTCCGTGCCTACGGCACTCAGCCACGACCTCGGTGAGGCTCACCTCGCTCCGCGCCGCGAGAACAAGGCGGGCGCCACGCCGGGCGAAGGCGTGAGCGGTGGCTCGCCCGATTCCGCTGGATGCGCCGATGATCACCACCACCGCGCCAATGCTCCCCGTCCCTGCCAAGCCACCCATCTGCCGCCTCCACTCCTGCAGGTCCCGTGGACCGGGGCGCTATTCGAACGCTTTGACCTGTGTCGCCTCGTCGGCCACACGTATCCCGTACCGGTAAACCATCTCCCCGCCGAGGAAACCCGATACCCCCACGAGCGCGAAGGCGACCAAGCTGAGCACGAAGCCGGCGGTGCTCGCATCGCCAGTTTCGGCATTGAGGCGGACGAAGAAACCGGTCGCGAACAAGATGACCGCACCCAGGTTGATACCCATGTGCGTCACGGCAGTACGCCGCGCCCTCGTACCGACGTTCAGGGTGCCGAGATCCATCAGTCCGAACACGGCCGCAGCCAGTGCACCGACAATTCCGATCCCGACGAGCCACAACGCTCCCCGGACGAACGCTTCAGGCTCTTCCGAGAAGAAGCCGACGATGTCGAAGATGATGCTTGCCGTCCACGCGCCGATGGGCAGGGTGACCGCGATGGCGTGCACGGGGTGGCCATAAGGCCCGGCGAGGATTGTG
Organism: Cryobacterium sp.; assembly: GCA_025465015.1. Classification (GTDB taxonomy): domain Bacteria; phylum Actinomycetota; class Actinomycetes; order Actinomycetales; family Microbacteriaceae; genus Cryobacterium. The sequence goes on along the minus strand of JAODMM010000118.1, from coordinate 8,578 downwards.
CGGGGCCGTTTGGCCCGTCGGAGGGCTTCTTCGCCTGCCACGGGTCCTCCTCACCGCTCACCCACCGCCTGTGGACGTTGTCTCTTCACCATAGGCCTGGACTCACGGCGGCACTAGAGCGCCGGAAGCCCCGGCGACCGTCTATCGACGGGCGCCGGGGCTTCCGGTGATTCGGGGCGTCAGTTCCTGGCGTAAGCCGGGGCGACCTCATTGTGGGCATCGCCGACACGGTGAACCCGGATGTCGTTCGTCGAGCCGACAATCCCGGGAGGGGATCCCGAGATCACAACGACGGTGTCACCGATTTCGGCCATTCCCTCACCGATCAGGATGTCGTCCACCTGGCCGAACATGGCGTCGGTGTGGGTCACCCGGTCGACGAGGTACGTCTGAACGCCCCAGGTCAGCGCCAGGCGCCGGCGGATGCTGGGCTCCGGCGTGAAGGCGATCATCGGGATCTTCGCCCTCAGCCGGGACATCCGACGCGCCGAGTCACCGGACTCGGTGAAGATGCACAGGTACTTGGCGTCGACGAAGTCGGCCACCTCACTTGCGGCCAACGTGATGGCGCCACCCTGGGTGCGGGGCTTGTTACGGAGCGGGAGGATGCGCTCGAGACCGTGAACCTCGGTCGACTCGACGATGCGGGCCATTGTCTGCACCGTGACGACGGGGTATTCGCCGACACTGGTCTCGCCACTCAGCATCACAGCGTCCGCTCCATCCAGCACGGCGTTGGCGACGTCGGAGGTCTCCGCACGGGTCGGAACGGGGCTGTGGATCATGGATTCCAGCATCTGGGTGGCGACGATGACGGGCTTCGCCATGCGACGGGCGATCTCGACCGCACGCTTCTGCACGATCGGCACAGCCTCGAGGGGCAGTTCCACGCCGAGGTCGCCACGGGCGACCATGATGGCGTCGAACGCGTCGATAATCTCCTCGAGGTTCTCGACGGCCTGCGGCTTCTCGATTTTGGCGATGACGGGGACGCGGCGCCCTTCCTCACTCATGATGTCGTGCACCCGGCTGACGTCGGCGGCGTTGCGTACGAAGGACAAAGCGATGAGGTCGGCGCCCAGGCGGAGGCCCCAACGCAGATCGGCTTCGTCTTTCTCAGACAGGGCTGGGACGTTGACGGCGACGCCCGGCAGGTTGATCCCCTTGTTGTGGGAAACGGGACCCGCGACGATCACCTTGGTGGTGACGACGACGCCATCCGACTCGACGACCTCGACCTTGACCTTGCCGTCATCGATGAGGAGGAAATCACCGGGATTGACGTCCTGCGGCAGACCCTTGTATGTCGTGCCCGAGAGCTCCCGGGTACCGAGAACGTCTTCTGTGGTGATCTTGAAGATGTCGCCGACTGCGAGCTCATACGGTCCGCCCTCGAACTTGCCGAGCCGGATCTTGGGACCCTGCAGGTCGACCATCACCGCGACCGCGCGACCGGAATCATCTGCGGCCTTGCGCACGTTGGCGTAGACGCCCTCGTGCACGTCGTAGGTCCCATGGCTGAGGTTCATGCGGCAGACGTCGACCCCGGCGTCGATGATCGCCCGAATCTGCTCGTAGCTTGAAGCCGCCGGCCCGAGGGTGGCAACGATCTTGGCGCGTCTCATTCTGGTGAGTCTCCGGTTTCCGCGCTGTGAGGGCGCATTCTTGCTATGAAAGTTCGCTTGTGTACGGGGTGGATCAAAGAGCGAAAGAGCGGTCGGTGGGCTTCACCGGCGACGGCAGCAGGGTCTCGCCTTCGAGGTAACGGTCAACTGAAGCTGCAGCCGCACGACCTTCCGCGATGGCCCAGACGATGAGCGACTGCCCGCGCCCGGCATCGCCGGCGACGAACACGCCCTCGTGGCTGGTCTGGTAATCGCCATCACGCTCGACATTACCGCGCGTGTCGAATGGAAGCTGCAGCTGGTGGGACAGATCCTCCGACTCCGGACCGGTGAACCCGAGGGCGAGCAGCACGAGGTCGGCGGGGATCTCCCGCTCGGTGCCCGCCTTCGGTACGCGGCGGCCGTCGAGGTACTCCGTCTCGGCCACCCGAATCGCACGAACCTCGCCGGCGTCGTTGCGCAGGAACTCTACAGTGGACGCCAGGAACTGGCGGGTGCCGCCTTCCTCGTGTGCGCTGGACACTTCGAAGAGGGTGGGCGTCATGGGCCACGGCTGGTGCTCGGGCCGTGTGGTTCCAGGCTGCTGGCCGATAGCGAGGTTGGTGACGGATGCCGCGCCCTGTCGGTGCGCGGTACCGATGCAGTCAGCCCCCGTGTCACCTCCACCCAGTACCACCACGTGCTTTCCCGCAGCCGTGATCTGGCCCGGAACCGCGTCGCCCGCGCCGGCTTTGTTCTGCTGGACGAGGTACTCCATGGCGAAATGCACGCCTGGAAGGTCACGCCCGGGGATGGCCAGGTCACGAGGGACCATCGCGCCGGTGGCAACCACGACCGAGTCGTAGCGGGCGCGGAGCTGGTCCCAGGTGATGTCCACACCGATGTTGACCCCCGCACGGAAGCGAGTGCCCTCCGCCGTCATCTGCGCGAGGCGCGCCTCAAGGTGTTTCTTCTCCATCTTGAAGTCGGGAATGCCGTACCGGAGTAGGCCTCCGATTCGATCGTCTCGCTCGAAGACGGCGACAGTGTGGCCGGCTCGGGTGAGCTGCTGAGCAGCAGCGAGGCCGGCCGGGCCGGAGCCGACGACCGCGACGGTCTTGCCGGTAAGGCGTCCGGGTGGCTGGGGCTTCACCCATCCGTTCTCATAAGCCTGGTCGATGATCGCGACCTCGACCTGCTTGATCGTGACGGCGGGTTGATTGATGCCGAGGACGCAGGAGGACTCGCACGGAGCCGGGCAGAGCCGGCCGGTGAACTCAGGGAAGTTATTGGTCGCGTGCAGACGTTCGATGGCCTGGTGGCCCTCGTCTCGCCACATCAGGTCGTTCCACTCGGGGATGAGGTTCCCGAGCGGGCAGCCCTGGTGGCAGAACGGCACGCCGCAGTCCATGCAGCGACCGGCTTGACGCTTCAGCATGCCCGAGTCCCGCTGCTCGTAGACCTCTTTCCAGTCCATGAGTCGAACCGACACGGGACGGCGTGGCGGGAGCTCTCGCTCCGTCGTCTTCAGGAACCCTTTCGGATCAGCCATTGGTTACCTCCAGGATGCGGTTCCAGACGACGTCGCCATCGGGGTCGAGCCCCTCGTTGACCGCGCGCTGTCTGGTCGCCAGGACAGCCGCGTAATCACGGGGCAGCACCTTGACGAATCGGGACATAGTGTTCTCCAGGTCGGCAAGCAGCCGTGCCGCGAGCTCGGAGTCAGTCTGGTCGACGTGCTGCTCGAGGAGATCGATGAGGATCTCCCGGTCCGCGCTGCCGAGGGCGGAAAGCTCAAGCTCACCCGACGTCAGGGATTCGCGGTTCACCGACTCAGGGCGCAGACCATAGACGTACGCGGTGCCGCCGGACATGCCGGCTCCGAGGTTTCGGCCGGTTTCGCCGAGGATGACGGCGAGACCGCCGGTCATGTACTCGAGGGCGTGATCACCGACGCCCTCCACCACAGCGGTGGCTCCGGAGTTGCGAACCAGGAAGCGTTCGCCCACGATGCCGCGGATGAACATGCTGCCCTGCGTGGCGCCGTAACCGATGACGTTCCCCGCAATGACGTTCTGCTCGGCGGCGAAGACGCTCTTGCGGTCGGGACGAACAATGATCTGCCCGCCGGACAATCCCTTTCCGACGTAGTCGTTGGAGTCGCCCTCAAGCCGCAGAGTAATTCCGCTGGGCAGGAAAGCGCCGAGGGACTGGCCGGCGGAGCCCGTGAGGGTGACCTCGATCGACCCGGTCGGCAGTCCGTTCTCACCGTGACGGAGAGTAACCTCGTGGCCGAGCATTGTTCCGACCGCCCGTTCCGTGTTGCGGATCGGCAGTTCGATGCTCACCGTGCCTCCGTGGTCGAGTACGTTGGCACTCCGACGAATGAGCTCGTTGTCGAAGTGGCGGTCGAGCTCGTGTTGCTGCGCGCGCCGGTGCTGCCGGGGCTCTGAGTCGGCGAAATCCGGCCCGACGAGGATCGGCGCGAGGTCGAGCCCCGATGCCTTCCAATGCTCCAGGGCACCGTTGACGTCGAGCAGGTCCCGTCGGCCGACGGCCTCGTCGAGGCTCCGCAAGCCGAGTTCAGCGAGGTACTCCCGCACTTCCTGGGCGATGAACTCGAAGAAGTTGACGACGTAGTCCGCTTTGCCGCTGAAACGCTTGCGGAGCTCAGGGTTCTGTGTGGCCACACCGACCGGGCACGTGTCGAGGTGACACACGCGCATCATGATGCAGCCCTCGACGATGAGCGGGGCGGTGGCGAAGCCGAACTCCTCGGCACCCAGCAACGCGCCGATGATCACGTCGCGCCCCGTCTTCAGCTGCCCGTCGACCTGCACGACGACCCGGTCGCGCATGCCGTTGAGCATGAGCGTCTGCTGCGTCTCGGCGAGGCCCAGCTCCCACGGGGTTCCGGCGTGCTTCAGGGAGTTGACCGGGCTGGCGCCTGTTCCACCATCGTGACCGGAGACCAGGATGACGTCGGAGAGCGCTTTGGCAACGCCTGCCGCGACAGCACCGATGCCGGACTGGCTGACCAGCTTGGTGTGGATGCGGGCCTTCGGGTTGGCGCGCTTGAGGTCGAAGATCAACTGTTTGAGGTCTTCGATGGAGTAGATGTCGTGGTGCGGAGGCGGGGAGATGAGACCGACCCCCGCTGTCGCGTGTCGTGTGCGTGCGACCCACGGGTACACCTTGGTGGGAGGGAGCTGCCCGCCTTCGCCGGGCTTGGCACCCTGGGCAAGCTTGATCTGGATGTCGTCCGCGTGGGTCAGGTACATGCTGGTGACGCCGAAGCGCCCGGATGCAACCTGCTTCACAGCGCTCCGTCTGGCCGGGTCGAGAAGACGGTCGAGGTCCTCCCCTCCCTCCCCCGTGTTCGACTTGGCACCCAACCGGTTCATCGCGATGGCGAGCGTCTCGTGAGCTTCCTGCGAAATCGAGCCGTAGCTCATCGCGCCGGTGGAGAACCGCTTCACGATCGACGCGACGGATTCGACCTCATCGAGCGGCACTGACGGTCGGTGAGCCGTGCCGAGCTTGAATAGCCCGCGCAGGGTCATCAGCGTCTCGGCTTGGTCATCGACCAGCTTGGTGTACTCACGGAAGATGTCATAGCGCCGGGTGCGGGTGGAGTGCTGCAGCCGGAAGACCGTGTCGGGGTTGAACAGGTGCGGCGAGCCGTCACGGCGCCACTGGTACTCCCCACCGGTAGCCAGGCGTTCGTGTGCGGTGACCGCCGCCTCCTCGCGGTATGCCGAGGTGTGCCGGGCCAGGTTTTCGGCAGCGATGACTTCCAGGCCGACACCGCCGAGCTTCGACGTGGTGCCGGTGAAGTAACGGTCGACGAACTCGGTCCCGAGGCCGATGGCTTCGAACGCCTGCGCTCCCGCGTAGGACGACACCGTGGAGATGCCCATCTTCGACATGATCTTCAACACGCCCTTACCGAGCGCTTTGATCACATTTCGCACGGCCTTCTCGGCCGTCACGTTGGTGATCATGCCGCTGCGCACGAGATCTTCGCACGTCTCCATCGCCAGGTACGGGTTCACTGCGGAAGCCCCGTAACCGATGAGGAGGGCGACATGGTGAACCTCGCGCACGTCGCCGGCTTCGACCACGATTCCCACACGCATCCGGTTCTCGGTGCGAATGAGGTGATGGTGCACGGCGGCGATCATCAGAAGGGACGGGATCGGCGCCAGGTCACGGTTGGAGTCGCGGTCGGAGAGCACGATGAACTCCGCTCCCGACTCGATGGCCTCGTCGACCTCACGGCACATCTCCGTGATCCGGTCGGCGAGGGCGTCGGGTCCGTCATCGTGACGGTACAGGCCCCGGATGGTGGAAGTGGTGCGACTGCCGGGGCTCGGGTCGATGTGTTGGATCTTCGCCAGTTCGTCATTGTCGATCACCGGGAAGTCGAGCACAACCTGCCGGGCGTGCTCCGGACCCACCGAGAGGAGGTTGCGCTCCGGCCCGAGGCCCAACTTCAGGGAAGTGACGACCTCCTCGCGGATGGAGTCGAGCGGCGGGTTCGTGACCTGCGCGAACTGCTGGGTGAAGTAGTCGAAAAGCAGACGCGGGCGTTCGCTCAACACGGCGATCGGAGTGTCGGACCCCATAGCACCGAGAGGCTCGGCACCGGTGCGGGCCATCGGGGCGAGGAGGATGCGCACCTCCTCCTCGGTGTACCCGAATGTGCGCTGTCGGCGGACGACGGATGCCGGCGGGTGAACGATGTGCTCCCGCTCGGGAAGGTCCTTCAGATTGATCCGCCCGCCTTCGAGCCAGGTGCCCCAGGGTTCGGCAGCGGCGAGGTCTCGTTTGATCTCGTCATCCTCGATCAGCCGGCCCGCCTCAGTATCGACGAGGAACATCTTCCCCGGCCGGAGGCGGCCCTTGCGGACCACGCGGGAGGGATCGATGTCGAGGACGCCGATCTCGCTCGCCAGCACCACGAGGCCGTCATCGGTCACCAAGTAGCGGCCGGGGCGCAGCCCGTTGCGGTCGAGCGTGGCGCCCACGAGACTGCCGTCGGTGAACACGATCGCGGCGGGACCGTCCCACGGCTCCATGAGCATCGAGTGGTATTCGTAGAATTCCCGACGAGTGGGGTCCAGCTCGGGCTGGTTCTCCCAGGCCTCGGGGACCATCATCATGATCGCGTGCGGCAAAGACCGGCCTGAGAGGCTGAGAAGTTCCACTACTTCGTCAAAGGAAGCCGAGTCGCTGGCGCCGGGGGTGACGATGGGCAGCAGGGGGCTCAGATCGCCGAGGAGCTCGGACTCCAGCTGCGACTGCCTGGCGCGCATCCAGTTACGGTTGCCCTGCACCGTGTTGATCTCACCGTTGTGAGCGATCATACGGAACGGCTGGGCGAGCGGCCAGGAGGGGAACGTGTTGGTGGAGTACCGGGAATGCACGAGGGCGAGGGTCGAGGTGAAGCGCTCATCCGAGAGGTCAGGATAGAACGGCTCCAGTTGCAAGGTGGTGACCATGCCCTTGTAGACGAGGGTGCGGCAGGAGAGGGACGTGAAGTACAGCTCCAGCTCCCGTTCGGCACGCTTGCGAAGCCGGAAGGTCTGCCGGTCGAGGGCGATGCCGCCCAAGGTCTCGCCTGACTCTGTGGTGTGCAGGCTGCCGACGAAGAGCTGCTGGATCACCGGCATCGCCGCGCGTGCCAGGTTTCCGACCTCGTCGGGGCGGGTGGGCACCTCGCGCCAGCCGAGGATCACGAGGCCCTCCTCGGCAGCCATCGGGGCGAGCGCGCGCTTCACGGCGCTCCGTGCAGTGGGGTCGGTCGGGAGGAACACGTTGCCGACGGCGTAACGGCCGGCCTCGGGCAGGGCGAAGTCACTGACAGCGCGGAAGAAGGCATCCGGGACCTGCGTGATGATGCCCGCACCGTCCCCGGTGCCCGCGTCGGACCCGACGGCGCCGCGGTGCTCGAGGTTACGAAGGGCATCGAGCGCTTGCGTGATGATGTCGTGGCCGGGGGTGCCGCGGAGGGTGGCCACCATCGCCAGCCCGCACGCGTCCCGTTCCGCTGCGGGGTCGTAGAGACCTTGTGCTGCGGGCACGCTGCCGAACCGGGCGAAGGGTGAGCTCTTCGCCTCGGGGTTCTGCGCCGTCTTGTTCTGCGCCATGTTGTTTTTCGCCACTGGACCGTCCTCACAAAGGGGTGGGCACGCAGGGACGACTCTGGCCCGCTGGAAGGGTTTGTTTTTCACGCCGGTCGCTGCCGGGTGGGAAGGAGTTCTGGGGGTTACCGTTGCCTAGACGTGCGGGTCACGAGGGCTTGTGGCCACGGACTCGCCCGGCTCACGGAATGATTCGGCGTCATCGCCCTCATCCTCGAAATCCGAGTCGGTGTCGTCAGATTCTACCCCAGCGTCGCCGGTCCACTCACGGCCCGGCACATAGGGACTGATCTCGACCCCGGTGTGCCGTTGCCGTTGTACCAGGATGATCACGATCCCGACCACGATGGCTGCGAAGGAGGCCCAGATGTTGGTACGGATTCCGAAGATGATCTCGCTCGGATCGACCCGGATCGACTCGAAGAAACTCCGCCCGACACCGTACCAGATGAGGTAGACCCCGAACGCTTTGCCCCATCGAAGCGCGAGTTTGCGCTCGAGAAGCAGGATGACGGCGACTCCCACCAGATTCCAGATGATCTCGTAGAGAAAGGTCGGGTGGAACAGTGTGCCGGCGGGGAGCCCGACCGGGAAGGCCGGGTTGTCGGACGCGATCTCCAAGCCCCACGGCAGGGTCGTGGGCAGTCCGAAGAGCTCGTGGTTGAACCAGTTGCCGAATCGGCCCAGCGCCTGAGCAAGGAGCATGCCCGGCGCCAACGCGTCAGCGAACGACCAGAAACGGATTCCGGTCATTCGGCATCCGATGAAGGCACCCACCGCGCCGCCGATGAGCGAGCCGAAAATGGCGTTGCCGCCCTCCCAGATGTA
>JAODMM010000096.1 GCA_025465015.1 Cryobacterium sp. | reverse complement strand
GTTCGGGGATGTTGGCAAAATCGGACTGCTCCCAGAGTGACATCCGCCGGGCTTCTTCGTATTTGCCTTCGATGTATGACTCGAGCACAACGCGCTCCACGCGCCACCCGCTGCTTCCGAGCCGGATGGCCGGGAGCTCGCCGGTGCGCACAAGCTCGAGCGCCTCCGTCGGGGAAATGTTCAGGATCTCGCCCATGTCACCGAGGGTCAGAAACCGGCCCACAGCGTCGGACGAGAGGGAATCGGTCATGATTCGATTATGGGTCGTGCGTTCCTCGATCGCACCAACTGTGGATAACTTCCGCGTCGTCTCCTGGGCTGCAGCGACGATGGACGCCACATGCTTTCCCGAACGACAGGTGGCAGACATGATGAATGACCGGGGGAGACGGTTCCCGCTCGATCCGCGTTTTGTGATCGGCCTGGCGCTTGTCGCCGCGTCCGTGGCGGGTGTCTTCGTTGTTGTCGCCCAAGCTGACAAGTCTGTTGCCGTCTATTCGGCCAGCGACACCCTATCCGTCGGGGACAGTGTTGACGCCTCCGACCTGGTGATCAGCCGGGTGAGGTTGGAGTTCCAGGGCGACCTCTACCTCACCCCCGATCTCCTGCCGGATAAGGGTGTGGTGATCACGCGAACCGTCGCCAAGGGTGAATTAGTTCCGGTATCGGCGGTTGGCTCGCGCACCGGCGAAACGGTGACCAGTGTGGTCGTCGACGTGCGCGGCACACTGGCAGGGTCGATCATTCCCGGATCAGTGGTCGACGTCTGGGCGGCGCGTGCTGGGGAACACTCCCAGTTCGGTCCTCCTGCTGTGCTCGTGCCGCAGGCGGCGGTCGTGCGAGTGGTCGAGTCGAGCGGTTTGATCGCGGCCGGGGATAGTCAATCGGTGGAGGTGCTCGTTCCGACGGACAGGGTTGCCGCCGTGCTGGAATCGATTGCCAACAGCGACGCCATCGCCTTGGTGCCCGCCTACTCGTCTCTGGGGAAGTGAGCGTGGTCACGCTGGTGCTTGCCCTCGACCGCAGGATCGAGGACCGGCTCCTCGCCGAGATCGTCGATCACGGACACACCGTCCTGTCTCGTTTGGTCACCGCTCCAGAGGTCCTCGCTTCGGTGGAGCACAGGGCGCCCGACGTGGTGCTTGTCGGCGCCGGAAGAACTACCCTCACCGCTGATCTGATCCGCGGATGCGACGCCCGGGGTGTGCGTCTGGTGGCCTTGGCTTCGTCCGATGTGGACCGCCGGTACGCCGCGTCGCTCGGCATCTACGAGGTGATCGATGCAGGAGCTCCATGGAGCGAGATAGACGCGCTGGTACGCGGGGGCGTAGTCGTTCCGCTGCGTGTGGGGGACTCGGCACGATCCTCGGGCGCTCTCGATCGGGGCTCGGTGATCGCGGTGTGGGGACCGGCGGGGGCTCCCGGCCGCACGACCCTCGCAATCAACATAGCCGCCGAGATAGCTGCCGCTGGGCACACCGTCGCTCTCGCTGACGTTGACACCTACAGCGGATCGATCGCGCCGAGCCTCGGGATGCTCGACGAGGCTCCCGGTTTCGCCGCCGCGTGCCGGCTGGCTGGAAATGGCAGCCTTACGCAGTCAGAGCTGGAGCGCATCGCCCAACGCTACAACTCGCCGCACGGGGCGTTCTGGGTCCTCACCGGGCTCGGGAGCCCGTCGCGATGGCCGGAGCTCTCCGGAGACCGGGTGACGAAAACAATCCAAGCGCTGAGGCAGTGGGTCGACTACGTCGTTCTCGACACGGGGTTCTCGCTCGAGAGCGACGAGGAGATTTCGAGTGACCTCTTCGCTCCTCGTCGCAACGCAGCTACCGTGAGCGCACTAAGGCAGGCCGACCGCGTCGTTGCGTGCGGGTTGGCCGATCCTGTCGGGATGGCCAGGTTCCTGCGCGCACGGGCGGATCTGGCTGAGGTGCTCTCGACCGAGAAGGTGACGGTGGTGATGAACCGGGTCAGGGCCGGGGTGATCGGCATCGATCCGGCCGGCCAGGTCATGGCGACCTTGCGGCGATTCGGCAACATCGAGTCACCAGCTCTCGTGCCGGACGACCAGAAGGGAACCGACGCGGCTGTTCTCACAGGCCGCACCCTTCGAGACGCGGCTCCGAAGTCGCCCGCTCGCGCAAGCATCCGTCGCATCGTACACACCCGGCTTCTCACCGAACCTGCCCCGTCGACCGGTCGGCGGAGAAAGCCGAGGCGCTGGGCTCGCCGCACTCCCACAGCCTGACACGACGTGACGTGTCATGGAATTCGGGGTACGAGGCGATGAGCGCGCGATCGGCGACGCGTTTTCGCTGATCTAGGCTATTCAACGTGTCGACGCTCAGTGATCTCGTTCTTGCCCAGGGCCGCAGCAGTGCGGAGGACGTCGACTGGTTGCACATGCTCGTCGCCGATGGGCAGCTGCTGGCAGACCTTGCCTTTGCAGACATCGTCGTTTGGGTGCCGACTGACGCCGACAGTTTCGTCGCCGTCGCACACGCGCGCCCGTCCAGCGCAGCAACGCTCTTCTACCGGGACTTCGTCGGCCAGAATATCAAGCGGGAATGGCGCAAGCAGGTCACTGAGGCTTTCGAAACGGCGAAGATCGTCGACACGACTGCACCGGACTGGTACGAGGAGACTCCGACCAGGGTCCGTGCCATCCCGGTCATGAGAAGGCTAAGCGCGACCGGCTCGGAGATCACGGCCTCACCCATCGCCGTTCTGACCCGGCACAGCAACCTCAGCGAGGCGCGCACGCCCAGCCGGCAGGAGATCACCTTCAACGACTGCGCCGGTGACCTGTTCGCAATGATCGCGTCCGGCGACTTCCCCGATCTCGGCGCGCCCACAGGCCCTCGTCGTGGCGCCCCTCGCGCATCGGACGGCTTGATCCGGTTGGGGGTCGACGGCGTCACCACTTTCGCTAGCCCCAATGCCCTCTCAGCGTTCAACCGCATGGGATTCGTCGACGAGCTGGAGGGCGAGTCTCTCGCCGAGGTGACCACCCGCCTTCTCACAGGAAACGCCGTCGTGGATGAGTCCCTGCCCCTCGTTGTGACGGGACGGGCTCCGTGGCGCACCGACATTGAGGCGCGAGGTGTCACGGTATCGCTCCGGGCAATCCCGATCCGCAACAGGGGATCCCGCACCGGGGCAATCGTGCTGTCGCGGGACGTCACGGAGCTGCGTCATCAGGAACGCGAACTGATTACCAAGGATGCCACGATCCGGGAGATCCACCACCGTGTGAAGAACAATCTTCAGACGGTTGCCTCTTTATTGCGTATTCAGGCGAGGCGGACGCATTCCGATACGGCTCGCGAAGCGCTCACTCAGGCGATGCGAAGGGTGACAGCCATTGCGGTAGTACACGACACCCTCTCCGAGGGACTCAGCCAGAGTGTGGACTTCGACCAGGTCTTCGACCGCGTCCTCCTGCTCATCGCAGAGGTGGCCTCAGCACACAACACGACGGCGCACCCGAAGCTATCGGGCACGTTCGGCACGCTTCCCAGCGCCTACGCCACACCTCTGGCGCTGGCCCTCACCGAGCTGGTGACGAATGCCGTTGAGCACGGACTAGCCGGACGCGAGGGCGAGGTGGTGATTGAGGCGGAGCGCGACGAGGATGCCCTTACCGTCCGGGTTCGCGATAACGGCGTTGGGCTGCCTGAGGGAAAAGTTGGCTCCGGGCTCGGAACTCAGATCGTACGCACTCTGATCCAAGGAGAACTCAGCGGAACAATCGACTGGCACACGATGATGGGCAGCGGAACCGAAGTGACGATCGAGATCCCCCTGCGATACATGCGCGAAGCGTAGCCGCGCATGTATCGCGAAAGCCGAAGGCCCTCGATCACATTGCGCTGCGACCCAGTTAGCGGTGAATGAATTGCCGTCCGCCGGTTGAGAGCGTCCGCGATGAGAACGCGAACGGCGGAATCCCCGTCTAGCGCGGAATCGGTCCGACTGGGGAATGCCCCGACTGTGGCATGCCCCAGTCGGGGTCCGCTCTTAGGAGGCGCGACGGGCGCGCGCTGCGCGGCGCTTGAGCGCGCGGCGCTCATCTTCGCTGAGTCCCCCCCAGACGCCGGAGTCTTGGCCCGTCTCGAGTGCGTATTGCAGGCAGACCTCAGTCACGTTGCACCTGGCGCAGACCGACTTCGCCTTCTCGATCTGGTCAACGGCGGGACCAGTGTTTCCAACCGGGAAGAAGAGTTCCGGGTCGGCAGTGAGGCAGGCAGCTTTGTCGCGCCAATCCATAGGGGTGCTCCTTTATTGCGTGAATGCATGGCCGATCGGCCTAAAATGCGGGACGGCCCAGTTGCAGGAAAAGTTCGGATCTTCTCGAATGGAGATCGGCTCACGTCCCTGTGAGCGTCAACCGGGCCTCAAATATGGTCGCATAATGGGTGAGTCAAATCAATAGTTTTGTTTGGGATATCACTGTGAGTGAATGGGCAGGTCAGGACCGGGGTGCCGCGCCAGCGGGTCCGGGCGCTCGTCGACCCCGTTCGCTCTTGATCCTGGCCCTACTTCTCGCCGCGGAGGCTGCCCTCCTGTGGGTGGCAGCCGCGTGGCTGGTCATGGAACTGATCACCTCGCGTCCGGCATCGCTGGGCGGGGCGCTGGTCATTCTGGCGATCGTCCTAGTCGCCGCCGGCTGGGTGAGCGCGATCGCGGGGAGCGCTTGGAGGGGTCGTTCCTGGATCCGTGGCGCCGCCGTGACGTGGCAGCTGTTGCAGCTTGCTGTGGCAGTCGGGTGCTTCCAGGGCCTCTACGCCCGACCGGATCTCGGCTGGGCCCTGGTCATTCCGTCTCTCCTTGTGATCGGATTGCTGTTCACGAAGCCCGTCCTCGCCGCTACAACGCGCGACAGTACGACACCCGGCACCGGTCTCGACTGAGTCGGGTCGGTGCCGGGACGATGCCCCTCACGCGTCGAGGCCGAGCTTTTTCCTGAGGCTTGCGACGTGGCCGGTAGCTTTCACGTTGTACCAGGCCAACTCGATCTTGCCGGCCTCGTCGATGACGAACGTCGAGCGCAGCACTCCAGTGACAGTCTTACCGTAAAGGGACTTCTCGCCCCACGCCCCATATGCCCTGTGCGCGGACAGGTCTTCATCGCTGAGGAGCGGAAAGTTGACTTGGTCGCGCTCTCGGAATTTCTTCAGTTTGGCCGGGGCGTCCTTGGACAGCCCCAACACTTGGTAGCCAGCTGACTTCAGCGAGCTCAGGTTGTCTCGGAAATCGCAGGCCTGGGTGGTGCACCCGGGAGTCATCGCGGCGGGGTAAAAGTAGACCACAACCTTCTGACCGGCGTAGTCGGAGAGCGAGACGGATGCGCCGTCCTGATCAACCAGGGTGAACGAAGGAGCCGCTTCGCCGGTTTCAAGTCGCGTGGATTCCGTCATGTTTCCACGCTACCTGAGTCAATAGCTGGGGGCGTTCGCGAAGGTGCTCAACAACCGTTGCATCGAATCGAGCCGAGAACGGCCGGTCTCGCCCAGTTCGCCGGTCTCCACAGCCTCCATGATGGCGCAGTCGGGCGAATCCGGCAGGTGGGTACACCCGCGTGGGCACTGCTCGGCGACACGCGCCAGATCGGTGAATGCCCGCAAAATGTTGTCGGTGTTGATGTGGCCCAGCCCGAAGGACCGCACCCCGGGAGTGTCGATGACCCAGCCGCGGCCGCTTTCCGTCTGCAGCCTGAGCGACACCGTGGAGGAGGAGGTGTGCCGCCCGCGTCCGGTGACAGTGTTGACGACTCCGGTGGCTCGTTTG
>JAODMM010000085.1 GCA_025465015.1 Cryobacterium sp. | reverse complement strand
CTTCGGGGTGACGTTCTCGACCAGCTACGAGCCCCCGTTCTCGTTCGCACGACGCATGTCCACGCTCGACCATCTCACCAAAGGGAGGGTGGGCTGGAATATCGTCACCTCCTACCTCCCGAACGCTGCGAAGAACTTCGGCCTCGAAGGCGAGATCGGGCACGACCGCCGTTACGAGATCGCCGACGAGTATCTTGATGTGGTCTACAAGCTGTGGGAGGGGTCGTGGGATGACGACGCGGTGATCGTTGACCGGGAGAACCGGGTCTACACCGACCCGGCCAAAGTGCGGTACATCAACCACGTGGGGGAGAACTTCCGCGTTGCCGGTCCTCATCTCACCGAACCCTCTCCGCAGCGCACCCCTGTGCTGTACCAGGCCACCGGGTCGCCGGCCGGCACAGAGTTCGCCGGCCGGCACGCGGAGCTGGTGTTCACCGGCGGACGCACCTCAGAGGACTTCCGGAGGAACGTGGCAACCATGCAGGCTTCGGCCGTCCGGCATGGGCGTACACCGGGTGATGTCAAGTTCATCGTCCAGGCTGGGGTGGTAGTGGGTCGCACCGAGGAGGAGGCCGCCGATAAGTGGCGCGCCTACCAGGCCCAGACCAGCATCGACGGCATCCTCGCGCACGGCAGCATGCCGATCGACCTCACCGCGTTCCCGCGTGAGATCACGGTGGCTGCGGCGGTCGAGCAGGCTGGCCTTTCGCCGGACGACGTGCCGTTCCTGCCGTTCACGAAAACCGTCGGCGACGCGCTCGACGGGCTTCGCAAGGGGCGCGAGGGTCGCTTCTTCGTAGCGGGGACGCCCACCGTGGTCGCCGATGAGATCGAGCGCTGGCTCGATGAGGACGGCGTG
The DNA here is from genome assembly GCA_025465015.1 of Cryobacterium sp. Lineage (GTDB taxonomy): Bacteria > Actinomycetota > Actinomycetes > Actinomycetales > Microbacteriaceae > Cryobacterium. Next base: position 18,175 of record JAODMM010000085.1, on the reverse strand, counting down.
GACGGGATCAACCTGCGGCAGTACCACTCGTTCGACACCGCCCGGGATTTCGCCGATCTGGTGGTGCCGGAGTTGCGTCGCCGAGGTCGGCTCAACGAGGACGGCGAGCCGACCACATTGCGCGAACGTCTCTTCGGACGGGGCCCGCGATTGCCCGAGAATCACATCGCGACTCGGTATCGCGGCGGCGCCAATCTGGATGTGCCCGTGCCGCGACTGCGATTCAGCTAGCGGCATCCAGCAGGGGGAGGGCCGGGGAAGCCGGGTCCCTCCGTGAGTGACACCGCCGAGAGGGTGGGGGCGCCGTTGCGCAGTTCCTCGAGGAACAACACGACGGCCGCGGCGACGCTCCGATGCGCCGCATCGTTCACGCTGTCGTGACGCCCGCCGTCGACGACGAAGACTCGTGCTTCGGGGATGCGGGCGTAATAAGCCAGCGCATCAGTGAGTGGTGCCACAGGGTCGGTCGCCCCATGCACAGCAAGCACCGGGACGCGGATGTCCTCCGGAGCGGGCGGAGACAGGTTCAGCGGGATCGACCGGGATAGCGCGTTCGGGTCGAGCACTGACGGGTCTGCCAGCGTCGCCCAATGCTCCGGCGAGGTCGTGCGCAGCGGAAGCTGCGGCACGCCGTCGGGCACCCGCGCCCGGTCCGACGGAAAACCGATCGTGATCACGCCGGACACGAGCTGAGGTGCCGCGGCAGCGAGGCGCAATGCGAGCAGCGAGCCGGCATCCGCACCGAGCAACACCACGGGAGCCACCCCACCCTCACGTAACAGGTTCTTAGCGAGCTCAACAGTGCGGGTGCGCGGTGCCGTGACATCCCCTACTGCTCGCACGCGGTACGCATCGGCTGACAATCGTCGACCCAGTCGTGCATACGCCCAGGGGGTCTCGCCGCGCCCGCCGAGCACGATCACCGTGCCGCGAGCCTCGACCCCTTCAGGCTCGTCCCATCGCTGACTGGTTGGCGGGGTGATCACTGGCTGCGGTCGGGTCACGAGTGGACGCTAACACCGGTCCTCGTGAGCGGGATCGGATGACGTCACGAGCAGTCACAACTGTCGAATGACGTAACAATCACAGTCGACGTGCGGGGAGGGCGGGCAGGACCGGAAATACGGTCCCGAGACATTCTCAGGAAACCCTTGCGCAGATTTGTTGTGATGTGATACTTTCTCAGCAACCCCAATCTCCTGGCTTGAATATTTGCGGCCAAAAACGGGTAAAACCCCACCTAACCCCACCCGAATTCGCTCCGCGCATCCCCAGTGCGCGGGCGTGAATCGTTCCAACCCGAATGGAACCAATGCAGCTCAGTCCGTCGCGCCCGGAAGTTTCCCGCTCCGGCTCACGTTTTGTCCTCCCTGCCGTCATCACCGTTGGAGCCCTGCTTGGCTCCCTCGTCACCGCCACTTCTGCGGCTGCGGCGGATGACGTCACGGCTCCCGCGCCGATCACGAAGCTGGCCACCAGTTCAAACAAGAGCCGGGTGAAGCTGGACTGGACCTCCAGCAAAGAGAAGGATCTTGCCGGCTACCTCGTGTACCGCTCGGCGAGTGCTACCGGGACGTTCACAAAGCTGACGGTAGTGCCTCGCACCAGCTCTGACTACTCCGACAAGGACGCACCTTCCGGGGTGCCCTCCTACTATCAGGTCACCGCCGTGGATGAATCGGGCAACGAAGCCGGTGCCGTGGGAGCTACGGGCACCCGCAAAGACGGCACCGCGCCAGGCGTCCCTCAGGCCGCCAGGGTCACGGGGGCTGCCGGGAGCTACGCGATCGACTGGGCCGACAACACCGAGGGCGACCTCGCCGGGTACCTGGTGGCGCGAGCAACGAAATCCGGGGGAAGCTTCACCAAGCTCACCCCGTCACCCCTCGCGACATCCGAGTTTGCTGACAGCAGCAGCACCGCCGGAGCGACTCCTTATTACAAGATCTCAGCAATCGACTTCAGCGGAAACGCGTCGTCGGCTGTCACGGTCACCCTGCCTGACGCTGCCGCGCCGGACCCGGTGCGTTCGATCAAGGTCACCGCCGACACGTCCAAGGTGAAGCTCGACTGGTCATCGAACACGGAATCCGACCTCGCGGGTTACCTCGTCTACCGGTCGGGTAGCCCAAGCGGCGACTTCGTGAAGATCACGGCGACTCCGCGCAAGAGTTCCGACTACACCGATACCACCAGCCCCGCAGGTGTTGCCGCCCACTACCGGGTCGTCGCCGTTGACAAATCGGGCAACGAATCCGTCCCCGTCGCCGCGACCGCAACGCGTAGGGACGGCGACGCACCGGCTGCGCCGGCATCCCTCACCGCACTCTTCGGGCCGGACGGCGTCGCGCTGGACTGGGCTGACAATTCTGAATCTGATCTCGCTGGCTACGTTGTCTCGCGCGCGACAAGCTCCGGCGGCAGCTACTCGGCCCTCACCCCGAGCCCCGTGACCTCGTCGAACTGGGTCGACTCAACGGCCCCCGGCGGCGCAACGGCCTACTACAAGGTGACCGCCGTCGACATTTCTGGCAACACGTCCGCCTCAGCAAGCGCCAGCGCAGCCATGCCCGACCTCACGGCACCCGCCGATGTTCGATCCGTCAAGGTCACCGCCGACACGTCGAGAATCAAGCTCGACTGGTCCTCCAACACCGAGAAGGACCTGGCCGGCTACCTGGTGTACCGGTCGGATGCCGCGGACGGTGAGTACGAAAAGCTCACGGCCACCCCGCGCACCAGCTCCGACTACAGCGACACCACCAGCACTCCGGGCGTTGCAGCTTTCTACCGCATTGTCGCCGCTGACAAGTCGGGAAATGAGTCCGCGCCTGTCGCGGCGACCGGCACACGGAAGGACGCCGTCGCCCCGGCAACTCCCGCCGCCTTCTCAGCGGTGACCGGCACTGAGGGTGTGACCCTCGACTGGGCGGACAACAGCGAGACGGACCTCGCCGGCTACGTTGTCGCCCGCGCGGCGACACCGGGGGGCAGCTACACGACCTTGACGGCAGCCCCGATCACCGCATCCACCTTGCTCGACCCCGCGGCTCCGACGGGCAAGACTTCCTACTACAAGGTGACCGCCGTCGACGCATCCGGCAATGTCTCCCCGGCTGCCGCGGCCGATGCCGCCATGGCGGACCTGCTCGCTCCCGAGACGCCCACCGACCTCGCTGCGAGCGGGACGAAAACCGGCATCAGTCTCACGTGGGCGAGAAACACCGAGACCGACCTGGCCGGGTACCTGGTCTTCCGCTCAGACTCTGAGGGCGGCGAGTACACCGCTCTGACCGCCGCACCGGTAACCGAGGCCGCCTACCTGGATTCCGCAGCTCCGGCTGAGCGCTCCTCCTTCTATCGGGTGGTCGCGGTCGATAAGAGTGGGAACACCTCTGCGGCTGCAACAACGGAAGGCACCCCTGCCGACACGATCGCCCCGGCGCAGCCGGCGGACCTCGTCGCGGCCGGCTCCGACACCTCCATTGCCCTGGACTGGGCGGACAACTCCGAGGCCGATCTCGCCGGGTACCTCGTGTCCCGGTCCGACACGGCAGACGGCACCTACACGGTGCTCACGCCCGCCCCGACAACCGATTCCGCATTCACCGACCCGGCCGCTCCGGCCGGCGTCACCTCGTACTACCGCGTCACAGCGGTGGATGCGTCCGGTAACGCTTCCGCGGCTGCCGCGGCTGACTCGCTCCGCACGGTGGCTCATGTGCCGGTTGTTGGCGCCGATATCACCGTCGCCCAGGACGGCAGCGGTGACTACACGAGCCTCACCGCAGCGCTCGCCGCTGCCCCGACCAATGCTGCCACGCCGTTCACGATCGGGATAAAGGCAGGCACCTACCGTGAATTGCTCACCGTGAGCAAGCCGAACATCGTCCTGCTCGGAGCCACGCCCAACGCTTCCGACGTGGTCATCACGTACGACAACGCCTCGGGAACCGTGAAGCCTGACGGGTCCGGCACCTACGGGACCACGGGCAGCGCCACCGTCCTGATCAAGGGCAGCAACGTCACCACCAGGAACCTCACCATCGAGAATGCCTACCAGGAGACCGGATCCGGCAGCGAACAAGCTGTCGCTCTGAAGACGTCCGGGGACCGGCTCGTCTTCGACAACGTGCGGCTCCTGGGCGACCAGGACACGCTCTATGTCGACTCGCCGACCCAAGGTGCGCTCGCTCGGAGCTACTTCACCAACTCCTACATCGAGGGTGACGTCGACTTCATCTTCGGTCGCGGCACCGCGGTCTTCGACCGCAGCACGCTGAAGGCCGCCACCCGCGGCAGCGCCACCAACAACGGCTATGTCACCGCGGCGAGCACCGACAAGTCCCTCACCTACGGCTACCTCATCACGGACAGCACCATCGTCAGTGACGCCCCGGCGCAGAGCTTCAGCCTCGGCCGTCCGTGGCAGCCGAGTGGCGACGTCAATGCTGTCGCACAGGTCGTCATCCGCAACACGAATCTACCGGCTGCGATCAAGTCGTCCCCATGGACCGACATGACCAGCAACTTCTCCTGGCGTGACGCCCGTCTCGCCGAGTACCAGAACATCGGTGCGGGAGCCGGGGTGAACGCCGACCGGCCGCAGCTGAGCGACGCGGATGCCGCCAAGTACACCAAGTTCACCTACCTCGAGGGCTCCGACGGCTGGAACCCCACGGGCCAGGCTCCGCCCGCCCCGCCCGCCGACCTCGACGCTCCTGCCGCTCCTGCCGCCCTGGTGGCCACCGCCGGCGACAGTAAGGCAGTGATCACCTGGGCAGCCAACACGGAGGCCGACTTGGCCGGGTACAACCTGTACCGCACCATCACCGCGACCCCCGACGCCGGTTCCACCAGGCTGAACGGCGCCCTTCTCACCGGGACCACTTACTCTGACGTACGTCTTGCCAACGACACCGCCTATGGCTACACAGTCACGGCCGTGGACAAGGCCGGTAACGAATCCGCTGCCTCCGCTGCATCCACGGTCACGCCGGTCGGCGTACCCCTGCCGGCGCACGACATCCTCGTCGCTGCTGACGGTAGTGGCCAATACACCAGCGTTCAGGCGGCTGTCGCTGCCGCTCCCACCGGTACTGCCGCCAAGCCGACCGTGGTCGCGATCAAGCCGGGTATCTACACGGAGCTCGTCGCGGTGTCGAAGAGTTACGTCCAACTCGTCGGCACGACCGGTGACGCGTTCGACGTCACCCTGACCTACGACAACGCTGCCGGCACCTCGAAGCCCGACGGCACCGGAACCTACGGAACCGGCGGCAGCCAGTCCGTGCTGGTCTCAGGCAGCAACGTCACCGTACGCAACCTGACGATCGAGAACTCGTTCGATGAGGCCGCCTTCACCTACAGTGCGGAACAGGCCGTAGCCCTGAAGACCACCGGTGATCGGCTCGTGTTCGACAACGTGCGGCTGCTGGGAAACCAGGACACGCTGCTCGCCGACTCCCCGGACGCGCCGGTGATCGCGAGGTCCTACTTCACGAACTCGTTCATCCAGGGTGACGTCGACTTCATCTTCGGCCGCGGCACCGCCGTGTTCGACAAGACGACGATCAACGCCCTGTCCCGTGGCAGCAACAGCAACAACGGCTACCTCACCGCTGCCAGCACCTCCGATAAGAACCCTTACGGATTCCTGATCACCGACAGCACGATCACCAGCAATGCACCAGCCGGCACCTTCTCTCTCGGTCGTCCGTGGCGCGGTTGGACCGACGGGTACACGAAGAACGGTGTCGCGTACAACTCGCGCGGCCAGGTCACCATCCGCAATTCCGTTCTCCCGGCCGCAATCCGGGGCGCACAGCCGTGGGCTGACATGAGCCCTAACGTCTGGACCGACGGCAGGTTCTCGGAGTACGCAAACACCGGTGCCGGAGCGGGGATGAACGTCAACCGGCCGCAGCTGAGCGACGAGCAGGCCGCTGTCTCCACGAAGTTCACCTACCTCGCCGGAGCAGACGGCTGGAACCCCACAGGCGACAGCGCACGGACTCCGGTTCTCGTCACGCCCCCGGTGGCCTCCACTGACCTCACGGCTCCTACGGGCGTCGCCACCGTCGTGGCCAAGAACGCCGTCATCGTGACATGGGATGCGGTAGCCGGGGCGGACGTGGCCGGGTACGCCGTTTACCGGTCAGCTGCCGGCGAGGCGCCGACGAAGGTCAGCGGTGCAGCACCCCTCACCGGCACGTCGTACACGGACCCGACCGGCATCATCGGCACCGAGTACCAGTACACCGTGACCGCTGTTGCGGCGTCGGGTGCGGAGTCCCCGGCCTCGAAGCCGGCGGCCGGGACCTCCGTCAAGGCGGATATCCTCGTCGCCGCTGACGGTTCAGGCGACGCCACCACCGTGCAGGCCGGTATCAACCTGCTGGCCGACAATGCGGACTACACCGCTCAGGGAGGCCGAGTCATCCTGATCAAGCCGGGCACGTACACCGGCGTAGTCACGAGTGGCAACCGGTACGGCGTCACCCTGGTCGGCTCGACCGGCAAGCCCGAGGACGTTGTCCTCACGGCGGCCGGCACGGGCACCGCCGCAACTGTCACGTTGTCCGGCAAGGGCTGGTCGCTCAGGAACCTCACCGTGGCGAACACCAACGGCGCCACGACGGCCGGCGCTCAGGCCACCGCCCTGAACGTCTCGGCCGGAGATAAGGACGTGTTCGACAACGTGCGGTTCCTTGGCGACAAGCAGACGCTGATCGTGAGCACCGCCAACGTGACCACCTACTCGCGGCTGTATTTCCACAGCGTCTATGTGGAGGGGGGATCCGACATGATCCTCGGCCGTGCAGTCGCCGTATTCACCAACAGCACCTTCCACGTGCTCAACCGCCCGGGCGCAAGCCTCACCGACTCCTCGATCGCCGCTGGCTCGCCCTACGGTTTCCTGATCGCAGACAGCACGATCGTCACAGATGGCGCAGCAGGATCGGTCTACCTCGGACGCCCGTACGGCACCAACGGCAAGGCGCAGGTCGCGATCCGGAACACCGAGCTGGGCGCGGGTATCAACACCGCCAAGCCGTGGAAGGACTGGGACGCCACGACCACCTGGACCGCCGGTCGTTTCGCCGAGTACCAGAACACCGGCCCCGGTGCCGTGATCACCGACCCGGCCACGCGTCCGCAGCTCGCGGCGGCTGACGCAGGCACGTACACTGCCCAGGCCTACCTCAGCGGTGCCGACGGCTGGAACCCGGTTCCATAGTTACGCTCGGAATCCGGTGACAGCACCACTGTGACAGAACAGAAGAGCCCCTCCTGCCCACAGCAAGGAGGGGCTCTTCGCCTTCACTGCGGCTGTTCCGGTGCCTCGCGAAAGGGGAGTGGATGCCGGAACGAAGGCAGGTGCAGAACCCCTTCGCTGATCGTGCTCGGCGTCTGATTTCTGCAATGGCCATTCGCCTTGTATCCTTGATCCGCGTCTCCGGTTAGGTGTTCCACTTGGTCGGGTGCGCTTCGGCGAGTTACCCAAGTGGCCAAAGGGATCTGACTGTAAATCAGACTGCTTCGCATTCGGGGGTTCGAATCCCTCACTCGCCACACTTCGCGTCGGTTTGTGGACCGGTGCGTTCGTGCGTTCAGAGGTACACTCGGCTGTCGCCCCGGGCCTGAGGGGCTCCGCGTGCAGGAGACCGCGTTCGATCACGCTCCCAGCTGGCGTAGCGTGGACGCATGACCGCCCAAGCACAGACTGACCTGCTCACCCTCGCCCAAGCAACCGCCGTCGCTGCCGGCGAGCTGGCCCTGCTGCGGCGATCTGAGGGGGTTGAAGTTGCGGCGTCGAAGTCCGCGCCAGAAGACATCGTCACGCACGCCGACCGGGAGACGGAAGGCTTGATCCGACGGATGCTCGCCCAAGCGCGTCCCGACGACGGGTTCCTCGGCGAGGAATCCGACCCGACCCCGGGGAGCTCCGGCCTCACCTGGGTGGTCGATCCTATCGACGGCACCGTCAACTTCCTCTACGGCATTCCCGCCTGGGCGATCAGCATCGCCGTGGTGGAGGGTGACCCCGATCCCGCAACATGGAACACCCTGGCGGGTGTCGTGCTGAACCCCGTGACGGGGGAGATGTTCACCGCGTCCGCCGGAGGAGGGTCATTCCTCGGGAGCGAAAGGCTTGCAGTCAAGACTGATGTCGAGCTACCTCTCGCGCTCCTCGGCACAGGCTTCTCCTACAGTGCGAGCCGCCGAGTGCGGCAGGCGAGGGTGGTAGAGGGGCTGATCGGCCGCGTCCGCGACATCCGGCGTATCGGTTCCGCGGCCCTTGACCTGTGTTCTGTGGCAGCGGGGCGTCTCGATCTCTATTACGAGCGCGGGCTGAACCCATGGGATCAGGCGGCCGGTGCGCTCATCGCCCGCGAAGCCGGGGCGCGGGTTGGTGCATTCGGTGACCAGCGGGAAGGCAGCGACCTGCTCATCGCCGGGGTGCCGGGCGTGTATTCAGCGATCGAGCCGATCCTGTCGGGCCTCTTCGCTGAGCACATGGGCGAGAGCGAGGGCTGACGCTCGAAGAGACCGGGGCCGGGACCGCGTCCGACAGTGGGTCGGACCGGGCTCCGAACCGGGCTCAGTTCGTTGCGGCACCTGGTGCTGTCCGTGGCTCCCGGGCGCGAATCCCGGTCACGACCGTGTGCCCCGTTCGAGGGTGATTTGGGGCTCGAAAGTGGAATTGCACCCGCTCCCCGGGTTAGCCTTTACCGATTCGTTATTCTGGCAACTGCCAAAACGAGCCTTCCATCTGTCAGTTACCTCCAGGGATTTCACGCTTGTCACGTCATATTTCAGCACCAGATGCCAGCGCGTCCGGTGCCGGTGACGCCGCAGCACTTCCGCAGCCCCTGACCCGGCGAGAACTGCGAGAGCGCGAACGGCTTTCGGTTTCGCCGCTTGAGATCGCCGACGAGATTGCTGCGACAGTAACGGCAACCGCCGGTACCACCGCGGCAGCTCCGCACCGGGACCTCACCCCGCATCTCATCGACACGCTCGAGGAGTCCGCCGGCAAGGTGATCCTTGAAGCACTTGCTGAGCCGCACTTGGACTCCCCGGTACGTGTTGACTCCGACCGGGTGATTGCCGCGCCTGCCGCCGCCGATGCTCCTCCCAGCGACTACGAGCAGCTGCCCGCAGCCGTTCCTGCGGCAACCCTGGCCATCCCGCTTCCCACTCGCGCCCAGCTGCGACTTCAGGAGCAGGAGGCGAACACGAGGCGTTCCCGCCGGGCGGCCACCGCTGCCGCTGCGGGAACGCCGTTGCGAGGTCGCCCGGCGGGCTGGATACACGCCACTGCGACGCTGACCACCTCCGTTGCACCGACGCTTTCTGTGCAGAGGACCTCGGTTCCAACAAGTCGCGTGCCCAAAGCGACTTCGAGAGCGACACCGAGTCGTTCGGCCCGTGGCACTGCCACCGTGCGCCGCGCACTCGCATCCGCTACCGTTCCCACCCGAGGCAGCCGAACCGAGCCGAGTGGCCGGACCAGGTCCGGCGGGGGTGTCCGCCGGGCAGCCACCAAGGGCATCACCGTGGCGGCCATGGCTTTCGCCGCGCTCATGGCCGTGTCGACGTCCGTGCCTGCCGAAGCGCTCCTCTCGTCCGCCGACGTACAGCAGGCTGCAATGGTCGCCAGGCAGTCCGGTTCGTCACAACCGGCGCAGTCCATGGAGATGGCTGAGGGTACCGACACCATCACGGTGCAGCGGGACGGTTACGAGTCGAAGAGCATCGCCGAGATCGCCGCGGCCAGCGGCATCCGGCTTGAAGCGACCTTCATCAATAATCCCAACGGCACGATCCAATGGCCGTTCGCAGTGGGCGTGCACGTGGGCGATCACTTCGGCTACCGCAACTGCGCTGGTTGCTCGGTAAACCACGGCGGCCAGGACTTCAACCCGGGGATCGGGGCACCCATCCAGGCCATCGCTGACGGTGTGGTGAGCGTCGCCGAGGACGGCGAGGGCAGCCTCGGTGTCTATATGATCATCGATCACCAGATCGACGGCGAACCTGTCTCCAGCGTGTATGCGCATATGATCCACGGCACGATGCTGTTCGAAGAGGGCGACGTCGTCAAAGTCGGTGACGTGATCGGCAAGACCGGGAACACCGGGATGTCGACCGGTCCGCACCTCCACTTCGAGATTCGCCTCGGAGGCAAGACCGGCACCAAGGTCGACCCCTACGAGTGGCTTCTCGCCCACACCAACTGACACCCGGTTGCCCCGGGCGCTGGCGGGCTGCTGCGTGCGCGCTAGGACCGAAGCCACACCGTCGTATCGCCGAACAGGGTGCTGCCATCGAAATCGTCGCTCGCCAGGAGCAGTGCTCTCGCCGGGACGTTGACGGGTGACTTCCCGACGTTGGCGATCACCGTGACATCACCGTTACGGAACGCGAGAACGTCGTCGCCGTAGCCGGTGACCCACTCCAGCAGCCCCAACCCCAGAGCGTGCTCACGTCGCAAGCGGAGCGCGAGTTTGTACAGTTCCAGGGTCGACCCCGGTGCACCCCCTTCAACGTCGCGGGCGTACTTCGCCCATTCCGGCGGCTGCGGCAACCAGCTGGCATCAGTGGGGCCGAATCCGTAGGAGGGCGCTCCGGCCTCCCACGGGATCGGCACGCGGCATCCGTCGCGACCGTACCGCTGGCCCTGAGTGCGGAACCAGGTGGGATCCTGCCGGGCGGAATCGGGCAGGTCGGTGACCTCAGGAAGACCGAGCTCCTCGCCCTGGTAGATGTAGCTCGACCCCGGAAGGGCGAGCATCAGGGATGTCGCTGCGCGAGCCCTCCGAAGCGCCACCACGGGGTCGGGGAGGCCAGTGGAGTCCAGGCCGATCCCGTGGCCCTGCAGGTGCTCTCCGGTGAGCGCAAGTCGGGTGGCGTGCCGTACGACGTCGTGGTTCGACAGCACCCAGGTGGGCGGGGCACCGACGGCGGCGAACGCTTGAATGGACTCATCGATGACGGCGCGCAGCCGATCCGCCTTCCACGGTGTTTCGAGGTATGCGAAATTGAATGCCTGGTGCATCTCGTCGGGGCGTACCCACTTCGCCACCTTGCCCAGCGGGTCGACCCAAGCCTCGGCAGCGAGGATGCGCTCGCCCTCGTATTCGTCGACGACGACGCGCCAGTCGCGGAAGATGTCATGCACGCCGTCCTGCGCCCAGTATGGAGCCGTTTCGGCCTCGGTGGCATCCCCGTCGTCGCTGCCGGATTGGGCGTCGGCGCTGATACCAGGTTCGAGGGTCGCGGTGCCGCCGCCCATGCTCCCGCTCTCAGCCGGCGGGGTGTAATCGGGGAGGCCCTCCGCTTTGATCATGCCGTGGGCAACGTCGACCCGGAAGCCGTCAACTCCGCGATCAAGCCAGAAACGCAGGATTCCGCGGAATTGCTCCCACACCCATGGGTTCTCCCAATCAAGGTCGGGTTGGGTTGAGTCAAAGAGGTGCAGATACCACTGGCCCGGGGTTCCGTCCGCTTCGGTGATTTGGGTCCAGGCGCGACCGCCGAACACCGATTCCCAGTTGTTCGGCGGCAGCTCCCCGTTCCCGCCCTCACCGTCACGGAACAGGTAGCGTCCGCGTTCTTGGCTGCCGGGGCCGGCTGCAAGCGCCGCCTGGAACCAGGGATGTTCACTGGAGGTGTGGTTCGGGACCAGGTCGACGATCACACGGATGCCGAGGTCGTGCGCCGTGCGCTGCATTTGGTCGAAGTCATCCAGAGTGCCGAACAGGGGGTCGACGTCGCAGTAGTCGGCCACGTCGTATCCGGCGTCGCGTTGCGGTGAGGTGAAGAAAGGCGAGAGCCAGATGGCGTCAATGCCCAAGGAGCGAAGGGCGGCAAGCCGGTTCGTGATCCCCCGGAGGTCCCCGATGCCATCGCCGTTGGAGTCGGCGAAGGAACGGGGGTATATCTGATAGATAACGGCAGTGCGCCACCATTCTGTGCCTGTCATGACGGCCAGAATACGCGAAAGGCCACTTACGTGAAGGCTCTGCGGCTTCGCCGCGCAGGCAGCAACACCGGTTTTCTCCCCGTGGAAGACACGGCGACCGTGCTCGGTCACGAGGGGTTGGAAACTGGTGATATTCTGTACCGGTTGCCAAAAACGAGGCATGGTTTCCGCGGATTGGAAGCTTGCGCCCCCTTAGCTCATTGGTAGAGCACTTCCTTGGTAAGGAAGAGGTAGTGGGTCCGATTCCCACAGGGGGCTCTGACCTGGAAAGCAGTTCGCTGTAGACAGGTCGCGGCGGGGTAGCTCAGGTGGTTAGAGCACACGGCTCATAATCGTGGTGTCGCGGGTTCAAGTCCCGCTCCCGCTACACACAAGCTTTTCTCCGAAAGCCCCGATATTCGAACGGATGCCGGGGCTTTCGTCGTTCCTCGGGCACCAACTCCCTGTACACACGGCTTTTCTGGTGCTGCCACACCTCGCCGGGGCTCACGTACCTTGACCCCTGAGGATTGGGGGAGGCGAGGTGCGCCGTGCGTCCAGGGGTAGCATGGCGCGCATCCGGGGGGAAATCGACACGGGAAAGGGGCTCGACGTGAGCGGGAAGCTAGTCGCGGATGCAGTGGTCGAGCGGTTGCGGGAATGGGGCGTCAGCCGCATCTTCGGCTACAGCGGAGACGGTATCAACGGTGTCATGGAGGCGCTGAAGCGGGCTGAAGGGGTCGAGTTCGTCCAGGCCAGACATGAGGAGAACGCCGCGCTGATGGCCGTGGGCCACGCAAAATACGCCGGAAGCGTTGGAGTCGTCACCTCAACCCAGGGTCCCGGAGCCGTGCATCTCCTGAACGGGCTGTACGACGCGAAACTCGACAGCGTGCCGGTGGTGGCGATCATCGGGCAGCAGAAGCGCAGCGTCCTGGGCTCCGCGTACATGCAGGAGATCGACCTCCTCACCCTCTTCCGCGACGTCGCCGCCCAGTTCGCGGGTCAGGTGAACACGCCGGAACAGGCGCTCATGGTCGTCGATCGCGCCTTTCGCACGGCGCTGGAGACACGCTCGCCTTGCGTGGTCATCATCCCGCACGACGTGCAGCAGGAACCCTTCCCGGAGTTGCCACAGCAGCACGGAATCGTCGTCACCGCTCCCACCTGGCGTCCCGCACGAGTGCGGCCTTACGACGATGACCTGGATAAGGCGGCCGAGGTGCTCGCTGCCGGCACCAAGGTCGCTCTCCTCGTCGGGCAGGGGGCGAGGAACGCCGAAGCCGAGGTCGTCGCGCTGGCCGACAGGCTTGGCGCCGGTATCGCCACCAGTCTGCTGGGGAAGCCGTTCGTCGACGACGCCCACCCCGCGGCAGTTGGAACCATGGGCCATCTGGGTACGACCGCGAGTTCATTCCTGATGAGCGGATGCGACACCCTCCTCATCATCGGATCGAATGACCCGTGGACCGAGTTCTACCCACCGCCCGGGGCTGCTCGGGCCGTGCAGGTCGACATCGACGGGCGAAAAATTGGAAACCGTTATCCGATTGAAGTAGGGCTTGTCGGCGATGCCGCTGAGACTTTGTCCGCCCTCCTCGACCGGATCGTCGACAAGGCGCCCGGGCAGTGGCGCGAGGAGGTCGAACAGCAAGTGCGTGACTGGCGTAATCTCGCCGCCGAACGGGCGATGACGCCTGCCAGCCCAGTAAACCCGGAACGGGTGGTGTATGAGCTGGACTCGCGATTGCCGGCTGACGCTCTGCTGGCGGTGGATGTCGGCAGCTGCGTCTACTGGTACGCCCGCCAACTGCACCTGCCGCGGGGAGTTCCTGCCCATCTCTCCGGGACGCTCGCCACGATGGGCTGTTCTCTGCCTTATGCAATCGCTGCCAAGCTGCACGCTCCCTCACGGCCTGTTGTCGTGCTGAGTGGAGACGGTGCCATGCAGATGACCGGCCTCGCTGAGATGATCACCCTGAGTCGGTTGTGGCCGGGATGGGACGATCCGAGGTTCGTCATCTGCGTCTTCAACAACGGTGACCTGGCTGAGGTCACCTGGGAGCAGAGGGAAATGGAAGGCGAGCCCCGGTTCGCCGACAGCCAGGCGCTGCCCGAATTCCCGTATGCAGGCTATGCCGAACTCCTCGGGATGACTGGCATCCGGGTCGACGACCCCGAGATGCTGGGCGCGGCGTGGGACCGCGCGCTCGCCGCAGACAGGCCGGTGCTCATCGAGGTGCTCACTGACGCGAACGTGCCGTTGCTTCCGCCGTTCCCCGCTGGGCAGGCAAAGCTGGAGCCGATGCGAGAGGCCCTCGTCGCGGAAGGCGCATCGGGGGAGCCAGCCCGGCGGCTCCTTGACATATACGCCGGCCAGGAGGCGACGCTCCGGGGAGAATGAGGGGATGACCATGTTCGAACCCGGAACGGTCCTCGGGGAGGACGGCTTGGTGCGCCCGGCGTGGGCGGCGACCGACCCCCTGATGCGTGCGTACTACGACACCGAGTGGGGGATGCCGGTCCGAGACGAACAGGGCATGTTCGAGCGCGTCAGTCTGGAGGCGTTCCAGGCAGGTCTGTCGTGGGTGACTATCCTGCGCAAGCGTCCGGCTTTCCGGCAGGCGTTCGACGGTTTCGATCCGGTGACGGTTGCCCGCTTCACCGACGATGACACGGACAAGCTCATGGCAAATCCGGGCATCGTGCGCAACCGGCTGAAGATCCGCGCAGCCGTCACCAACGCCCAAGCGACGCTCCAACTGCGGGCGGAGGGCGGCCTGGTGGATTTCGTGTGGTCATTCCAGCCGCAGTCGACTCCTTCTCCCCGGCACCCAGGGGAGATTCCCACCAGTTCACCGGAGTCCGTCGCGCTCGCCGAAGGACTCCGGAAGAAAGGTTTCGCTTTCGTCGGCCCAACAACCATGTTCGCGCTGATGGAGGCCGTCGGGATCATCGACACCCACCTCGTTCAAAGTCATCGCCGCGGGTCCTCGGGCGTATGGGTGGCGGGCTGACTGCACTGACGGCTCTCAGACGCGCTGTCCGAGCTCCAACAGCACCAGCGGAAGCTCATCGAGCAGCTCCCGCGCCAGATAACCGGTCGGCCCGATGCGCGCCGCGAGACGGTCTCCTGCTGCGGCATGGAGGTGGGTTCCCCAGCAGGCCGCCTGCTCTGGGCTGGCACCCCGGGCAAGGATTCCGGCGATCGCTCCGGCCAGCACGTCTCCGCTTCCGGATGTCGACAGGCCCGCTTGGCCGGAGCCGACATCCCAGCGCGACCCGTCGGGGGCGGCAACTATCCCGAAGCTGGCGACGACCGCGCGGTATCGGTCGGCGATACGGGCGAGGTCGTCGCCCAGGGTCTCGATTTCCCGGCCGAGGAGCCGCGCCGCCTCGTTCTTGTTCGGTGTCAGGACCATGCGGCCGCGCCAGGGCTCGAGCTCGTCGCCCAGCTCTGGCAAGGCGCTCAAGGCGAATGCGTCGATCACGACGGGCGCTTCAGCGGTACCCTCGGCGAGGAGGAGGCGCATCAGGGTCAATGCTTCGCCGGCATGGTCGAGGCCAGAGCCGATGAGGATGGCGTCGGCCTGGCTCGCGTCGCGGGTGATCTCGTCGGCGCTGATACCGCTCACCGAACCGGACGGGGTCTCCGGCAGCCCGATAACCCCGGACTCGGGCACCGCGACGGCGACCTGGACGGCAACGGACTCGCCCACGGCTAGGGTGAGGCGCCCGGCTCCGACCCTGAGAGCTGCCAGCCCTGCGAGCACTGCGGCCCCGGGAGTCTTGCGGGAGCCGCCGATGACGAGGATGCGGCCGCGGTCGTATTTCGATTCTGCTCCGCTTGGCAGTGCCCACTCGCGTAACAGGTTCGGCGTGACCGACTCAACGGGGGACGGCACGGGGATCCCCACTGTGCATGGTGACGGGTGTTCCGGATTCCTGCAGATGTCCGACCGAGTTATAGGTCTCGAGCTCCCACTGCCCGACTCCCGACGGGCGCACGAGCCGGGTGATGGAGGCGTTGAGGAGCGGTTCGTTGTGCGTGATCCGAAGGACCTCCGATTCCGAGAGTCTCTCGGCGACGTAGCGGATGACCGCGATCAAGGCGTCATGCGTGACCAGCAGGATACGGCCGTCCTGTTCCTCACGGTCAAGGTCGGCCAGGAGCGTGCGCACCCGCAGCGCCACATCCGCCCACGATTCTCCTCCCGGCGGACGATAGTAGAACTTGCCGAGCCGTCGGCGACGAGCGGCTTCCGACGGTAGGCGTGCCTCCACGCCGATACTCGTCAAGGTATCGAGGATGCCCAGTTCTCGGTCCCGCAGGCGCTCATCGGTTCGCACACCCAGGAGGGCCCGTTGCGACGACGTGGCCAGCTCCGAGGTGAGCGCCGCACGCAGGTAGGGCGAGCACCAGACTGAGGTCGGGAACCTGTCGTCGGGGAGGTCGCCGAGCCAGACGCCGACGGCCACGGCCTGGCTGGTCCCGACTTCGGTCAGCGGCACGTCGGCATCCCTAAGCGGAGCGTCGACCAGTTCCGCTCTCGCTGCTTCAGCGGCTGACGCGGCAACGTTGGCCGTGCTCTCACCGTGCCGGACCAAGATCAATTCGCGGACGCCCACAGTGCGAGATTACCGCGCACTCTTCCCGGTGCAAACGGTTGGGTCGGGGCCGCCCTGTTCTCCCCGCTTCCCCGCGGGTAGCCTGACGACATGACCGACCAGGCTCCCAATCGTGCCGCCGTACTGTTCGACATCGATGGCACCCTTATCGATTCCAACTACCTGCATGTCGAAGCCTGGGGCAGAACGTTCGATGCCCTCGGGGTTCCGGTGGACACCTGGCGCATCCATCGTGCCATCGGCATGGACGGATCGAAGCTCCTCCCGGCCCTCGTGGGAGAGGACGACGCGAAGAGGCTGAAGCCGGACGCCAAACGGCTGCACAGCGCATACCTGGCCGAAACCGTGTCGCGGCTTCGTCCCTTCCGCCGTGCACGAGAGCTGCTTCGCACCCTTGCCGCTCGGGACGTTCAGGTTGTCCTGGCGACATCCGCCCCTCAGGAGGAGCTCGAACGGCTCCTCGTCGCCCTGGACTGTGAGGACGCCGTAGCGCACGTTACGTCAGCCGAAGACGTCGAGAGTGCGAAACCTGACCCGGACATCATCACGGTCGCCCTCGCCAAGGCCGGGGTGCCGGCCGGCCATGCCGTGATGGTGGGCGACGCTGTATGGGACATCGAGGCGTGCGCTCGGGCCGGTGTTCGTTGCGTCGCCGTGCTCACGGGCGGCACCGGAACTCGCGAGCTTGAGGAAGCAGGGGCGGTCGCCATTTACGACGACGTCGCCGGTATTCTCGCGGGTCTCGATGAGAGCCCGTTGGCGGAGCTGTGGAGAACCTGATCCGACATGAAACTGAGGAATACCTGGATGTGCGCTGTACCCCGTATGAGGGGTAGGCTCACGGAAGCGGAGAGATTCCCGCATGAATGAAAGGTCCCACTCATGAACCTCTTGCTCATCATCGTCGCTGTTGTCGCAGTCGTACTGCTGATCACGGGCGGCCTCATCCAGTCCCTCCAGTTCCTGCTCTGGGTCGGAATCGTGCTCGCGGTCATCGCGGTCATCATGTTCCTTCTGCGGTCAATTTCAGGTCGCCGCAGCGTCTAGCTGCCGCGTCGCTCAGCAGCGATGCGAGTGACACGAAGAAGGGTCGCACGGGGTAGCGTGCGGCCCTTCTTCGTTTCGGAGCATGGTGAGGAGCGGATTGATCACGTGAGATCGAGCGGCGACATCGCAGGGCGCTTGGGTGGCCTACCGTCGCCCGATGACCTTCCGGTAATACGCCGCCCGATCCACGGCAGGACATACCGCCGGTAATACGCCGCATTTGCCCCCACCCCCTCCTCGACCCGCTCGTGAGCTGGTGCACCAGCTGCGCCACCGGCTCCCCATTCCACCGGAACCGGGACTCCGAGCGCTTCGAGAACCCGGCAGGCGACGCGGGTGTGACCCAGCGTGTTCAGGTGCAGCTTGTCGGGGGACCAATAACGCGAGTCAGCAAGTTCGGTGTCGGTCCAGTTGTCAACGAGCGTGACGCCCGGGCGATCGAAAACGCCGCGGGTGGCGTCCGCCAGTTGGTCACCGCGCCGCTGCAGGAGCGATCCCAGGGGCAGGTGCCGGGAAGGATTGGCGCCG
>JAODMM010000082.1 GCA_025465015.1 Cryobacterium sp. | reverse complement strand
ACGACGGGCGAGGCACGCATGACCGATGATTTGGCTGCGCCCGCTTCAGTCCCCGCGCTCCGTGTCCGGAACGTGAGTGTGGGCTTCGGGCGCCCCGTGGGAGAGGATCCGGTGGTATCCGGAGTGTCGTTCGATGTCGCACCGGGCACATGCCTGGCGATCGTCGGTGAATCTGGTTCCGGCAAAAGTGTGACGGCCCGTACCCTGCTGGGCCTCAGCGGGCCGGGATCGTGGGTGCAGGCCGACGAGATCACTGTCGCAGGGAAGTCGGTGCTCGGCCTCAGTGAGCGGGAATGGCGACGCCGCCGCGGCCGGGATGTCGGACTGGTACTCCAGGACGCCTTGGTGTCGCTCGACCCGTTGCGGCCAATCGGACGCGAAGTGGCCGACTCGCTGCGACTCCACACGACACTCGGGGCCGCAGAACGCGCGCGGCGCGTTCGCGCGCTGCTGGCAAGCGTCGGTCTGCCGGATCCGGAATCGAAGGTGCGCCAACGCTCGGGGGAACTCTCCGGCGGCCAACGACAACGGGTGCTCATCGCATCCGCCATCGCCCTCGCCCCACCGTTGCTGATCGCCGACGAACCCACAACCGCCCTCGACGTGACGGTGCAGGCACAGGTGCTCGACCTCCTCGAGGAACTGAAGGCAACAGGCACGGCACTCGTGCTGGTCAGCCACGACTTGGCCGTCGTCGCCCGCATCGCGGACCAGATCGCCGTCATGAGTGGGGGGCGCATCGTTGAGTTGGGAACGGCTGACACCGTCCTGCGCGCTCCGTCTCATCGGGAGACCAAACGGATGCTGTCTGCGGTGCCTGCAGACAAGGGTCGGGGCGTCCGACTGTCAGCCCCCGAGCACCCGGACGCTCCGCCAGACGTTTCCCAGGTTTCCCAGGGGGACGCGGCACCGCTCGCCCTGCCGGTCACGACCGATGAGCGGCCGACGATCGCCGAACCGGATGGGCGCCCGCTGGCCGAGCAGCCATACAGCTCAGGTAAGCGCGAGGTCGTGCTTGAGGCGTCGGGTCTTCTCAAGCGTTTCCCACGACCCGGAGGCGGCACGCACGTCGCAGTAAAGAACGTCTCATTTCAGCTTCGCCGAGGCGAGACACTCGGCATCGTGGGGGAATCCGGATCGGGCAAGACGACCACGGCGCGCCTTGCGCTCGCCTTGACCGCACCCGACGCGGGCGAGGTGCGACTTCTTGGTGAGCAGTTCAGCGGTGTCCCGGAGAGACGCCGGAGGCACCTCCGCTCCATGCTGGGCGCGGTCTACCAGGATCCTCTCAGTTCATTCGACCCGAGACTGACCGTGGGTGAGGTGCTGGGCGATGCCGTGCGAGGCGAAGCAGCCGGAGCGTCCTCGACACGATCCGTTCACAACCGGATTGATGAACTTCTCGACTCGGTCCACCTGCCGCGCGTCGTGCTCGGCCGGCGCCCGCTCGTCCTTTCCGGCGGCCAGCGCCAGCGGGTCAGCATCGCGCGGGCGCTCGCGTCGCGGCCGATCGTCCTGGTGTGTGACGAGCCAGTGTCCGCCCTCGACGTCACGGTGCAGGCGCGGGTCCTCGATCTGCTGGACGAGCTACAGCGCGAACTTGCCCTCAGCTTGTTGTTCATTTCCCACGACCTGGGCGTCATTCAACACGTCAGCGATAACGTCGCGGTGATGCAGGGGGGCCGGATTGTGGAGACAGGCCAGACCCGACGGGTGTTCGACGACCCTGCGCATCCCTACACTCGCACACTGCTCAGCTCGGTGCCCCGCCTGTGATGGCCCTGGGCAGGACAACACGGCCAAGGGGCGCGCGGCAGCAAGGTCCCGCTCAGCCGGGTAAGTTAGGGACGATGGAATCCCAGGCACCTCACCACAGACACGGTGCCGCCCATAGTGAACCGGAGAGCAATGAGCACCGCCGATCGCGTCCCTGAGAAGCCAGTCCTCGAGGGACTCGAGTCCAAGTGGGAAGCCGCGTGGGAGCGGCAGGGCACCTACCGGTTCGCCCGCGACACAGCAACCCGCGAGTCCATCTACTCGATCGACACACCGCCGCCGACGGCGTCCGGTTCCCTGCACATCGGGCATGTCTTCTCCTACACGCACACGGATGTCATCGCCCGGTTCCATCGCATGCGCGGCAAGAGCGTGTTCTATCCGATGGGCTGGGATGACAACGGATTACCCACCGAGCGTCGGGTGCAGAACTACTACGGCGTGCGCTGCGACCCGTCCCTCCCGTATGACCCCGACTTCGTTCCCCCGTTCCAGGGTGGCGACGGGAAGAGCACGAAGGCTGCAGACCAGAAACCGATCGGCCGACGCAATTTCATCGAGCTGTGTGAGCGGCTCACCGCCGAAGACGAGAAGCAGTTCGAAGCCCTGTGGCGCACCTTAGGCCTGAGCGTCGACTGGACCCAGACGTACCGCACCATCGGGCGGGAAGCGCTGTTCACCTCGCAACTGGCCTTCCTGGGCAACATCGAGCGCGGCGAGGCCTACCAGGCGATGGCCCCCACTCTCTGGGATGTCACGTTCCGGACCGCCGTGGCGCAGGCGGAGCTTGAGGACAAGGACCAGCCGGCCGCCTACCACCGGGTGTCGTTCCACAAGCCCGACGGCGGCACTATCCAAATCGAAACGACCCGGCCCGAGCTGTTGCCTGCCTGTGTGGCGCTGGTGGCGCATCCGGATGACGAACGCTTCAAACCCTTCTTCGGCACGACCGTGCGTACCCCCCTGTTCGACGTCGAGGTGCCGATTCTGGCGCACCATCTCGCGCAGAAGGACAAGGGCAGCGGCATCGCTATGATCTGCACGTTCGGTGACGTCACCGACGTGGTGTGGTGGCGGGAGCTTGACCTCCCCAACCGGGCGATCATCGGGTTCGACGGCAGGATCCTGACCGAGACGCCCGACGTGATCACGTCGGAGACGGGTCGGGCAGCCTACGCAGAACTTGCCGGAAAGACCGTCTTCTCCGCGAAACAGGCTGTCGTCGAATTGCTGCGGGGCAGTGGCGACCTCATCGGGGAGCCGAAACCGATCGTGCATCCGGTCAAGTTCTTCGAAAAGGGCGACAAACCCCTCGAGATCGTCTCCACCCGTCAGTGGTACATCCGCAACGGAGCCCGCGACGAAGAACTGCGCACGCGGCTGCTGGCCCACGGAAACGAGCTCCAGTGGCATCCGGAGTTCATGAAGGTGCGTTACGAGAACTGGGTCAACGGCCTCACCGGCGACTGGCTCATCTCACGCCAGCGTTTCTTCGGTGTTCCCCTTCCTGTCTGGTACCCCCTCGACGGCGACGGGAACCCGCTCTTCGACCAGCCGATCGTGGCAACGCGGGATCTCCTGCCCGTCGACCCCTCGTCGGATGCCGCGCCCGGATACAGCGAAGACCAGCGGGGCCATGCGAACGGCTTCGTCGGCGAGGTCGATGTCATGGACACCTGGGCGACCTCCTCGCTTACCCCGCAGCTGGCGGGCGGATGGGAGCGCGACGCTGAGCTGTTCGACTTGGTGTACCCGTACTCCCTGCGCCCGCAGGGCCAGGACATCATCCGCACCTGGTTGTTCTCCACGCTTCTGCGGGCTGAGCTCGAGCATGGGACGTCGCCCTGGGAGCACACCGCGCTGTCGGGCTTCATCGTTGACCCCGACCGTAAGAAGATGTCGAAGTCCAAGGGAAACGTGGTCACTCCGGCCGACATGCTCGAGAAGCACGGCTCCGACGCCGTGCGCTACTGGGCCGCATCGTCGCGACTCGGCACCGACGCCGCTTTCGACCCGGCAAATCCCACCCAGATCAAGATCGGGCGGCGACTGGCCATCAAGATCCTGAACGCGTCGAAGTTCATCCTCGGCGTGCAAGGTTCGGCGCAGGCACCGGTCACGGAGCCCATCGACGCCAGCATGCTAGCTGGCCTGGCTGAAGTTGTGAACCAGGCGACTGCCGCGTTCGAGAGCTACGATCATGCCCGAGCGCTGGAGGTCACGGAGAGCTTCTTCTGGACTTTCTGCGACGACTACCTCGAACTGGTCAAGGAACGCGCCTACGGTGACGCCGGGCCTGCGCAGGCGTCTGCCGCCGCAGCTTTGCGGAGCGCCTTGTCCGTTCTTCTGCGCCTGTTCGCCCCATTCGTGCCGTTCGCGGCTGAAGAGGCCTGGTCATGGTCCAACGAGGGGTCAGTGCATGTCGCTTCGTGGCCTGACGCAGCGGAGCTCGAGGCAGCCGAAACCGGTGATCCCGCCCTTATGGTTCTCGCCAGTCGAGCCCTCACCGGCATCCGTCGCGCCAAGACGGACGCGAAGGCGTCGCAGAAGGCCGCTGTGACATCTGCTGTAATAAGCGGTACAGCCGATGAGGTCGTCTTGCTCCGGCAGGCTGCCCTTGATTTGCAGGCCGTAGGCCGCATTACCGAATTGACGTTCATCGACGGAGACGAGATGGCTGTGACAGACATAGCCCTCGCCACCGTGCCGGAGAGTTAGGAGCATTAGGTGTCCGTACAGGTACGCCCACTCGTTGACAGGGATTTCTTCACCTGGCTCGGCCTGTTCGAGGGGTATAGCGATTTCTACAAAAGTACCCTCACCGACGAGAAAGCCCTCCGGGTGTGGAGCTGGATCACCGACAGGAACCACGAGTTGGAAGGATCCGTCGCCGTCGATGACAGCGGTGACCTCCTGGGTTTTGTGCACTACCGCCAGGTGCCCCGCACCCTGGATGCGACGAGGGGCCTGTTTCTCGATGATCTGTTCGTCGTACCGGGATCCCGCGGAAATGGTGTCGGGCGAGCCCTCATGGACTTCGCCACCCAGTACGCGCGGGACAACGGCTTGACGCAGGTGCAATGGGTCACAGCAGCCGACAACAAGACGGCTCAGCGGCTCTACGCTGGCGTCGGCACGAAGACCGACTGGGTCACCTACGAGATCGAGCTGTAGGGAATCATGCAACTGGGATCTCGGTGGCCCATCGGCGGCACGGTTCCGTCTGGGCTGCCTCATGTCGTGGAGATTGCCGTGCAAGCCGTCGAGGAGGAACTGCACGCTGTCGGGGAGGACACCGAGGGGTGGCACTGGACTCTCACCTGGCTGGAATCGAAGCCTGTTATCGAACTCGAAGACGGCACGGTCGTACGGTACAACGCCAGTGAGGACAGCGCGACGATCACCCAGCCTGTTATCGCCGCCGACGACGACGACGAATGGATCTGACCTCCACCGACGCGATCACCGCGCGAGAATCTCGCCGTGCGGGATCCCGAACCAACCGTCCGGGTCCCTGACCCACTGGCGCCAGGCTCCGGCGATGGAATGTAGGTCATCGAGCGTGGCCACTCCTGATTCGATCGCGTGGGTCGCGAACGCTGACTCCGTGGCCCGAGCCGCCCACGACTCGCCCCACCATTCCCGTTCGGCATCCGAAGCGAAGCACCAGATGGAGGCACTGCTCGTCACGTCAGTGAACCCTGCCAGGTGCGCCCAAGCCTTGAGCGCCCGTCCCGCATCGGGTTCCCCGCCATTCCACCGGTGGACCTCTCGGTATACCGTCATCCAGCTCGTCATACCCGGCAGTCGCGGATACCAGGACACTCCCCCGTAGTCCACGTCGCGAGCGGCCAGCACACCGCCAGGCTTCAGCACACGGCGCATCTCCCGCAGGGCGGCGACCGGGTTGGCGAGGTGCTGCAGGGTCTGGTGGGCGTGCACCACCTCGAACGTGTCATCCGGAAATTCCAGCGCGTAGACGTCACCGACCCGGAAGAACACGTTGTGGACGGACTGGTCGCGGGCGAGACCCGCCGCATGAGTCACGATCTCAGGGGACGTGTCAACACCTGTCACCGTCCCCGGCGCTACCCGCCGCGCCAGGTCGACCGTGATCGTGCCGGGACCGCTCCCGACATCGAGCAGGGCCTGGCCGGAGCGTAACTGTGGAATCAGGTACGCGGCCGAGTTCGCCACGGTACGCCAGGCGTGCGAGCGGATCACGCTCTCATGGTGGCCGTGTGTGTATTCATCACGTGGGGCAGTTTCGAAACGCCCGAGCGGATCAGTCATGGTCAGAGCCTATGACCGGCTCCTCGCTGCGCGGACCCGGAGCGGGTGGGTTCAGGTTTCCCGCTCAGCCAAAGCATGATCGCTCCCCCGACGACGAGCCCCCAGAAGGCCGAACCGATTCCGAGCAGCGTAGACCCAGATGCCGTCGTGAGAAATGTCGCGAGGCCGTGAGGCGATGTTGCGGGTCGTCCATCGCGCCGGTGAGGCTCGCGATGAGCGCGCTCAGGAGCGCCAATCCCGCCACTGCCGGGATGAGGATCGGCGGACATGCGGCCACAAGAGCACCCGCGAGTCCTGCGCCCAAGCCGAGGACGAGGTATGTCACCCCCGAGGAGACGGTGGCGATCCAGCTCCTGCCCTGATCGGGATGCGACTCGGGCTCGCCATGAGAGCGGCCGTCAATGCGGCGAGGTTGACGCTGTGGGTGCCGAAGGAGGCACCGGCATCGGTCGCCAGCCCGGATCCCGAGCCGGTACAGCACTAACCACACGACGACGACAGGAATCGCCAGCATCGGCGCCTCGACGGCAGCTGTGAGAGGTGCCACATAGATCGGGACCAGGCTTCCGGCCAGCATGGCACCCGCGATGGGTTTCGGATTGCGGTGATCGCTCGCCCGAGCGCTGGCCACAGCCCGCTCACCGCGTTCAGGTGCAGCAGAGGAGGAAGGCTCCGATCGCAGCGGGGTACTGGTTCGTGGTCTCACCGGCGGCGACAAGAAGCGCCGCCCCGGGTGTCGAACAGGCGAAAGAGATTGGCAGTCGGAAGTAGGCCGGAATGACGATGCACAGGAAGCCGACGACCACGCAGAGCGCGAAGAAGCCCGAGGACGCTTGCGCTTCGCTCGCTCCAACAGCGCGGAGACCGGCGATAACGAGTACGAATGAGCTGGCGAAACCGGTGATCGCCGCCACCATCCCCGCAAAGATGGTCTGGATGGCGCGGCTTGCCTACGCCGACTTCTCTTCGCGTCGCACCTTGTGCGGCACAATCGTGGGGGCCGCGTTGTCGAGTACCGCTTCTCTCGTGACGACGACGCGCGCCACCTCGGTGCTCGAGGGCACTTCGAACATGATCGGTCCGAGCACCTCTTCGAGGATGGCGCGGAGCCCGCGGGCCCCGGTCTTGCGTAGCACCGCCAGGTCGGCAATGGCTTCGAGGGCTTGCTGGTCGAAGTCGAGCTCGACCCCGTCGAGCTCGAACATGCGCTGGTACTGGCGCACCAGTGCGTTCCGCGGCACGGTCAGGATCTGCATCAGTGCCTCCTGATCGAGCTGGGTGACCGTGGTCACCACCGGCAGACGCCCGATGAACTCGGGAATGAGACCGAACTTGTGGAGATCTTCCGGGAGCACCTCGCTGAAGAGGTTAATGTCGTCGCCCTTGCTGTGGAGCGGGGCGCCGAAGCCAATGCCCTTCTTTCCTGCCCGCTGGGAGATGATCTCCTCAAGGCCTGCGAAGGCACCGGCGACGATGAACAGAACGTTGGTCGTGTCGATCTGGATGAATTCCTGATGTGGATGCTTGCGCCCACCCTGAGGCGGAACGGACGCGACAGTTCCCTCGAGGATCTTCAAGAGCGCCTGTTGCACCCCCTCACCGGAAACGTCCCTCGTGATCGAGGGGTTCTCCGCCTTGCGCGCGATCTTGTCGATCTCGTCGATGTAGATGATGCCGGTCTCAGCCCGCTTGACGTCATAGTCCGCGGCTTGGATGAGCTTAAGAAGGATGTTCTCGACATCCTCACCCACATACCCGGCCTCGGTGAGAGCGGTAGCATCAGCCACTGCGAACGGGACGTTGAGGCGCTTGGCGAGGGTCTGCGCCAGATAAGTCTTACCGCAGCCCGTCGGACCGATCAGCAGGATGTTCGACTTCGCGATCTCGACGTCGTCGTGCAAGGCATCGGCTGCGGTGAGGGTGCTTCGCGCACGTACGCGCTTGTAGTGGTTGTAGACGGCCACGGCGAGGGACCGCTTCGCGGCTTCCTGGCCGATGACGTATTCCTCGAGGAAGCCGAAGATCTCCTTGGGCTTGGGCAGCTCGAACTCGCTGCTGCCCTCTTCCTCGCCAGCCTCAGCGAGGCGCTCCTCGATGATCTCGTTGCACAACTCGACGCACTCATCGCAGATGTACACGCCTGGACCGGCAATGAGCTGCTGAACCTGCTTTTGGCTCTTCCCACAGAAGGAGCATTTCAACAGGTCGGCGCTTTCGCCTATTCGGGCCATCTGTCAGCCTCCTCCATCGGTGTCGCTGTGTTTGAGCCTAGCTTGTGCCGCTGACAGATGCGCGCAGGTGGGCACAAAGCGAAACGGCGTGCCGCAGCAGTTGGCTGGGCACGCCGTTTCTGGAGTCTTCTACTTGACGAGCGTCGGCACGTTCTTACGCGAGGTGAGCACCTGGTCGATAAGTCCGTACTCAAGCGCCTCGGCCGCGCCGAGGATTTTGTCGCGGTCGATGTCCTTATTCACCTGCTCCTGCGGTCGATTGGAGTGGAAGGCCAGGGTCTCCTCCAGCCACGTGCGCATGCGCAGAATCTCCGCTGCCTGGATCTCGATGTCGGACGCCTGCCCCCCTCCGGATCCTGCGACCGACGGCTGGTGGATGAGGATCCGAGCGTTCGGGAGCGCCAGGCGCTTCCCCTTCGTCCCGCCGGCCAAGAGCACGGCAGCGGCCGAGGCCGCCTGTCCGAGGCATACCGTTTGGATGTGCGGCCGGATGTACTGCATGGTGTCGTAGATGGCCGTCATCGCGGTGAAGGAACCACCGGGAGAATTGATGTACATGACGATGTCGCGGTCGGGGTCCTGGCTTTCCAGCACAAGCAGCTGAGCCATGACGTCGTCGGCTGAGGCGTCGTCCACCTGAACACCCAGGAAGATGATGCGGTCCTCGAACAGCTTCGCGTAGGGGTCCTGGCGCTTGTAGCCGTAGGCGGTGCGCTCTTCGAACGACGGGAGGATGTAGCGGGAGCTGGGCATCGACGCGGCGCCGCCACCCATTGCGCTGGTCGCGGTTCCACCGAATGTGGGGAGTGTCATAGTTTCTTTCCTGTTCAATCCGGTGGACTACTTGGTTTCCGTGCCGCCGCCGCCGCTGACGTCCATCGCGGATTCGCGGACGTGGTCGACGAAGCCGTATTCGAGGGCTTCCTGCGCCGTGAACCAGCGGTCCCGGTCGCCGTCGGCGTGGATCTGTTCTACAGACTTGCCGGTCTGCGCTGCCGTGATCTCCGCCAGCCGCTTCTTCATGTTGAGGATGAGCTGTGCCTGGGTCTGAATGTCGCTGGCGGTTCCGCCGAACCCGCCGCTCGGCTGGTGGAGGAGCACACGGGCGTTCGGGGTGATGTAGCGCTTACCCTTGGTGCCGGAGGCGAGGAGGAACTGTCCCATCGACGCCGCCATGCCGATGCCGACGGTGACGATATCGTTCGGGACGAAGTGCATGGTGTCGTAAATAGCCATACCCGCCGTGATGGAACCACCCGGGGAGTTGATGTACAGGTAGATGTCGCGCTTTGAATCCTCAGCGGCAAGCAGCAGGATCTTCGCGCAGATCTCGTTGGCGTTGTCGTCACGGACCTCTGAGCCGAGCCAGATGATGCGGTCCTTCAGCAGTCGGTCAAAAACACCCGGTGTCGGTGTCTGTTCGGCCATGTCGCGCTCCGTTTCAGTTATCGCTTTCGAAATGAATCTATAGGAGCTAACGCCCGGGAATTGCTCTGTTCGCCCTCGGCAGATTGCCGGTGCGTGTACAGACACGAAAAGGGCCGGATGTTGCGGCATCCGGCCCTTTCGTTTTGCTCCGCTTACTTCTCTGCTGGAGCCTCGTTAGACGTCTCGTCTGCTGCGGCATCCGTCGCCGTCTCGTCAGCGTCGGTCTCGTCGACCGCGGTCTCGTCGACCGCGGTCTCGTCGTCACCGATCACCGCGGTGAATTCCGCGAGGTCGACGGACTTGCCGTTCGTGTCCACAACGCGAGCCTTTCCGAGAACGAGGGCAAGTGCCTTGTTCCGAGCCACCTCAGCGACCATCGACGGAATCTGGCCGTTGCTTGACAGTGCCTGAACGAACTCGCTCGGGTCCATGTTGTACTGCGTTGCGCCCTGGATCAGGTACTGAGTGAGCTCATCCTGGCTCACCTGCACCTTCTCGGCTTCGGCGATGGTGTCGAGCAAGATCTGCTGGCGGAACGTCTTCTCGCTCGCCTCGGTCACCTCAGCACGGTGGGTGTCGTCTTCGAGGCGGTTCTCGCCCTCGAGGTGACGGTTCACTTCGTCTTCGATGATCGCGGCGGGGATGGGAACCTCGACGGATTCGAGCAGCTGTTCGATGAGCTTCTCGCGCGCCTGGCTGCCCTGGCCGAAGGACTTCGAGCGCTCGACCTGCGTCTTCAAGCTCTCTGTGAGTTCGGCGATCGTGTCGAACTCACTGGAGATCTGAGCGAAGTCATCGTCGGCCGCCGGAAGCTCGCGCTCCTTGACGGCCAGGACGGTGACAGTGATCTCAGCCGTCTCGCCCTCGTGATCGCCGCCCAAGAGGTTGGAGTTGAACGTCGTCGTCTCGTCGGCGGTCAGGGAGTCGAGCGCCTCGTCGATACCTTCGATGAGCTCACCGGAACCCAGTTCGTAGGAGATACCGTTCGCCGTGTCGACCTCGGTACCGTTGATGGCGGCAACCAGGTCGATCTGCACGAAGTCGCCGGTCTTGGCGGGGCGGTCAACCGTGACGAGCGTGCCGAACCGGCTGCGCAGGTTGTCGAGTTCCTGGGCGACTTCATCGTCGGACACCTCAACGGCGTCGACCGTAAGCTCCAGCCCCTCGTAGGAGGGAAGCTCGATCTCCGGGCGTACGTCGACCTCGATCGCGAGGAGCAGATCACCCGAGAAGTCCTTGTCGCTGGGCCATTCGACGATGTCAGCCTCGGGCCGACCGAGTGGGCGGAGCTTGTGCTCGTCCACTACGGAGCGGTAGAACCCGTCCAGGCCCTCGTTGACAGCGTGCTCAAGCACAGCGGCCTTGCCAACGCGCTGGTCGACGATGGGCGGCGGGACCTTGCCCTTGCGAAAGCCGGGAATGTTGATCTGCTCGGCAATGTGACCGTAGGCGTGCGTGATGCTGGGCTTCAGCTCCTCGGCCGTCACCGTGATGGTGAGCTTGGCTCGCGTCGGGCTCAGCTTTTCGATCGTGGACTTCACGTAGGGATCTCCTGTTATAGACGTCGTTTTCCGGGTGATGGTCGGGGCGACAGGATTCGAACCTGCGACCTCTCGGTCCCAAACCGAGCGCTCTACCAAGCTGAGCTACGCCCCGGATCGCGATCTCAACCCGTTGGGCCAACCTCTTGGCGCGCAAGAAACCTCACGACAGGCGGATTGACCTCGGTCAGTCTACTGCACCGCAACCACGTGCAGCACGCAGGGTGGCATCGGCTACCGCCGGAACTGTACTACGATATTCGAGTGCCCGCCCGGCAGGTCACGGGGACATAACTCAACGGGAGAGCCTCAGTCTTCCAAACTGATGGTTCGGTCGCGATGCTCCCGTACGATTGAAGAGATCGGCCAACAACTGAATATCAAATCCCGGCGCATATCCGTCGGATTCGGGGCTGTAGCTTAGTGGTAAAGCCTTAGTCTTCCAAACTAATGATGCGGGTTCGATTCCCGTCAGCCCCTCCCTTGTAAACACTGGGATCGGAGCCCCTCCGCCCCTCCCGCCCGAAGCGGTCTGCACCCTATGTTGCACCTTATGAATTTGGGGCGTTAACG
>JAODMM010000075.1 GCA_025465015.1 Cryobacterium sp. | reverse complement strand
AGCGGCCCCATCGTAGCGTTAAGGGTGGCAGGCGACCGGGTAATCGAGGGATTACGGCTTCTCGCCGGCACCACCGAACCCACGACCGCAGCGCCCGGCACGATCCGCGGAGACCTCGCCCGCGACTGGGGCCTGAAGGTGCAGCAGAACCTTGTGCACGGATCAGACTCCCGGGAATCCGCAGCACGGGAACTTGCTCTCTGGTTCGAGTGAGCGCCGTCGTCGTATCGCTACAGGCGGTGAAGCACGTCCATCGTCAGCTGCGCGACAACGGCGACCAGGATGTAGCAGCCGATGGTGATGACGAGTAACCAGGAGTACGCCGCCTGGGCAATCCTGCGAACGGATGCCGGAACCGGAATATGACCGGTACCGAGGTTGTAGAACGTGACGGCGAGGAAGCTCGGGATGGTGGCCGCCCAGGTCACCATGCACCACGGGCAGAGAACGTCGAGCACGAAGATGCTCTGCCCGATTAACCAGATGACGAACGCCAAGGCTGCCGCCAATCCGAGGTTCATGCAGACCCAAAACCATCGCGCCAAACGCGCCCCCGCAATGATCGCCGCACCGATGGTAATGAGGGCACTCCACCCTGCGACACCGATCAGGGGGTTGGGGAAGCCGAAAAGCGAGCCCTGCGGCGACGTCAAATTGGTGCTGCAGCCGATCAGGACGCTGAAGTTGCAGGAGAGCTGGGCCTGGGGGTCTTCGAGCAGGCGGAACTTGTCCAGTGTGAGGGCGAATGCGGCCGCCCATCCGACGGCTCCGGCAACGATGAGGAAGACGGCAAGGCCGACGGGGCGCCTTGGTTGGTCGGGGAGGGACATCATCGGATTATGACACGCGCCCTGATGCGTCTGCGGTAAGTGCGGGGCTGCCAACCAACGGGTGTGACGTCCCGCGATGAGCGCGTGTCACGTTGCCGGGAAGGCGTGCGATAATCGTCAGGAGTCGTGCGGGCCGCGCCCGCACCGACGCGAGAGAAGCTTAAAGGGTGACATCGCCCGGAATTCGTTGGTCCCGTGACCAAAGGTATTGGCAGCCAGAGCCTCAGAGCCGGTTGCGTTCGACGTAGATTTTGGGGCTTCGCTACGGCGGAGTCGCACAGAGAGAGTAGCCGGATGGGCGGCGCGGTTGCCCACACCGGTCAAGGAGTGCACCAGAGATGGTGGAAGACAAAGAAAACAAAAGACGCAAGGGCCTGTTCGGCGCTCGCAAGTCCATACGCAAGGCAGCACCCGTTGCTGCCCCCGTCCAGGAGGCAGCGCCACCAGTGACCACGCCCAAACATGCAGCTGAAGTCCCGACAACCGGCCCAACGACCGACTTGACGACTGACCCGATGCAGGACGACGAAACCGGCGCGACCCCTGTGCAGGACCGGGCATCGACCGCAGACGCAACGGCGTCCCCGGATGAGGCGCCGGCGGAGAAGGCCACCGAAGCGCCTGTAGCCGCTGTGCGCCGCACGACCACGTCTCTGATCTTCCAGGCTCCGGACATCCAGCCGCTGCCGTCCCGCAGCAGCCCGCGGGACGACGAGGACGAGGAAGAATCCTCCACCATCCGCCGCAGGTCGCGCCGACGCTCGGGTGAGGAAAGCCGGGGCGGATCTGACGATCCGGCCAACACAGTGGTCAAGGTGCGCACCCCTCGCGAGCCGGAACTCATCACCGAGCCCCAGCGGATCAAAGGGTCGACCCGGCTCGAGGCGAAGAAGCAGCGCCGCCGTGACGGTCGCGACGCCGGACGACGTCGACCCGTGATAACCGAAGCGGAATTCCTCGCGCGCCGGGAATCCGTTGACCGGACCATGGTTGTGCGTGCGAAGCACAACAAGATCCAGATCGGCGTCCTCGAAGACGGTGTTCTGGTCGAGCACTACGTGGCCAAAAACCAGGACGCATCCTTGATCGGGAATGTGTACCTCGGCCGCGTGCAGAACGTCCTTCCCAGCATGGAGGCCGCCTTCGTCGACATCGGACGCGGCCGCAATGCCGTTCTCTACTCCGGAGAGGTCGACTGGGAGGCCGCGAACAGCGGTAGCAGCAACCAGGCCCGGCGCATCGAACTGGCACTCAAGCCGGGTGACCGTGTTCTCGTGCAGGTCACCAAGGATCCGATCGGGCACAAGGGCGCTCGCCTGACCAGCCAGGTCTCCTTGCCCGGACGTTATCTCGTCTACGTGCCGAACGGTTCCATGAACGGCATCAGCCGCAAGCTTCCCGACACGGAACGTGCTCGCCTGAAGAAAATTCTGAAGGAAGTTCTTCCGGATAACGTCGGTGTCATCGTGCGCACCGCTGCCGAAGGCGCCACCGATGAACAGCTGACCCTGGACGTCAACCGGCTCACCTCGCAGTGGGCCGCCATCAGCCGGCAGGTTGAATCTGTGCAGGGACCCGCATTGCTTCACAGTGAGCCCGACCTCTTGATCAAGATCGTCAGGGACGTCTTCAACGAGGACTTCCAGAAGATGGTCATCTCCGGTGACGATGCGCGGGAGACGATCGAGGCGTACGTACGACAGGTCGCCCCCGACCTCCTCGAGCGCGTCGTACCCTACGAGGGTGAGGCGGACGCGTTCGACGAATACCGAATTTCCGAGCAGATCGAAAAAGCCCTGGACCGCAAGGTTTGGTTGCCATCCGGCGGCTCCCTGGTGATCGACCGCACCGAGGCCATGACAGTGGTCGACGTCAACACCGGCAAGTTCGTTGGGTCCGGCGGCAACCTGGAGGAGACGGTCACCAAGAACAACCTTGAGGCCGCCGAGGAGATCGTCCGACAGCTGCGCCTGCGAGATATCGGCGGCATCATCGTGGTCGACTTCATCGACATGGTGCTCGAGACGAACCGTGACCTCGTGCTGCGTAGGCTCGTCGAGTGCCTCAGCCGCGACCGCACCAAGCACCAGGTAGCTGAAGTGACATCGTTGGGTTTGGTGCAGATGACCCGAAAGAAGCTCGGTCTCGGCTTGCTCGAGTCGTTCAGCGAGAACTGTGAGGTCTGCGCCGGGCGCGGGATCATCGTGCACCACGACCCGGTGGTTAAGCACCGCCAGTCAGCCCAGCCGCCCCAGCAGTCGCAGGAGCGTCGTTCGCGCAACAAGTCCGGCAACGGCAACGGCGGGTCCGGCTCCGGATCCCAGCAGACGGATGCAGCCAAGACAGGCTCGGGGATCCACGGGATCACCGAAGATGCCAAGCACGCCCTCGCCCTGATCGCAGCGAGCACTCTCGTCAACCCACCGACCGGCCCGATCCCCATCAATGGACCGGCCGACGCGGGCGGACGCCAGCAGGAGCCCGCCAGGCGGCAGGCAGAGCCAGCCAGCCAGCCAGACCGGGACCAGCCAGACCGGGACCAGCCAGCGTCCGACCGGCGGCAGGCAGAGGCGGGAAGGCAGCAGGGGAACGCAAGCCAGGCACCCCGTTCCGATGGTGCCTCCGAGCGGACGGAGAACGCGGTTGAGAGGCCGGAGGCCGACTCGGTCGCCATTCTTGACATTCCGGTTCGGAAGTCGTCGCGCAACAAGAGAAACGTGAGCAAGCAGGTCACGGACCAATTGCTGGACTCCGTGCTGGAGGCGCTGCCTGAGCCCAAGCAGCCGGGTCAAGGCCGCTCACGGAGCCGTCGGGTGACGACCGCAGGTGGGTCTACGGACACGGTGCAGCCGATCATCGCCCCGGCGTCCCCGCCGAGCCAGTAGAGTCACCCCGGTGACAGACCCCTTCGGGCGCGTCCACTGACTCGGAGGCCACTGGCTCGGAGACGGGTGACGAGCTCCCGATTGCCCACCGGTACGGCTCCGGCGGCAACAAGGTCGTCGTAGCGCTCCGCCGGTACGTCGTAGTGGTCCAGGTCGAATCCCCTGCGGGGGATCGCCTGGGCCGCGGCGAACGAGTGCAGTTCCTCGAGGGAGCTGTCGCTGACCAGGTGCGACCAGAGCGTGCCGTGAGCCGGCCATGCCGGGCGATCGATGAGCACGGTCATGGCATCATTGTAAGGAAGCAGTATCGACCCCGCACTGCGCTATGCAGCGCTGGCCGGGGCCGTGGGCTTCAGTTTGACCGTTGCCCGGAGATCGGCTAAAGTTGACCTTTGGTGTGCGTCGGACCTGAATCCCTGCACTGCCCAAGGTTTTCTGACAATGACGGACCATTTTGGCCCGTTGAACCCAGTGACTTTCCATAATAGGAACCGGAGCCTTTCGGCTCCCCAGAGATAGGTACGTTAAAGTGGTTTACGCAGTTGTGCGCGCCGGTGGCCGGCAGGAGAAGGTAGAGGTCGGAACCATCGTGACGATGGACCGAATCAAGGCTGACAAGGACGGCAACGTCGAGCTGGCCGCCGTGCTTCTCGTCGACGGCGACACCATCACCTCTGACTCGAAGGCGCTGGCAGAGGTCAAGGTCACCGCTGAGGTCCTGAACGACCTCCGCGGCCCGAAGATCGTCATCCAGAAGTTCAAGAACAAGACCGGGTACAAGAAGCGTCAGGGGCACCGTCAGGAGCTCACGCGCGTCAAGGTCACCGGCATCGCGTAGAGCCACAAGGAGAAGAACAGATGGCACACAAAAAGGGTGCGAGTTCCACTCGCAATGGTCGTGACTCCAACGCACAGCGTCTTGGTGTGAAGCGTTTCGGCGGTCAGGTCGTCAGCGCGGGCGAGATCATCGTCCGCCAGCGCGGCACGCATTTCCACCCCGGCGTCAACGTCGGTCGTGGCGGCGATGACACGCTGTTCGCTCTCGAAGCCGGCTCTGTCCAGTTCGGGGCCAAGGGCGGCCGTAAGGTCGTCAATATTGTGGCGGCAGCCGAATAGGCAGTTACCCATTTCTAATCGTGAGGGCGGGCTTCGGCTCGCCCTCACGTGCGTTTAGAACAGAACCACCGCCACCTGAAAGGGGCAATCCATGGCCACATTCGTCGACCACGTCACGCTTCACCTGCGAGCGGGCAACGGTGGCAACGGATGCGTCTCGGTCCGCCGGGAGAAGTTCAAGCCCCTGGCCGGGCCCGACGGAGGCAACGGGGGTAACGGCGGCGAGATCGTCCTCGTCGCCGACCCGCAGGTCACCACTCTCCTGGGCTTCCACCGTGCACCGCATCGCAGCGCCGGCAACGGCGGACCGGGCATGGGCGATCACCGCAGTGGCGCGGATGGAGAGTCCCTCGAACTCGCGGTTCCGATGGGAACCGTCGTCAAAGACATCGACGGCAACGAACTGGCCGACATGACTGTACCGGGCGCCCGTATCGTCGTCGCGCCCGGTGGCCAGGGTGGTCTGGGCAACGCAGCCCTCTCCAGCACCAAACGAAAGGCCCCCGGCTTCGCCCTTCTCGGCACGCTCGGCTGGGAGGGCGATGTCCACCTTGAACTGAAGACTGTGGCGGATGTCGCTCTCGTGGGTTACCCCTCGGCCGGCAAGTCAAGCCTTATCGCGGCGCTCTCGGCAGCCCGTCCCAAGATCGCCGACTACCCGTTCACCACCCTGCACCCAAACCTCGGTGTCGTGCAGGCGGGGGAGACGCGGTACACGATCGCCGACGTCCCGGGTCTCATCGAAGGCGCCAGCGAAGGTAAGGGCCTGGGGCTCGAGTTCCTCCGCCATGTCGAGCGTTGCACCGCCTTGCTCCACGTGCTCGACTGCGCCACTCTTGATCCTGGACGCGACCCTGTCAGCGACCTCGACGTCATCCTCGGTGAACTCGCCGCGTATCCCGTCCCCGAAGGCCAGAAGCCGCTCCTTGAGCGTCCGCAACTTGTAGCCCTGAACAAGATCGATGTTCCGGAAGCCCGCGAGCTCGCCCAATTCGTGCGCGGCGACCTGGAGGCCCGCGGGTACCGCGTGTTCGAGATCTCCACCGTGAGCCATGAGGGTCTGAGAGCACTCAGCTACGCACTCGCCGAGACCGTCGAGTCGGGCCGTGCCGAAGCGATCGTTGCCGAGAGTGTGAAGCCGCGGATCGTGCTGCGGCCGAAGGCGGTCGATGACGGCGGGTTCGTCGTTCGTGTCGAAGGCGGGTCGTTCGGCAACATTTACCGGATCCTGGGTGCAAAGCCGGAGCGCTGGGTCCAGCAGACCGATTTCACCAACGACGAGGCAGTCGGCTTCTTGGCAGACCGCCTCGCCAAGCTGGGGGTGGAGAACCAGCTCTTCAAGGCCGGTGCGGTCGGCGGTTCGACTGTGATCATCGGGCCGGGACATGGAGTCGTTTTCGACTGGGAGCCCACTCTCACATCCACCGCCGAGCTCATCACCGCCCCACGAGGAACGGATGCCCGCCTCGACGAGCCTCGCCGTCGCAACAGCAACGAGCGCAGGGAAGAGTATTTCGGGCGGATGGACGCGAAGGCCGCAGCCCGGGCTGAACTCATCCGGGAACGTGAAGCCGGACTCTGGCACAGTGAGGGCGAGGAGTTCTCCGGCTCAGGCGACGGAGACCAGACTGACGGTAGCCTCTCCGGAGGCGCTCGGTCGAGTAGCGGCTCCGAGCGAGGACGTGAGGACGACTCCGAGTGAGCGTTCTCGAGCGGAAGGACATCCCTTCCGCGGCCAGGATCGTGGTGAAGGTGGGGTCCTCGTCTATCAGTGGCGAGAACGCCGGCCAGATCGGGCCGCTCGTCGACGCTCTGGCGGAGGCACACGGGCGTGGCGCCGAGATCGTTCTCGTGTCCTCCGGTGCCATCGCAACCGGAATGCCCTACCTGAAGCTGAGTGAGCGGCCCACCGATCTCGCTACGCAGCAGGCCGCTGCATCTGTGGGCCAGAACTTGCTCATCTTCCGTTATCAGGACAGTCTGCGTCGGTACGGGATCGTTGCCGGGCAGGTGCTGCTCACGGCCGGTGACCTGGAGAACCCCGCCCACCGCAGCAATGCGCAGCGTGCGATGGAACGCCTTCTCGACCTTCGCATCCTGCCGATCGTGAATGAGAACGACACCGTTGCCACCCACGAGATTCGATTCGGGGACAACGACCGACTCGCCGCCCTGGTGGCGACCTTGGTCAAGGCCGACCTTCTGGTGCTCCTCAGCGACGTTGACGCCCTATACACGAAACCGCCGCACCTGCCCGGTGCCGAACGCATCGACCGGGTGTCGCAGGGCGATCACCTTGCCGGCGTCGAGTTCGGGGAAGCCGAGGCATCCGGGGTCGGAACCGGCGGCGCGGGAACAAAGGCGTCCGCGGCCCGCATCGCAGCAGATGCTGGAACCGCCGTGCTCGTGACGGCGACGACCCTCGTCGCCGAAGCGCTCCACGGGGACCCCGTCGGTACGTGGTTTGAACCCGCAGCAGGTGCCATGACGAGGCGTGCACTCCCGTAAACTGGCGCCATGCCCGAGTCAACGCTCACCCTTTCGGCCCTGACACCGATCCTCGAAGCGTCCAGGAACGCCACGCTCATGCTCGCCACGGCGACCACGGAGCAGAAGAATGGTGCCCTGTCCGCCGTTGCCGATGCGCTTCGGAAGAACGTGGATCAGGTCATCGATGCCAACCGGCTCGATCTCCGCAACGGCGCCGCTGAGGGGCTCGGAGAGGGCCTGCTCGACCGGCTGACACTTGACTCGGGTCGTATCGGCGCACTGGCTGATGCGGTGCTTGCCATTGTCGCCCTTGCCGACCCCGTCGGAGAGGTCGTGCGCGGGAGAAGTCTTCCCAACGGCGTAAAGATCAGCCAGGTGCGGGTCCCGTTCGGGGTGGTCGGAGCGATCTATGAGGCTCGTCCCAACGTGACTGTCGACATCGCGGCGCTGGCTTTGAAGAGCGGGAACGCGGTCGTTCTCCGGGGGGGGTCCGCAGCCGAGAACACGAACCGCGTGCTCGTTGACCTGATACAAGGAGCCCTCGCGTCCGTAGGCCTGCCGGCCGAGTCGGTGCAGACGATCGACCCGTTCGGCCGCGAGGGAGCAACAGGACTGATGCAAGCCCGCGGCTTCGTCGACGTCCTGGTGCCCAGGGGAAGCGCAAGCCTCATCAATACCGTGGTCACTCAATCCACGGTCCCCGTGATCGAGACCGGTGCCGGTGTCGTGCACATCTTCCTCGACGAGAGTGCCACGGAACAGTGGGCGATCGACATCGTGCACAATTCCAAGGTCCAGCGACCCAGTGTGTGTAACGCGCTTGAAACCCTCCTCGTGCACGAGAACGCCGCACAGCGGCTTCTGCCCGGTGTGCTCGGGAAGCTGGCCTCCGCCGGCGTCGTCATTCACGCGGACGAGCGTGCCCGGGCCATCTACCCCGATGCTGTGGAGGCGACGGACCTGGACTGGCAGACGGAGTATATGAGCCTCGATGTCGCGGTGCGGGTGGTGGCCTCCCTCGACGAGGCGATCGACCACATCCGCCAATACTCGACCAAGCACACCGAGTCGATCATCACCAATGACATCGGGAACGCAGAGCGCTTCCTAAATGAGGTCGATTCGGCTGCGGTGATGGTGAACGCTTCAACCCGCTTCACCGATGGGGGTGAATTCGGCTTCGGAGCCGAGGTGGGGATCTCGACCCAGAAACTACATGCCCGGGGGCCGATGGGCCTCGGCGAGCTGACCAGCACCAAGTGGATAGTGCGCGGTACCGGCCAGGTGCGCGCATGACGCCCTACTAGAATGATGGCGGTGGATGAAGTGCCACCGCTTGCGTTCTGGTGAAAGGGAGAGACTCATGTCGTTGCTGAGCGTTGTGGCCGAAGCCGGACACGTCGAGCTGCCCATGCCGACCTGGGCATACGGGCTGATCGCCTTGGTGATCTTCATCGTGCTGGCCGCGGTTGCCTGGAGCTTCCGCGACGTCTCCAACCGCCACATTGCCAAGGCGGAGGCATACGCCAAGGCCCACGGCGCGCCGCACGGTTCGGCGGCTGGTGGAGCAGGGTCCGACGTCGCACACGGCCACTGACCGGCCAGGGTCCTGTGACTCCACCCCCCGGTCGTCGTCCACGCATCGGCGTGATGGGCGGCACTTTCGACCCGGTTCACAACGGGCACCTGGTTGCCGCGAGCGAAGTGGCCCAGAGTTTCGATCTCGATGAGGTCATGTTCGTACCCACTGGGCAGCCTTGGCAGAAGCACGGCGTAACGCTGGCCGAACACCGCTACCTCATGACCGTCGTGGCGACGGCGTCGAACCCGCGGTTCACTGTGAGCAGGGTCGACATCGACCGGAGTGGACCCACCTACACGATCGATACTCTTCGCGACATCCATGCGGAGCGACCCGATGCTGAGCTGTTTTTCATCACCGGGGCCGACGCGATAGCGCAGATTCTCAGCTGGAAAGACGTCCAGGAGCTGTGGGATCTGGCGCACTTCGTCGCGGTCAGCCGCCCGGGGCATGAGCTGAGCATTTCTGGATTGCCCGACCAGGACGTAAGCTTGTTGGAGGTTCCCGCCTTGGCGATCTCCTCTTCGGACTGCCGGGAACGCGTGAACCGGGGCTTTCCGGTGTGGTATCTGGTTCCCGACGGAGTAGTCCAGTACATCTCGAAGCACCATCTGTATCGGAGCGTGGCATGACGTTGGGCGACAACCCGCAGCCACTCACGCGGCGGCAAGCACGTGAGCGGGCGCGCGGGCAGGCTCCGGTCGAGCACGGCGACGGTGCGGTAACTACCCCAACCGTTCCACCTGCACAGCGTCGAGCTGCAACGACGGAAGTCACCAGCGGTGCCGACGAGCCGAAGATCACCTCGTTCACCGAGCTGATCCGTCAGGTCAATACGTCGGACAAGGTAGGGTCGGCCGCCGCCGGCTCCGCGGCTCCTGGTTCATCCTCGTCCTCCCTCGGGGATAAGGGCGCCCGCCCGCCCATGGTGCTGTCCGCGGCCGACGAGGACACCGAGCGCACGCTCACCCGTCGCGAGTTGCGGGCAATGATGGAAGCAGGGCGTGGATCCGGCGACGACGGCGATGAGTCGGATGTTCTCCATGACGACTCCGTGCAGGCCTCTGCCCAGCCTCTCAGCCCCCCGGTCGGGCACTGGTCGATCGCGCGGGACGTTGACGACCACAGTGAGAGCACCGGTCAACCGTTCGACCAGTTGTTGTCACGGGGTGTTGCCGCTGGCGGAGTGCCGACGACGACGAACGCCCTGATCCTTCCCGTGGTCGCGCACCAGGGCGGCGTGTCCGGGCCGATCAATGCCACCGGCGAGATCATGATCACCGGCTCCATCGACCTGCCGCGCAGCCTCGGCGCTACGGGTCAGCATCCGAATCACTTCGACTCCTCCGACGTGGACCGGATGCTCGACCAACTCGATGAGGGCGCCCCTGCCAGCAGTGTCAGTCCGGTCAGTGCCAGCCGGGCGGTCAGCACACACACATCCACACGTAATGTGATGACGCCGCCGAAGAAGCACGTTGTCTCCCTCCCCGCCGTACTGGCGATCACAGCAGCGGTCCTCGCCATCGGCGTAGCAGCGCTGTTCGTCGCCGGATACGTGTTCCAGATTTTCTAATGATCCCGTTCTCGTCCCACATGATTCAGAGGTTTGCTTGATGACCGCTTCCGCCCACGCTCTCGAGCTCCTGAAGGTGGCCGCCGCTGCCGCCGACTCGAAGGCGGGAGAGGACCTTGTTGCGCTCGACGTGTCGAATCCTCTGCCGCTGGCAGACATCTTCTTGATCGTCACGGGTCGTTCCGAACGAAACGTCGTCGCCATCGCGGGGGAGATCGAAGACAAACTCATCGAGGCAGGGTCAAAGCCACTGCGTCGTGAAGGACGTGCCGACGGTCGCTGGGTTCTGATCGATTTCGGCGACCTCGTTGTCCACGTGTTCCACGAGGAAGAGCGTATGTATTACGCGCTGGAGCGTTTGTGGCGGGACTGCCCCGTGATTCCTCTGCAGCTGCCCACCCGAGAGACGCAGGACTAGCGCCGGTTTCGCGAAGACCCCGGGCATGTAGTAATCTAAGGAGGTTGCTTCGGAACGTACGAAGCACAATCTGGGTCTGTGGCGCAGCTGGTAGCGCACCTGCATGGCATGCAGGGGGTCAGGGGTTCGAGTCCCCTCAGATCCACCAAAAGAGGTCACCTCTTCGGGAGTGGCCCGAAGAACTCATACCGACGCGGCACGGCAGGGAAACCACGTGGCACAAGATCCAGCACCACACGGGATCGAACTCGGACTGGACACCTTCGGTGACGTCACCTACGACGCTGCGGGGGAGCTGCTACCCCAGCCCCGGGTCATCCGAAATGTCGTCGCTGAGGGCGAGCTCGCCGACCAGGTCGGTCTCGACTTCTTCGGCGTGGGCGAACACCACCGGAAGGATTTCGCCGTCTCGGCCCCCGAGGTCGTCCTCGCGGCGATCGCCGGGCGTACCACCAGTGTCCGTCTGGGTTCCGCTGTCACCGTCCTGAGTTCCGACGACCCCGTCCGCGTTTTCCAGCGCTTCTCAACTCTCGACGCGGTGTCCAACGGCCGGGCGGAGGTGATCCTCGGGCGCGGCTCGTTTACTGAATCGTTCCCGCTGTTCGGCCTCGACCTCAGCCGATACGAGGAACTCTTCGAAGAGAAACTCGCCCTCTTCGCTGAACTGTTGAAGGAAGAGCCGGTCACCTGGTCGGGGGACACCCGCGCCGGCCTCACCGACCAGCCGGTCTTTCCTCCCACCGAGTCCGGGTCGCTGCGCACGTGGATCGGCGTGGGCGGGAGCCCTGAGTCGGTCGTCCGTGCCGCGTACTACGGGATGCCCCTCATGATCGCCATCATCGGCGGCGAACCGGCTGCGTTCGCGCCGCTGGTCGATCTCTACCATCGTGCCCTGGGTCAGTTCGGCAAGCCCACGCTCCCGGTCGCCACTCATTCGCCCGGTTATATCGCGGCAACGGATGCTCAGGCGCGGGAGGAGATGTGGCCCCACTTCGCTGCAATGCAGGAGCGCATTGGGCGCGAACGGGGCTGGGGACCGATGAGCCGGGAGCGCTTCGAAGAGGAGGCGGGCCCCGACGGTGCTGTCTTCGTCGGATCTCCTGAAACCGTGGCCGCAAAGATCACGAAGGTGGCAACCACGCTCGGACTCTCGCGCTTCGACCTTAAGTACAGTCTGGGGACGCTGCCGCACGAGAAACTGATGCGGAGCATCGAACTCTATGGCACTCAGGTCGCACCGCTGGTTCGGGAGCAGCTCGTCTAATTTCCCCGGCCGGCTCGCCCTATCTCTGGGCTGACACGCCGCCCGCGTACACCTGCTGAACGTGCGCGTTTAATACCACGAACGCACCCGGCGGCGCCAGCACCCCCGCCAAATCAGTGGCTCTATCGATCAAATCGGGTACATGACGGTAGCGTTTTAGACGGTGAGCAAGGGGCCGTTGTGACGTCTCCTCTCTCCGTCCGCCAGCCGATCACAAGGAGTCCCATGGAAGTTTGGCCCGGAAACGCTTACCCACTCGGAGCCACGTACGACGGGAGCGGAACTAACTTCGCGCTCTTCAGCGAAGCCGCGCAGAAGGTCGAATTATGCCTCTTCGACGAAGACGGCACGGAGACCCGCATCGCCGTGCGGGAGTCGGATGCTTACATTTGGCACTGCTACCTCCCGTCCGTTCAGCCCGGTCAGAGGTATGGCTACCGGGTCCACGGTGAGTACAACCCCGTTGAGGGCAAGCGGATGAATCCGAACAAGCTCCTGCTCGACCCGTATGCAAAGGCCACTACCGGTTCGATCGACTGGGATCAGTCGCTGTTCTCCTACAACTTCGGCGATCCCGAGTCCCGCAACGACGAGGACTCCGCTCAGCACATGATGCTCGGCGTCGTCGTCAACCCCTTCTTCGATTGGGCCGGAGACCGGCCGCTGCAGGTACCGTACAGCTCGTCACTGATCTACGAGGCCCACGTCAAGGGACTGACCCAGTTGCAGACTGCCGTCCCCGAAGCCCAGCGGGGAACGTATGCGGGGGTGGCGCATCCGTCAGTTATCGAGCACCTGCAGAAGATCGGTGTCACGGCCATCGAGCTGATGCCGGTGCACCAGTTCGTGAACGACAGCACTCTGATGGAGAAGGGTCTCAGCAACTACTGGGGTTACAACACGATCGGGTTCTTCGCTCCCCAGAACACCTACTCCTCGATCGGAGACACCGGTCAGCAGGTGCAGGAATTCAAGAGCATGGTGCGCACCTTGCACGAAGCCGGCATCGAGGTCATCCTCGACGTGGTCTACAACCACACCGCGGAGGGCAACCACCTTGGCCCGACGCTCTCGTTCAAGGGCATCGACAATGCTGCCTACTACCGGCTCGTCGAGGATGACCGCCGTTATTACATGGACTACACGGGCACCGGCAACACCCTGAATGTGCGCCACCCGCATTCGCTGCAGCTCATCATGGACTCCCTGCGTTACTGGGTGACGGAGATGCATGTTGACGGGTTCCGGTTCGACTTAGCGTCGGCGCTGGCGCGCGAACTACACGACGTGGACAGGCTGTCGACATTCTTTGAGCTCGTGCAGCAGGACCCGATCGTCTCGCAGGTGAAACTGATCGCTGAGCCGTGGGACGTGGGGCCGGGAGGTTATCAGGTGGGCAACTTCCCGCCGCAGTGGTCGGAATGGAATGGGAAGTACCGGGACACCGTCCGTGACTTCTGGCGGGGAGAACCGTCAACGCTCGGCGAGTTCGCGTCCCGGATCACCGGGTCGGCTGACCTCTATGAACACTCCGGTCGCCGCCCCGTTGCCTCGATCAACTTCATCACCGCCCACGACGGCTTCACGATGACCGACCTCGTCTCCTACAACGAAAAGCACAATGAGGCGAACGGTGAGAACAACCAGGATGGTGAGTCGCATAACCGGTCCTGGAACTGCGGCATCGAGGGTCCGACCGACGACCCCGAGGTGCGCGGGCTCCGGGCGCGGCAGCACCGCAACTTCCTCGCGACGTTGCTTCTGTCGCAGGGTGTTCCGATGATCCTGCACGGTGACGAACTCGGGCGAACTCAGCAGGGTAACAACAACACCTATGCCCAAGACAGCGAGATCAGTTGGATCCACTGGGAGGACGCGGATTACCCGCTCATCGAGTTCACCGCCGCGGTGGCGCGCCTTCGCAAGGAGCACCCCACCTTCCGCCGCAGCCGGTTCTTCGATGGACGACCCGCGCGCCGCGGTGAGGGTGAACCGTTGCCCGACATCGTCTGGTTGAACAGCGACGGCGCGGCCATGCAGCCGGAGGACTGGGACCAGCAACACGCCCGCGCGGTGGGCGTCTTCCTCAACGGTCACGGAATTCGCGAAGTCGATTCCCGCGGACGTCCGGTGACGGATGTTAACTTCCTCATCTACTTCAGTGCCGAGCACGAGGACGTGGAGATCACCCTCCCACCTGAGGAGTACTCGGAGGCATGGGAGATCGTCGTGGATACTGCCGGGGAGGGAGCCGATGCCGTGCCGCGCCCCGCTGGTGCGAAACAGACTGTGGCTTCCCGCTCGCTTGTCGTCCTCCGGGCCTATCAGCCCCCCGAGGTTGCCCCGGATCATTCCGTAGCCGCATCTCTTGCAGGTGCGCCGGCGGTGCCGGCACTCGTCGCTGACGCAGTCACCGAGCGGACTG
The DNA here is from genome assembly GCA_025465015.1 of Cryobacterium sp. Lineage (GTDB taxonomy): Bacteria > Actinomycetota > Actinomycetes > Actinomycetales > Microbacteriaceae > Cryobacterium. Next base: position 13,203 of record JAODMM010000075.1, on the reverse strand, counting down.
CGGAGGGCGTAGCCGTGCCTACCGCACAGCCTGACGAAGCAAGCCCGGCGCCCGCGCCTCCCGAGGGCAAGGAAGGCACGCGAGGAAAAGGTGCGCCGTCGGGCAAGGGAGGCAAATCGACGGGCAAGAACGCCGCCTCCAACGACGCAGACGGGACGGGCGCGTGAGAACCCCTCTGTCCACGTACCGGTTGCAGATCCGGCGGTCCTTCGATCTGGACTCCGCCGCGGGCGTCGTCGACTATGTGCGGGATCTCGGCGCCGACTGGCTCTACCTGTCGCCCCTCCTGGAGGCGGAAGAAGGCTCCGATCACGGGTACGACGTAGTTGATCATTCACGGATCGACCCCGCCCGTGGTGGCGCGGCCGCGCTGGAACGGCTGGCATCCGCCGCCCACGAGGCGGGCCTCGGGATCCTCGTCGACATCGTTCCGAACCACATGGGCGTCGAAACCCCGGCTCACAACGCGTGGTGGTGGGATTTGCTCAAGCACGGGCACGCGTCCCGGTATGCGGAGGCTTTCGATGTGGACTGGGATTTCGGGGGCGGGAAGGTCCGGATCCCGGTGCTGGGCGACGGCGAGAACGAGCTCGACCGGCTCGAGGTCGTGGGAGACGAACTTCTCTACTATGAGAACCGGTATCCGCTCGCCCCGGGTACGGCCGATGACACAACGGACGCGCGCATCGTGCATGAGCGGCAGAATTACGAACTCGTCAACTGGCGCCGAGCTGATGCGGAGCTGAACTATCGCAGGTTCTTCGCCGTCAACACCCTCGCTGGCATCCGGGTGGAGATCCCGACCGTGTTCGAGGAGTCACACCGAGAGATCATCCGCTGGGTGAAGGACGGGCTGATCGACGGGCTCCGAGTGGACCACCCGGACGGTCTCGCTGCGCCGGGAGATTACCTCGACCGACTCCGCGCGGCCACCGGCGCTTCGTACGTCCTGGTGGAGAAAATCTTGGAGGGACCAGAGCAGTTGCCGTCCCACTGGGCGTCGGCCGGAACAACGGGGTACGACGCCCTCGCGGACTTCGACCGCGTGCTCGTCGACCCCGCCGGGCAACGTCGGCTCGATGAGCTGGAGGCGCGCCTCCAAAACGATGATTCCAACGCCGCCTCCTGGGCGGAGATGGTGTATCTCAGCAAGCGCGCGATCGCTGATGGGATCCTCCGCTCTGAAGTCCTCCGGCTTGCCCGGCTCGTTCCCGAGATCAACGAGGCAGATGACGCCATCGCAGAGCTCCTGGCTTGGTTCCCCGTGTACCGGAGCTACCTCCCGGTGGGACTGGAGAACCTCGGAGAGGCCGCCCGCCTGGCGCGGCTTCGGCGCCCCGACCTCGCCACCGTCATCGACCTGCTCCTTCCGGTGCTCGGCGACCCTGGGCATGCGGCGGCCGTGCGCTTCCAGCAGACTTCGGGCATGGTGATGGCAAAGGGGGTGGAGGACACCGCGTACTACCGCTACAGTCGCCTGACCTCCCTCAACGAAGTCGGTGCTGACCCGGGCGAGTTCTCTATCGACCTGAACGAGTTCCACCGTCGGCAACAACTTCGGCAGGCATCTTTCCCCTGGTCCCAGACCACCCTCACGACTCACGACACCAAGCGCGGGGAGGACGTGCGTGCCCGCATCAACGTCCTGGCCGAAATCCCCGACGAGTGGGACGCGCTGCTGCAGAAGCTTCACGTTGCCGCTCCGCTCGGGGACCCGCCGTTCGAGAATCTGCTCTGGCAGGCGATTGTGGGTGCCTGGCCGGCGTCGAAGGAGCGACTGCTCGGTTATGCCGAGAAGGCGGCGCGGGAGGCTGGAACCTCCACCCGGTGGACGGAACCGGATGAGGAGTTCGAGTCGGCTATGCACGCCCTTGTCGACCGGGCCTTCACCGACGAGCATGTGGCCGCGCTGGTGGGCGGTTTCGTGGCCCGGGTGCAGCAGGCAGGCTGGAGCAACTCCCTCTCGGCGAAGCTCCTGCAAGTCACCGCCCCCGGAGTGCCTGACGTCTATCAGGGCAGCGAGCTCTGGGAGACGTCACTTGTCGACCCCGACAATCGCCGACCGGTGAACTTCGATATCCGCCGTGAGTACCTCTTCTCGCTCACACAAGGATGGCTTCCACCAGTGGACGACACCGGTGCAGCCAAGCTGCTGGTCACGTCGCGTGCCCTTCGTCTGCGTCGCGACGAACCCGAGCGTTTTATCCGCTACGCGCCGCTTTCCGTCTTCGGAGCCGCTGCGGACCATCTCGTCGCCTTCGACCGTGGGGCGGCGGTGACCCTCGCGACCAGGCTTCCCGTTCGGCTCGCCGCAGCAGGCGGGTGGGGCGACACCACCCTCGTGCTGGCCGGATGTCCCCACGTCGACGTACTCACCGGGAATCGGTACGGAGGCGGCATTGTCCGGGTGGGCGATGTTCTCAGCCGTTATCCCGTTGCCCTCCTCATACCGGACGGAGACCAGCCATGACATTGAACCCGCGCCACCTGTTCGAGGTATGGGCGCCGTCGGCCAGCACGGTCGAACTCGTCGTCGCCGAAGGGGAGCATTCCATGGACCGCTCGACGGACGGCTGGTGGCGAACTGCTCATCCCGGTGCGGGCGCGGCTGCGGCGGGGGAGGATATCGACTACGGCTTCCGCGTCGACGGTCAGGGGCCGTTCCCCGACCCGCGGTCCCGCCGTCAGCCGCGTGGAGTACATGAGTTGTCCCGCACCTTCGACCCGGGTCGCCACGAGTGGCAAGACGCGGCATGGACGGGCCGCCCCCTCGGCGGCAGCACCGTGTATGAGCTGCACATCGGCACTTTCACTCCCGAAGGGACACTTGAGGCGGCCGCCGGACGGCTCGATCATCTGGTGGCGCTCGGTATCGACTTCGTCGAACTCCTGCCGGTGAACGCGTTCAACGGCACGCACAACTGGGGCTACGACGGGGTGCTCTGGTACGCCGTGCATGAGCAGTACGGGGGACCCGCGGCCTACCAGCGCTTCGTGGACTCCTGCCATGCAGCAGGGATCGGAGTCATCCAGGACGTCGTCTACAATCACCTCGGTCCCAGCGGCAACTACCTGCCGATGTTCGGCCCGTATCTCAGCGAGGAGGCGGGGAACACCTGGGGGGCGTCCATCAACCTCGATGGTCCCGACTCGGACCCGGTGCGCCGCTACATCATCGAGAACGCGCTCATGTGGCTTCGCGACTACCACGTCGACGGCCTGCGTCTTGATGCCGTCCACGCGCTCCGGGACCACCGTGCAACGCATGTCCTCGAGGAGCTGGCCGGCGAGGTAGCCGCGCTGAGTGCTGCTGTACGGCGTCCGCTGACCCTCATTGCAGAATCAGATCTCAATGACCCGCGCTTGATCACGCCCCGGGAGGCCGCCGGCTACGGGCTTGATGCGCAATGGAGTGACGACTTCCATCACGCCGTCCATGTCGCCCTCACCCGGGAGACTGTCGGCTACTACGCCGACTTCGAACCCCTCCGTGCGCTCCAGAAGGTTCTGACGAGAGGGTTCTTTCATGACGGCACCTTCTCCAGTTTCCGCGGGCGACTGCACGGTCGGAGAATCGACACCGAACGCATGCCCGCCTGGCGTCTTGTCGTCGGCTCGCAGAATCATGACCAGATCGGAAATCGCGCTACCGGGGACCGGCTGACCGCGCACCTCGACCCCGGGCAGCTGGCCATCGCCGCGACGCTGACACTTCTCGGCCCCTACACCCCCATGCTGTTCATGGGGGAGGAGTGGGGCGCTTCAACGCCCTGGCAGTTCTTCACCTCCCATCCGGAGCCGGAGTTGGGCGAGGCCACAGCCACGGGCCGTATCGACGAGTTCGCGAGGATGGGCTGGGATCCCAACCAGGTGCCTGACCCGCAGGACCCCCAGACCTTCGAGCGCTCCAAACTCGTCTGGGAGGAAATCGACCAGCCGCAGCATGCCGCCCTGCTCGATTTCTACCGCAAGCTCGGCGCCCTCCGCCGAAGCAACTCCTCTTTCACCGACCCGCGCTTCGACCGCCTCAGCGTGCGATGCGATGAATCGGACCGTTGGTTGACCCTGCGTCGCGGCGACTCCGAGATACTGGTGAACTTCAGCGACGAGCCACGCACCGTTCCCCTGAGCCTTCCCGCGGAGTCTGCTGCCATAGCCCTGACGTTCGCCACCGACGAGGAAGCCGTCCTCGAGTATCGTCCAGACGCAGTCCGTCTCGCCGGTCATTCTGTCGCGGTCATGGTGTCGCCGGTGCCGACGGACGTCCAAGTGACAGCCGAGTGAGCGCCGCGGGAGAGGATGGCGGGGTGGAATCGGGTCTAGCTGTGCATCGCTTGTCGTGCTAGACCGGAAGGGGGGCCCGAAAAAATCTAAATCATGCACGGTGCAGGCAGCACACCAGCAAAATGCTGCCTGTCGTTTGGAAGGAACAGGACTATGGCCGCGTACAAGATCGGATACTTCGTCGGAAGCCTCGCCAGCAATTCGATCAACCGGATCCTCTCGAAGGCACTTCTGAAGGTCGCCCCCGACCACCTGGATTTCACCGAGATCCCCATCCGAGACCTGCCCTTGTACAGCTCGGACTACGACCAGGACTTCCCGCCGGCCGGACGTGACCTCAAGGCGGCGATCGAGGCATCCGACGGCATCCTGTTCATCTCGCCTGAATACAATCGCTCGATCCCGGGAGCTTTGAAGAACGCCATCGACTGGGGGTCGCGTCCCTGGGGAACGAACTCATTCGCGCGGAAGCCGACGGGAATCATCGGTGCGTCCCCGGGAGGTATCGGCACGGCTGTCATGCAGTCCTCGATGCGCGGGGTCCTCAGCTTCCTCGATGCCCCACAGCTGAACGCGCCGGAGGCCTACATTCGCTTCGAAGCGGAGTCCTTCGGGCCCGATGGTGAGATCAAGAACGAGACCACGGAAGCCTTCTTGCGGCACTACATGGACGAATACTCCGCATTCGTGCAGCGGGTCCTTGCTGCGGCGCCCGGGCATATCGGTGACGATCATCCCGATTCCCGGAAGTAACGAATTTTTTCGGCCTACAACCTCGCGCGTGTACGGTGAGGAATCATGGGTCACTTCCTTCACGTCTCCACAAACGATGCCTTGAGCCGGTTGGCCGGGATCGACGCTGACCCAGCGACCTCGCCCCTGGAGCGGCTGCGTGGCATCCGCTTGCTTGTCAGGGCGCTTGAGACAGACGCGGCCACGCTGGTGGCGGTGAGGGAGGCTCTGACGCAGGGGCTCGGCTGGGGCGACATCGCCGGGGCTTGCGGAGTCAAACCGGCCGCAGCCAAGTGGCGCTGGGCCGGCAGCGACGAGGAGATCGCCGCACGGCACGAAGCCGGTAGGAAACGTTCCGCACGTCCCAGTAGTGTGCCCGTCGATCTTCCCGGTCTATCGGTCGCCGAAGCGGCGATCGCGTTGAACGTCACACCGCAGGCGATCTACCTTCAGATCAGTCGGGGACGTCTCAGTAGCCAGAGTGTTGAACTCCCGGACGGTCGGCGCTACAAACGCGTCTTTCTCCCGGAACGGGGTGGCGTGCTTGACCAGCAGGAAGGGGCACAGCACAATGGCCACGCACGAACAGTACAGACGACAACCGGATGACGGAGTGAGAGATGACTGATCTGCCCAAGACCCAGCGCCCCGCGCAGCCCCAAGCCGCGCCACAGGCGCTGTCGCCAACCGCCCCCCAGGCCGTGCCGCAAGGCACCCCAGGGGCGCCGGGTGTCCCCGGGGGGGTGCATGCAGCGACGGCTGCGGAAACCACGAGTCCAACGGCAGTCCTGAGTGCCCCCACCGGCAGCACGACGGGTCGGGAGCTCAAAGACGGCACGGCAAGCCGGCTCGGCGCCAGCCGCGGGTTCTCGTTCGACAAGGCCGCACTCGTCGTCCTAGTCGCGATCATGGCGCTCGCGCTGGCATTCATCGTCATGGTCTTCGCCAACGTCTCCGCGGAGTCCATCATCGCCCTAGCGGTCATCGCCGTGCCGATTGCTTCAATGGTGGCGGCGTATTACGGGATCACTCTCAGCATGCAGCAGGTCAGGAGTGAGCGGGCCGAGAAGGAAAAAGCCGTCGCGCGAGCTGAGACCGCTGCTGCGGCAAGCCGGGAAACCGAGGTGTGGGCGGCACAGATGGAAGCCGGCCTGCGCGTTGCACTGGTCAAGCTCAATGCCGCCGGTGTGGGCACGAGCGAAGTGACGAAGGCAGCCGGCGCGCCCGACGACTTCTTCTAGGCCGCACCTCGCCTGACGGGATTGACCCGGCTGATTCCCTGTGTCATTCTTTTACAGAACGAACGGTCAGTTAGTTATTCTGCGTCGAAGGTGATGGGCAATGGCGGAAGCCGTGCCGCTCACGGTTGAGCAACGTCCGTGATGCGCACATTCTCAACCTTGATCGTGGATGACCGCGCGGACCGGGTGCACGTGCAGTTAACTCGCGGCGACTCCCGCAATGCGATCAACCGCGACATGGTGGAGGAACTTCACCTCGTCTGTGCAGAGCTTGAGGTGCAGCCGCGCATTCTGATCATCTCTGGGTCCCAGGGGGTATTTGCATCGGGCGCGGACATCGCTGAGCTGCGGAACCGGCGTCCCGCCGATGCACTGACGGGGATCAACTCGCTCCTATTCGTGCGGATCGCGGAACTGCCCATGCCGGTGATCGCGGCCATTGACGGCTGGGCGGCGGGCGGCGGTGCTGAACTCGCCTATGCCGCGGATTTCCGTATTGCGTCGAGCAGGGCGCGCATCGGTAATCCCGAGACCTCCTTCGGGATAATTCCCGCGGCGGGAGCGTTGTGGCGCCTCGCGCAGTTGGTCGGCGAACCGGTTGCCAAGGAGGTGATCCTCGCCGGCCGGGTCCTCGACGCCCGGGAGGCGCTGGCCCTTCATCTCGTCACCGAGTTGCACCCGGCCGAGGTCCTCGTGCCCGCCGCCCACGCCCTCGCCGACCGGATCGCCGAGAAGGACCCGCTCGCCACTCGGCTGGCTAAGCGCGTCTTCCATGCCGTCCCTGACGCGCATCCGCATGCGGACAATGAGGCCCAGGCGATTCTGTTCGAGTCAGATGCGAAGATCGCCCGGATGAGCGCATTCCTCGAGAGGAGGAAACGGTGAACCCGCTGCCCGCCGCGCGGCAGGATCGGGGGACGATTCCCTGCATCGCACGGAAGTGGTAGCGTGCGGCAATCCGACCAACGAAGCGAGGGACCATGGCAACGCGACTACCCGCCAGCAATGCCCCGACCGGTGAACCAGAACGGGCACCCGGTTGCGACACCAGCGACATGCTGGTGATCCACGGCCTCTTTCGTCGAGTATTCACCGACGCCCCGAGACTGGTTCGCCAGGTCGCTCCCGGCGACAGTCAACGAGCTGGCGTCATCGGTGCCCATGTCAGAGAGATATCCGGCGGGCTGCACAACCACCACCATGGCGAGGACGTCCACCTCTGGGACGAACTGGAGGCGCGGTCCCCGTCGTGCGCTCTGCATGTTGGGCGGATGCGGGCCCAACACGCCGGTGTCGCCGAGCTCCTCGCCCGGCTCGACGAGGCCGTACCGTCATGGCAGGCGGGCGTTGATTTGGCTGCCGGCGAGCGTGTCGCATCGATCCTCGACGAGGTGCGTGAAGCCCTGTTCACGCATCTCGGGCAGGAGGAGCACGACATCCTGCCCGTCGCCTCGGCCACGATGTCGCAGCGGGAGTGGGACGAATTAGGCAAGCATGGCAGGGAGGCGATCCCGAAGAACCGACTGCTGATCCAGCTCGGATTCATTCTCGACGGTTTCCCGCCTTCGGAGCGTGATGCCTGGATGAAGGCGAACATGCCTCTCGCTGCCCGGATCATGTACCGCCTGGTGGGTCGCCGCCAGTATGAGTCGCACTACCGGCTGGTCTACGGCGAGGGCCCTGCCTAGAAATCACGGTATTCGCCGGAGAATCGGGCCGGAAGTTCACGCGGACGAACATGCTCCCGCGCGCGGATGCCCGTGAAGGCGACGGCGAGTACATCTTGAGCAAGCCGCTCGGGCGTCATCGGCCCGCCGGGGCGGTACCATTCGACGATCGAATTGATCATTCCGACCAGCAGGCGGGTCGTTGTACGCGGGTCAATGTCAGATCGGAGGGTACCTTCCCTCCGTGCCGCCTCCACCAGCTCGGCCAGAGCCGCATTGAAGCGCCGACGTCGCTCGAGCGCTTCACGCTCGACGTCGGTGTTACCGCGAAGTCGTAACAGCAACGTCACGTGGGCGAGGCGCTCGCACAGCACACGGACGGCCTCGCTCACGACGAAGCGAAGGCGGCCCTCGGCCGGGCCGTCGGCCGCCCGTGAGTCCTCGAGGATCGCTTCGAGGCCACCCAGGGCATGGTCAAGAGCCTGTTCAAGGACTTCCTCCTTGCTGCGGAAGTGATGGTAGATGGCCGATTTGCTCGTTCCCAAGCGTTCAGCCAGGATCCCCATCGAGGTCGCATCGTATCCGAACTCGTGGAAGGTCTCCACGGCTATCGCGAGAACGCCCAGCCGGTCGTGCCCCGGTCGCCCGGTGCGAGGGCCCGCCGCTCCCGCATCGTCGCGAATATCAGCGCCTGTCGTGTTCATCGTTTGTGTCCCATGGCGTGGTTTGCTCCCTCAGAACGCCAATGTTAGCCTCAGCGATCGGTCACGCTCCTGCATGCCTTCGGCTTCTGCTCACCTCTGGCGTTAGGGGGCCGCCACACACTCGCCTCCGGGCTCACGGCGAGACCCAGCAGAGAAGGCGGGTCATGTGTGCCCATCGAGTCTGCGCACGTCGAGTCTGCGCAGGTAGTGCCTCCTCGGCCAGTGTCGAAGGGCATCGGGGAGTAGGGGGTAGATCGCGCGGGTGAGAGCCCATACCCGTGTGTATCGTCTCTGGTTCGCCGCTGACCATGGAATCCCATACGCTTCTCGGACGGCAGCCGGGAGCAGCCCCACGCTTACGAGGCGTCCGAGGGGCATGGCCAAGCGAAGGGGGAGCGGTGCGGACCGGGGATGCAACATCCGCTGGGCCACGGACCGGGTGGTCCTATCCGTTCGAAGGCTCGACAATCGGCCATTCCAATAGTCGGCGAACGCGTCTCGATCCGGCGGCCAGAGCCCCTCCGGCATCTGCAGGTTCATGCCGAGCTGCCCGTATTCCGCATAAATCAGGTCGGCGGTGGCGTCATCCAATGACCCGTACACGAGCTCGTAGACGGACATCGCAGAGTCGTACAAGGTTGCCGCCACCCAGAGCTGCAACTCGGGAGAGAACGCGTCGTAGGCGGGCGAACCGGCCAGTCCGGCACTGTGCACCGGACCATGAGCGTTGTTGACCCGCGCCCGCACCTCGGCTACTTGCTCAGGCGTGCCGAACACGGTCGCATACGCGAAGGTGAGCGTTGCGTGCAGACGGTCGAGCGGGCGGGAGTCGAAATTGCTGTGATCCGCCACGCCATGACCGATGGCCGGGTCGGCCAGCTGAAGAAGAATGGCGCGGCCACCACCGGCGATAAGGATCGCTTCCCCGGCGATATCCGGCGCACCCATCGTTCTCCTCCCGATGCTCGGAGCATAATCGCCCCGCCGGGTAACACGCGCACGACTGGTCGGTATCGCTCGATGGATGTTCGGAGCGTGGCGGGTGGTCGGCAGTGCGGGAAGATCGCCAGAAGTCGGTACAAAAGATTCTGCGGATTCGGAATATACGGTGGAAACATGCGCTTGCATACATCTGAGGCGAGGTTCACTTGCCTTGACTACTTGAGGGAGAACAATGACCGACACGACCACGACCAGCATCCCCGGCTACCGGGCCGGCACCTGGACCATCGACCCCACCCACAGCGAGGTCGGCTTCAGCATCCGTCACATCATGATCAGCAAGGTCAAAGGCAAGTTCGAGGAGTTCAACGCGACGTTCGTGACAGCCCCGAACCCGCTGGACTCGACCGTGACCGCATCCGCCGTTGTGGCCTCTGTCAACACCAACGAGCCCAACCGCGACGGCCACCTGCGCACCGGTGACTTCTTCGACGCCGCAACGTACCCGACCATCGACTTCGTGTCCACGGGCGTGCGTGAGGTGAAGGGCGAATACCTCGTCGACGGACTTCTCACCATGAAGGGCGTCACCAAGCCGGTGACGTTCGAGTTCGAGTTCGGCGGCTTCGGTGGAGACCCTTACGGTAACTACAAGGCCGGTGCAACCGCGAAGACCGAGGTGGCTCGCGAAGACTTCGGACTCACCTACAACGCGGCCCTCGAAACCGGTGGCGTTCTCCTCGGCGACAAGGTGACCATCACCCTTGAGCTTCAGGCCGTCCTCAACCAGGACTGATCTGACCCGGACGCGACTGACTCAGACGCGACCGACTCGGGCTGGCCACTTCACAACTGGCTCTGAGTGTTGATACAGGGGGTTCCGCTTCGGCGGAACCCCCTGTTCTGTTGCGCGAGCCGGTACTCCCGCCCGCCCCACAACGTCGTCGCAACGACGAGATTGAGCGCGACCGGCGAGGAACGGCTTCCGGTTCGAACGAAAACTGCCGACGGACCGTTGGCAGCCGCGTGGGAAACGAGGCGACGCGAGCGGATGAAGTCCGACTCGTTCCCGGTGCTCTTAGTCGCCGACGATCTCTTCCCGAACTCGGCGCAGGTCCTCCATCAGCGACCCGATCAGAATCCAGTGCTGCGGATGCGGCGTCGCGATCGTGAGGGGCGCGGTGAGGGCCGGCGCTTCCGCGAAGGACGGTGTCTTCTCACCCGGGCGGCGGTCGGCGTCGGAAGCGATCAAACGAAGATCGTGCGCGGCGCGACCGAGTTCGAGGGAGAACGCCTGCACGCTGGGTTCAAGGTGCAGGGAATCGTCGTAGTGGTCCCGTAGGGCGCGGGTCATGCCGATCGCGCGGGTGACGAGTGTACGCAGTCGATCGCGGAGTTCCTTGTCGGTGTCGAGCGTGGCGCGATGCCGTGCCTCCCGGGGATTTAAAGTGAGGCTCTCTTCAGCCTGGTCGATCGCCTTGTCGGCCGCTGCCTGCATCGGTCGGAGCAGCCGAGCCTTGATCATGAGCTCCTGAAGTTCCGCAGGGGTCTGCGGGGTAAGCAGGGCGGCGGCGACACGGTCGAGCGTGTCGGCCACTTCGTGCGCAAGCAGGCCCACCGATTCGCGGGAGGGTCCGAGGAGGACCGGCGGCACGATGAGCACGTTGACGACAAGGGCGATGACCGCTCCGATCACGGTCTCGATGATGCGGTCCAGCGCATAGGCCGGTGTGTTCGCTCCGATCGAAAGCACGAGCATAGCGCTGATGGGCATCTGATTTGATGAACCCGGTGTGAGGCGTAACGCCCACGCGAGCAGGATGCACAACACGATCGTCGCCAGCACGATCCAACTGGAGCTGCCGAAGAAGAACCCGATGGCGGAGGCGACAATGACCCCCCCGATCACCCCGAGGCTTCGTTCGATGGCCTTGCCCAGGGACTGGTTGATGCTCGGCTGCACCACCAGCAGTGCCGCGATCGCAGCGAAGATGGGCAGCTCGGCCGGCAAAACGAGCTGGGCCACAATCCAGGCCATGATGGTGGCGAACGACGTCTTTGCCACCTGCAGCAGCGGTATCCGGTTCGACGTCTGGAGGCTCGACGTCAGATGCACCTTCTCAGGCTAGCGTGGTGGGCGCCTGAACCTGGGAGGCCCCCACCGGCGTGGGCCGAATTCGTGTGCGGATGCCTCGCACTTCGCCATCCTCCATCGACCGGCCTGTGCGCCGGCGGTGCTTGACCCCGTCGTTCCGAGGAAGCGACCACGTACGTCCACCGCCTGCTCGAACGACGGGATATCGTGCTCGTGCCACGTCAGGGCAGCGATGGGCGTGTTCTCAAGCGAGGTCGTCGTCTGTGCGTGCTCCGAAGACGATCTCGTCCCAGCTGGGCATCGAAGCGCGTCCCCGTTTGGGGTGAGCACCACCGCTTCGACCCTGGGCTTTTGCCGCCTGGTTGGCCCAGGCGTTGGGGGCCGGTTCCACCGTCGGGGCGGGCTCGTCCTCGACAGCAGCCACCGGAGCGTCCGCGATCCGCGCTGCCGCTCCCGCCGGACGCAATGCGTCGTCGAGGTCGTGCACCGCCGCCTCCCGTTCCCCACGACGCCGCCGCAGCGACTCGAGCAGGTCCGCCGTGTCGTCGGAGTTGACGCTTCGGGCAGGCTCATCAGCTCGCTTTATGGCTGCTCGAGAGACGGCATCCGACGTGGCGCCTGGTCGGCTGTAGGGAACAGGCTCGAGGTGCGGGGCTGTGTCGTTGAGGATCTCGTCCGCGAGGGAATCACGGAAGGCGAACGCTGCGCTGTCGAAGCGGGAGACGTCGGCTTCCGTCGTCTCAGCGCTCACGGCGCGCAGTCGCGGGATCAGGGCACCTTTCAGCTCACCCTGCTGAGACAGAGCGATCGCCTCGCTCCCGAGAGGGGAGAGGGCGTTCTTCTTGGGCTCGAAGCCCCATCGCGCGTCATGGTCGATCTCGTCCGCTGTGAAGGACAGTTTGACCACCCAGCCGCCGGCAGGTTCCTTCCAGCTGGCCCAGCGCTCGCTGGACGCTCCGAGGGCGGCGAGTCGTTCCCGGATGACGGTACCGAAATTTGCACCTTCGTCCAGCGGGTCCAGCTCCGACGCCGTATGCACCGGAACGCTGAGTGCGGCTGCGACGATGTATTCACGCTCGGCGACGATAGGACCCTCAAACCTGCGCACATAGTCCAACGAGGCGCCGGTCACCGCCGCCACATCCTCGGCTGAGAGGCCGGAACGTATATGGGTTTGGATTTCCCGCGGCGACAGCTTGGGCCGGTCCGAGGATTCTGTCTTGGTTTGACGAAGTCGGGATTCGAGAACTTCGTCGATGGCGATGCGGAAACGGTCGCCCTCTTCACTAGCTGCGAGCAGCGCGCCGTTCTCGACTCCGATTACTTTCAATTCCTGCATGGCGAAAGCCCTCTCGCGATCACTGGTTGAGCCTCAGAATGTCACGCAATGCCCCCACTTTCGGGGAATACGCCGGGCGTGCCGCAAGTTGAGCACCATGCAGGTCACATATCCCGCCGACGGAGTTTGCTATTCGACCTGTATTGATGCAAACTATGGCCGCCGATTTCGTTCGATCGGCGCTACTGAAATGGATGAG